>NZ_JBSWSN010000011.1:0-8663 GCF_054095935.1 Candidatus Nitrosopumilus sp. bin_32a | reverse complement strand
GCTTTGGTTGTATCTACTGTACCGTCATTTAGTGATAGTGATTCTGTGAGTGAGACAGATGCAGCTTTGGTTGTATCTACTGTACCGTCATTTAGTGATAGTGATTCTGTGAGTGAGACAGATGCAGATCTTGAGATGTTATCTGTGAATGTGAGTGATTCATCTAGTGAAATAGGGATGTTTTTGTTGATAGTATCAGATAGTGTAAGTGATTCAGTTAGTGAGACAGGGATGTTTTTGTTGATAGTATCAGATAGTGTAAGTGATTCAGTTAGTGAGACAGATGCAGCTTTGGTTGTTGTTGCAGTTGAATCTAGGGACAGTGATTCTGTAAGTACGAGTTTTAGATTAGCTGATACATCATCTGATAACGACAAGTTTTCCTCCAATGTAAAAGACAATGCCTTGGAACGAGGCCATTGAACTATACTGAAAGAGTATCCTTGCTCTTGACCAGTATCTGACTGCCAGAAATCAGCAGTAGTAGAGTCAGTTAGTCTTGCAACAATTGTACCTCTTGGATAGGAATTATCTGTACCATCAGAGTTTGATGTAAATCCAAATATTGAAGCCTCATCAGTACCATAAGTTAGGGTATTGATGCTTCTCTGCCAGTTTTCTTCTTCTGAACCAGATGTGTTTAGTTGATCAGTTGGTTGCTGGTGCTCTACGATCATCTTCTTTCCAGTTTGCGTATTAGAGTTTGATAGAATCCAAACTACTTTATTCATTTGATTATTGTATGTACAAGCGTCACCACCAAACTCGTGTGAAAATGATAGAGTATCCGTGTCAGATAGCCATACTCGTTCACCTGTCTCACATAGACCGTCAGATGTTGCACTATCAGCATTTCTTTGCTGGGCTTGTAAGACAAATGCCCTTGAAAGATCACCTACATCAGAGATTGTTTCTTCTTGAGAAAGACCTAGATCAGATCCTTCATGTTCGATTCTTTGAAGGTTCCAGTTTATACCAGTAAACTCTACTACGGCATATGATACATTGATTGCATCAGTACCTGTTGCAGTTCTGTTGAATACTGGTACGTTGCTTGCACCCTTCCATTCTGTTGTAACTAGTCCTGTCTCATAATCTGAAGCTCCAGTATCAGGGTTTGACACACCAGTAATGATTACTGCAACATCATTGTCATCTTGTACACTACCAATGGTGCTACCTGTACAGTCAGCTGCGGTACTGCCAAAAGAACAGACTCCAGTATCAAGTACCTTCATCTCGTTTGGACCATTTACAGGACCAACATATTCTAGAATCTGCCATGCAATTCTGTCGTCATTTGTTGTACCTGCTCTGGTAAATGTAACAGTGCCAGCAGAAGTCAAGCCACCATCATTTGAGATGTATGTGGTTACATCATCTGCATTTTGTGTACCACCTCCACTGGTTTGGCCCATACCAGTCTGTCTTGTACTTGTCTGCATGATGAAACAGTCACCAGTACAAACATCAAAGTCTGTACCACCTGAGCTAGTTATTGTTCCAGAAGCCGAAGTATCTGAAATTGCAAATGTGCCATACTGTACCTTAAAGTCCGGATTTGCTGGAATGAATATTTCACCTTCAGCTGTGTCATCTAGTGTAAGTGATTCAGTGAGTGAGATGACTCCTGCAAAAGAATAATCAACTTGATCTGAAATGGATACTGATTCAGTGAATTTGAGTGGTAGAACCAAGTTTGTAATTGGATCATCATCAAGTGATAGTGTCTCTGTAAAGGCGACAAGAACTTGGCCGTCCTTATCTATGAAAATAGAACCGTCATCTAGTGTAAGTGATTCAGTTAGTGAGACAGATGCATCTTTGATGATTTCTACTGAATCAACTAGCGATAATGATTCAATATATGGTTTTATTGAATTAACATCATCTGATAACGACAAGTTTTCCTCCAATGTAAAAGACAATGCCTTGGAACGAGGCCATTGAACTATACTGAAAGAGTATCCTTGCTCTTGACCAGTATCTGACTGCCAGAAATCAGCAGTAGTAGAGTCAGTTAGTCTTGCAACAATTGTACCTCTTGGATAGGAATTATCTGTACCATCAGAGTTTGATGTAAATCCAAATATTGAAGCCTCATCAGTACCATAAGTTAGGGTATTGATGCTTCTCTGCCAGTTTTCTTCTTCTGAACCAGATGTGTTTAGTTGATCAGTTGGTTGCTGGTGCTCTACGATCATCTTCTTTCCAGTTTGCGTATTAGAGTTTGATAGAATCCAAACTACTTTATTCATTTGATTATTGTATGTACAAGCGTCACCACCAAACTCGTGTGAAAATGATAGAGTATCCGTGTCAGATAGCCATACTCGTTCACCTGTCTCACATAGACCGTCAGATGTTGCACTATCAGCATTTCTTTGCTGGGCTTGTAAGACAAATGCCCTTGAAAGATCACCTACATCAGAGATTGTTTCTTCTTGAGAAAGACCTAGATCAGATCCTTCATGTTCGATTCTTTGAAGGTTCCAGTTTATACCAGTAAACTCTACTACGGCATATGATACATTGATTGCATCAGTACCTGTTGCAGTTCTGTTGAATACTGGTACGTTGCTTGCACCCTTCCATTCTGTTGTAACTAGTCCTGTCTCATAATCTGAAGCTCCAGTATCAGGGTTTGACACACCAGTAATGATTACTGCAACATCATTGTCATCTTGTACACTACCAATGGTGCTACCTGTACAGTCAGCTGCGGTACTGCCAAAAGAACAGACTCCAGTATCAAGTACCTTCATCTCGTTTGGACCATTTACAGGACCAACATATTCTAGAATCTGCCATGCAATTCTGTCGTCATTTGTTGTACCTGCTCTGGTAAATGTAACAGTGCCAGCAGAAGTCAAGCCACCATCATTTGAGATGTATGTGGTTACATCATCTGCATTTTGTGTACCACCTCCACTGGTTTGGCCCATACCAGTCTGTCTTGTACTTGTCTGCATGATGAAACAGTCACCAGTACAAACATCAAAGTCTGTACCACCTGAGCTAGTTATTGTTCCAGAAGCCGAAGTATCTGAAATTGCAAATGTGCCATACTGTACCTTAAAGTCCGGATTTGCTGGAATGAATATTTCACCTTCAGCTGTGTCATCTAGTGTAAGTGATTCAGTGAGTGAGATGACTCCTGCAAAAGAATAATCAACTTGATCTGAAATGGATACTGATTCAGTGAATTTGAGTGGTAGAACCAAGTTTGTAATTGGATCATCATCAAGTGATAGTGTCTCTGTAAAGGCGACAAGAACTTGGCCGTCCTTATCTATGAAAATAGAACCGTCATCTAGTGTAAGTGATTCAGTTAGTGAGACAGATGCATCTTTTATAGTTATTACATCATCAGAAATTGTCAATGTTTCTTGCAAGTTCTTAATCAGAGTAGCAATCACCTGAGCATTAAGTGATAGTGATTCTTGTAATGGTGGATTACTGATTGACAAACTCTGAATAGAAAGATAAACTCTATCAGGTATTGTATTATGATCAGCGCCAGTGAGCTCATCACTTGAACGAAGACTGATGACTCTGATTGTATCCCCTCCCTTCAAATCCAATATACAGCTTGTAGCAGCTGTTGCAATGTTATGATTATTAGATGAACCGTCGTTTCCTCTAGCAAAACTATCACCAAAACATGCTTTAGCATTTTGATATCCACTTCCTGAATCTATCTGTATTCTTGTTTTTGATCCAAATCTTTCAGCATCACTAACAGTATGAGCAGAAGCAACTCCGTATGCAACATGATACAAACCATCAACATTTACTGTAATTTCTTCAGATGGCGTTCCAAATGATCCTGAAACTGTAATGGTATCCAAACCAAAGTCGTTATTCCATATTGTTCCTGAAGATGGGAATGTGACTTTGAATCGGATTTGAGTCGAAGCATTACTAACTATTCCAGACAAGTCTAGATTTTCTTGATTCCAAGGAGCTGGATCAGCACTGGTAGCTAAATCAGGACCACTTTGAGCATATGTTCCTCTAGTAACCCATCCTGCACCGTTCTCATTAGTTTGGACTTCAACTGTTGCAAGATTACTATTACCTCTTTGATTCCAGAAAAATTCAACATCCCAATCATATTGATTTGCATCTAAAACCTGATTTAGTGTCATATAGAAAATATCATTTGCTGCAGCAGGACTAGATGCTTCAGTATAGACATACCCATCTGCAAGTACACCACAAGTTGCACTTCCGCCTTGTCCTGCACAGGGACCCATACCAGTTGATGGTGTTTCATTAGTATCATGTGACCATGATCTAGCTGTACCTGAAGCTGCTAATTGATCTGTAACTGCTGCAGGATTGTCCCAAGACCATGCAGACTCGTCAGCATCATTGTCTGCATCAAATGTGAATGGACCGTATTGTATTGCTGAAGTATTTCCAGTGAACGTAAAGTGACTGCCTTCTTCATTAGAGCTGTTCCAGTCTACTAGAACGTCAGATACATCATCAAGGTTTACACCTCCTGCAGAGTTATGAACTCTAAGAACATTTGCAGAAGAATCTGTTCCAATATATTCTACATCAAGATGATAGTTTGTAGCAGTTGAAGTTCTGGATGTTTCATCAACTGATACAAATCTTATCTTGTCTCCTGCATAAAGTTCCAAAATTGTAGATGATGATAATGCAGCTTGTGTAATACCATCAGCATTTCTGTTATAAGATATGCTTCCACCATACACATCATCAACAAATGAACCAGATGTGTCTGTTTGGATTTTACCTATTATGGATGCTCTGTTGTTTGGACTTGCATAAACTGCACTGTATGAAACCTTGTAAAATCCATCCTCATCAACTGTGATTTCAGAATTGGCAGAAGAGCCATCAAATGTAAAAGTGCTAGTATCATAAGTTACAATATCTGCATTGACAAATGTCATAAGATCTGGTGTATTATTGACAGTTAGAGAGGCACCAGACTTTCTAAGGGATATTGTAGGATTTTCTACCTTTTGCATATTGAACCAGTTCTCATCGTTTGCAAATGAATAAGTTCCAGAACCAGTAGTTGATGAGACTTTTGATAGTCCAACTCTAACTTTTCCATTTGCATCTAGTTCTACAAGACACTCACCAGACCAGACAGCAGTTCTATGGTTATCAGTAGATCTTTCATATGCACCATCATAGCATGACATTCCCGCACCAGTGGCATATCCGCCAGTACCATCTGTATCATTTTGTATAAATGAGATTGCCTGGTATCTAGCAGCACTGATTGAAGACGGAGTTATACTCAATCCATAATTGACTCTGTATGTTCCTGCTTCTGAAACTTGAATTTCAGTACATGAATCAGAAATTCCGTTACAACCACCACCTGCGCTATCATGTGTATAGATAGGGTCTTGTCTGCCAGCTGATTCATCCCAACCTGGTATTACAGCATTAGTTACTGCCAAGTCATCTTCAGTATCAGGCGAACCAAGAACTATAGGATCACCATGTAAGAGAATTACCTGTGGACCGTTTGGAACAAATGCAGAATTGTGTGCAAATGCAGTCTTGTTACCAAACTGGAACATCAAATGATGTTTGAATGGAGTTAATACTTGTGATGCCTCAAATCCTTCTTCTGTACTTGAATAGTTGTAGTAAGTAATTGTATTTCCATTAACCATAGGATTGATTGTATGAGTACCGTTGTTTAGTTCAAGGAATGTAAGATCATCTGGAGATTCTAAACCAAATGTTGTACCATTTACTGCAGAGATTATTAGATCTGCAGTACCGTTTGTTGTGAATTTTACCTTCCAGATTCCGCCTAATGCAGGATAGCTCTGTACGTTGATTATCTCAAGATCTGCCTCAATATCAAATTCTTGCTCAGATAATTTTGGTACAATCCATTTCATCTGATCTACAATGCCGTTTGCATCAGTATCTACAAATTCTACTTCAAATCTTGGATCGTCAGTTACGTTTACTCTGGTATCGTTAATGTTCCAAAACAGCTTGAAATCAGTGCCTGCCTCTACTAGTTTTTCAGGAATATCAGAGAATGCTGTGACATTGGTATAGTGTAAGGCAGATTCATGGGAAACTGTGATCTTTTTGTCATATTTGTCATTGGTGGAATTGTTTTGCTCTACAGTAAATGGTGCAGGTGTAGTAAATGTTAATTCAATGTCATCATCAGTGTTGTTAAGAATCAAAACTTTTAGTGGTTTGTCTTCTTGGAGCATCTCATTTACTTGCTGAAGAGACGCAAGAGGAATTGTGTTTGAAAGCTTTTCTAACTTATTCTCTAATTTATCTGATAGTTTGTCAAGATTTTCAGTTAGTTTATCTAATTTTTTGTGTGCTTTTGCAGTATCAAGATTTGCATAGTATGAAATTTTTTCATTTGTAGAATTAATTTGCGACTGAATTGTTTGTACTGAATCAACTAGTCTAAAGTATTTCTTTAGATCCTTATCTGAAATATCTGCATCATCATATAATCCAGTATTAGTAGAATTATTCTGAACATAATTTGAAGAATCAAACAATATAGTTTCTGAAGTATTGTTATGTGTTTTTATTTTAAGAATTTCAGCATCAGCTGGAATTTCTACTGCAATTGATTCAGTGTTATTTGAGAATGTTACATCCTGTGTCCAAGTTACTTGTTTGTTAATTTCGATTATATCATGATCCAGATACATATCAGAAACAACATTGTCTGCAGGGATTGTGTAATTATTTATCAATAGCATTGAATCAACTGATAAGGTTTCAAAAAGCGATACTAGGTGTATATTATTAATTGTTATTAAAACAATATCAGATAGTGATAGTGATTCAGGAATTATTTGTGATTTAGTATTTTGAGTGGTTAGATTTCCAGAAATAATTGTAGCAACAACTTCATCAGAAAACATCATTGTTTCTACTGTTGATTTATTCATAGATTCATTTACACGATCATTTACATTGTAGGTTACATGATCTGTAAATGATAATAATTCTACAGATAATGGATCAACAGATATAACATCAATTGGATCAACAGGAATTATTTGTGATACTGTTACATTGTTCAGGAATACTGTAATTGTATCAGTAAATGTCAATTGTTGTGATTCAAATGGAATGTCATAATTTGTTGGTGCCATAACATAACCTGCATAAATCTCCTTGATTTGGTTCTCAAATAGGGCTTTTTTATAGATGAGAACGTCATCAACCATGCCTGAAAAGTGGTTTGAAAGGGTTACCTTGCTTCTAAGGGTATTAAGATATGCTCCAACGATCACATCAGAATTATTTTCTGCAATTTCAGCTGATACAGGAGTTACTTTGCCTTCTAATATTGTAAACGATTTAGGAATTGATCCACGTGCTTCTAAATTGCCATTTAGATATAACGAAATTTCTGTTCCATTGATAATTGCAACAAGATTAGACCAATCATTAATCTGCGTTTTACCAATAATTTTTGTCCATGTAATTCCATCAAAGATTGCAAAGGTTGGAACTTTTTCAGGTGAATAAATATTATTGATTCCAAGAATAAATGAATTTTCTTTTGATACAACAGTAAATTCTGCAGAACCTGATGTGTAAGAAGGATTAATCCACGTTGAAATAGTTAATTTGTTAAGTTCGTCATTTAATGTTTCTAATTCAATTGGAATATAATTTTGTGTTTCATTAAATGTGATTATAGTGTCAGTTGAGTTTGTGATATCAATATCAATTATATCAATACTAGTTCCATTAGCATTAGTTGCATTTGTAATTGGTATTGATGCAAAAACATCAATAACCATATCTTTTTCTTCAATAATTTCTGTTGTAGTATTATTGTATAATGATTCAATTATTGGTAATGTTTGTAAATATATTTCTGTAACTTGTTCTGCAGTTAGATATACATTAAATACATTAACTTCTTTTATTTCACCATGGAATTGTTTTGTTACATCATCAAGTGATCTATTATTGTCAAGAGATGCACCAACTACAACATCCGACGTAGATTCAATTGTTTCTATTGTTTTAACTTCAAGTTGTCCTTTTATTGTTAATTCAATTTTTTCAATTGATTTGTTCGTGTTAGAATGAGTTCCATTTGTATAAATTGATAATGTTGTTCCATTGAATGTTGCAGCAATATGTGACCAATCATCACCAATTTCTTCTGTAGTCTGTACTGTGTGCCACTTTATTCCATCAAATACTGAAAAAATAGCAATATGTTTTGGTTCGATATTATTGTTAATTGTTAAAGCAAAAGATTTTTCCTTGCTAATTACTGTAAATTCAGAAGATCCGCCTGAATAATCAGGATTAACCCAAGCAGTGACTGAGAGATTGGATAGATTACTGGTTGAATTCCCATCATTTGATAGATAACCGTCACCATCTAAAATTAGACTGGAATCACTCTCCTCAATGTATACATCTCCTATGAATCTAGAGCCATTAACCTGAGTATCAAATGACCAGGATTCGGTAGCATTTGGAAGAAGAACTGTAATGATGTCAGTAGAGTTTGTGCCTGTAATGATGTCAGTAGAGTTTGTGCCTGTAATGATGTCAGTAGAGTTTGTGCCTGTAATGATGTCAGTAGAGTTTGTGCCTGTAATGATGTCAGTAGAGTTTGTGCCTGTAATGATGTCAGTAGA
>NZ_JBSWSN010000007.1:0-15020 GCF_054095935.1 Candidatus Nitrosopumilus sp. bin_32a | reverse complement strand
GTCTTTTTCTTTGCCGGACTCTTCTTAGATGCAGTCTTTTTCTTTGCCGGACTCTTCTTAGATGCAGTCTTTTTCTTTGCCGGACTCTTCTTAGATGCAGTCTTTTTCTTTGCCGGACTCTTTTTAGATGCAGTCTTTTTCTTTGCCGGACTCTTTTTAGATGCAGTCTTTTTCTTTGCCGGACTCTTTTTAGATGCAGTCTTTTTCTTTGCCGGACTCTTTTTAGATGCAGTCTTTTTCTTTGCCAATAATGCTTTTAATTTGGAATATGCATTTTCTAACGATTTTTGTGCAGATTCTTCGGCTTTTGTTCGTCGTTCTAATTCTTTGATGAATTTTTGTGCTGCCTTATGACTTTCAACTTTGGTTTCACGCAAAGAAGGTTTTGATTTAGTTTGTTTTTGGATTTTTGAAACAATTTTTGATTTAATGTCAGAGAAATTTGCAACATCATCAGAAATCTTTTTAGCAGTTTTTTCTCTGCTTTTAATTTCCTCAACTAATTCATTTACATGATCATTTAATGAACGTAATCTGGCCTCAGCATTTTCCTTTTCAATTGGGCTTTCAGCGAATTCAATTTCTTGCTCAGCCTGGTCTATTGCCTCTTTTTCCTTAGCAAGTCTGTCTTCTGCCGTGGTTATCAATCGTCCAATACTTTCCAACTGAGCATTTTTTCTTAAAAGAACTGTCGAAACATCAGTGGATTCTTCTCGTTCAGATTCAATTTTCTTGTCAATTGTTTGAAGACCGGATGAAGAGCGTTTTTCTGTAGAACGCAGTTCTTTAAGTTGATTTTCAGCTTTTTGACGAAGTTTAGTTGCTTCTTGTTTTTTTTGTCGTAATTGAATTACGAGTTTATCTAATGAGACCAATGATTGAATCAAGATAAAAGAGTCGGTTAAGTGGTGAATATGACCATGATTTGACTTTCATGTAAAGAAAATTAACTTCAATTGATCGCTAAAAGGGATTTTTTAAAAAATATTAGTAAAGAGAGGTTACTAAAATTATGGAATTTCATCCAAATGATTTGCAAATATCTAAAACATTCGATGTTAAAGATGAGAAAGAGGCAATGATTGCCGTAGAAAAGATGGTGAATCTAGGATTCAAAGGAAAAAAAGAAGGATACAAGGTATTGATGCCAAAAGAATCAAAAATTGCTAAAAGAATAGGATACACTGTAACAACAGGAATTACCACAGGCCTAAGACAAAAAAAAGAAGACAGAGATATCAAATATTGGACATACCATCATGATGACGACCACTATGCAATAGTTCTGATACACCGGGATGTTTTAACAGAATTAGGTTATTGATTTATCAAAAATTTTGTAAAGTTTGGTTCTCTTTGCCATAACTCCAGATAACATAACTCCAATTACTGCACCGCCAATTACATCCATAGGATAGTGTTCCAAAACATAGAGTCTGCTCAATGAAATCAAAATAGGATACAGGAACATCAGATATGCACCACGTGGAAATCTTTCAGATAGTGCATATCCCAAAATAATTGCAAATATCATCGACCTTGCTGCATGACCAGAAGGATATGATGCATCATATCCACCCTCGCAAAACAAGGCAAAGGTATCTTTGCTTACAGGTACGGGAAATGAAACGGATTCATACTCAAAATCAGGCCTATCACGGTCAACACCACATTTAACATAACCAGTAAGCAATGTTGAAATTACAATTAAAATCATCAAGGTGACCCCCACTCTTCTGGTTCTTGGAATTATTAATATCAAAATTGCAAAACCCAACATCCACAAAGCCTCACCGCTTTCTGTCATAGATTGCATTATGAGATCAAGTGAAGGATTCCCAACATTTTCAGAAAAAAACAATATGACATTATGATCAAAGGTTTCTGTGATTCCAGAATATACCATAGCTGTGATAATTAAAAAGAAAATTGTAAGAAAAACAAATGAGCGAGACCGAATATCAAAAATCCAATTTTGCAATTAATTGAACCTCAAGCACGTATCTTTTAATTTTTGTCAATAGATAAGTTTTGAAAATGTCAAAGAGAGTTTAGAAACAAGATAAAAGAAAGGATTCTGATCGGCTCAAAGAATTTAACCAAGTGGACAATAGACAAAATGTGAAGGTTCTCACACTAGATGATTTTGACCTAAAAGGTAAGACCGTTTTTTTAAGAGTCGATATGAACTGCCCAATAAACCCCGAAACGTTGGAAATTTCAGGTACTAAAAGAATTGAAGAAGCAATTGAAACTTTACAATCACTAAAAGAAGCAAAGGTAGTCATCGGCTCACATCAGGGAAGAGTTGGGAATAATGAATATATCGGGATGGACAAACATGCCAAAGTTCTTGAAAAATTAATGAATAAAAAAATAAAATATGTAGAAGATACAATCGGAGAAGCTGCACAAAATGCAATCAAAAACTTAGAAAATGGAGAAATTTTACTTTTAGATAATCTTCGATTATGTGCTGAAGAAAATTATGAATTTACTCCAGAAAATGCAGCTAAAACAATCATGGTTTCACGTTTATCAAAATTATTTGATCTCTGTGTATTAGATTCATTTCCAAGTGCACACAGATCACACCCATCAATTGTAGGATTTGCACAAGTGTTACCTGCATGTGCAGGAAGAATTGTAGAGAGAGAAGTAAGAAATCTAGATGAAATAATGACAGTAGCCAAAGCCCCTCACGTGATTGTGTTAGGAGGATCTAAAATTCCAGACAGATTAGAGGCAATAAAATTATTGATTCAAAATGGTCGTGCAGATCATGTTCTATTAACAGGATTAATTGGCAATGTCTTCATGCGCGCTCAAGCTAGAATCAAATCACCACTCGGAATAAAACGAGAAGACGAAGTTGTTGCAAAAGCTCACTCATTGATTGGAGAATATCCAGATGTATTTGCAACCCCGGTGGATATTGCAATTAACAAAGATGGAGAAAGAGTGGAGATGGATGTAAGGGAAATGGGCAAAGGTGACAAAATATTCGATTTAGGTCCAAAGACTGTAGAATATTATTCAAAATTAATTGCAGGTGCAGGAACGGTATTCATTAGTGGGCCTGCAGGATTTTTTGAGAAAGAAAACTTTAGTTATGGAACAAACGCATTGCTCAATGCAGTTGCAAACTCCATGGCAACAACTATTGTGAGTGGAGGACATCTAACTACAGCGTTAAAACAACAAGGATTGGCAGATAAAATTGATCATGTCAGCACAGCAGGAGGTGCGTTGGTACTTTATCTTACAGGAAAAAAATTACCAATGATCAAAGCGTTAGAAGATGCTGCAATTAGACACAGAACTAAATAATGGATTTACAAGATGGGTTTGGACATAATCTTTCTTCGGATGAACCCAAATAGACATCATGGTCGCATGCATTACAATGAAATTTTTCAATAGGATCAAATAATTTCAAATATACAGTAGTAAAATTCTGAGCAATATTTCTTGCAAGACCAGAATCACAAATATCTGTAAAAAAGGATTCAGTGTCATCAATAATCCAAGAAGGGTCAAGGTCACCATTGGATTTTATCATTTCAAAAATATCATCATTTGTGAATTTAGTATCAACATCATTGAATTTTTCAAAGATTATTTTTCTTATTTGAAGTGCAATCGGAATTGTAGGAGTAAAATCACTCATACTAGTACAGATTTGCTGCCTCTTCTTTTAGTTTATCCACATCTTGAGTCTCACTGAGATTCTTTCCAATGTAGGTATAAAGTGCAGATTTGAGGACCTTGAGAGAAAGCAATGCACATTTGATTCTAACAGCTTGAAGATGTTCAAGGCCTAATTCACCCAAAACATCATTTTTTTCAATTGCTCTTACCTCATCAAGACTTTTTCCCTTTGTAATTTCAGTTAAAACTGAAGAGCATGCCATGCAGATGGCACATCCTTTTCCATGAAATTTAATATCAGTAACTTTGTTTTCATCAATTTTCATATCAATATCAATACTATCACCACATAGAGGGTTAGAGTCATGAAATGTCACATCATGGTTTTCAATCTCTCCATAGTTTATTGGATTTCTTGAATAATCTACTATCATTTCATGATAAATGTCTGCATTACTACTCATAATTTGAACACCTTTGCCACAATATTTAATGAATTTACCAGAATATCAATGTCTTGTTTAGTATTGTAAATGTAAAAGCTAGCCCTCGATGTGGCTGAAACGTCTAGTCTCTCCATCAATACTTGTGCACAATGATGTCCAGATCTAACAGCAATTCCTTCTTCATCAATGATTTGAGCGACATCGTGGGGATGAACATCTGCAAAATTAAATGAAATAACACCACCGCGTTTTGAAATATCCTTTGTACCATAGATGTGAAGTCCTTTAACTGCAGATAGTTTCTCGAGAGCATATTTTGTTAGTTCAATTTCATGTTCACGGATATTATCCATTCCAATTTTTGCAAGATAGTCAATCGCAGCCCCAAATCCAATTACATCTGCAATGTTTGGAGTACCTGCTTCAAATTTGTAAGGTAAGTCATTCCAAGTAGTTTCATATTTGTGAACTTCTCTAATCATGTCACCGCCACCATGAAATGGAACCATTGTTTCTAAAACAGATTTTCGAGCCCATAAAACACCAATTCCCGTAGGCCCCAGCATTTTATGACCAGAAAATGCAAAAAAGTCACAACCTAATTTTTCAATATCAACTTTCATGTGTGGAACTGCCTGAGCGCCATCAATTAGAGTAAGAACGCCTGCAGATTTACATTTTTCAATAATTTTTTCAGCATCAGTGATTGTTCCAAGAACATTGGACATTAAACTAAAAGTTACAAGTTTTACTTTACCTGTGGCAAGATATTTGTCAAGATCATCTAAAATCAATTCACCGTCATCATCCATTCCAATATATTCTAATTTTGCATGTTTTTCTTGTGTAAGGAGTTGCCATGGCACAATGTTACTGTGATGCTCATATTCAGTTGTAACAATAATGTCACCTTCCTTGATGTGTGGCCTACCCCACGAATATGCAACTAAATTTATTGCTTCAGTAGTGCCTCTAACAAATATGATTTCTTGGCGATTTTTTATGTTAACAAAGTTTGCAATTTTATCTCTTGATGCCTCATAGGCTTCAGTAGATTCCTCAGCTAGAGCATAAACCGCTCTGTGGATATTTGCATTGTGATTTCGATAATAATCAGTAATAGCATCAATCACTTGATTTGGTTTTTGTGTGGTAGATGCATTGTCAAGATATACAAGAGATTTGTTATCCCTAACAGTTCTTTTTAAAATTGGAAAATCTTTTCTTATATTTTCAAATAAGGATTCTGTACTTTGCATATCTTAAATCTCCACATAAATTTCGTTGGCGTCTATTTTAACATTGTATATTTTTAGAGGAGTTTCAGCAGGAAGATTTTGAGGTTCGCCATTAACTAAATTAAAAACAGAAAGATGTAACGGACATCTAACACCTTCATCGCTGAGAAAGCCAGTGGAAAGATCTGCATCAGCATGAGTACAAATTAAATCAGTTGCATGTATTTTTCCCTTGAGATTGGCAATTAGTAATTTTTTACCTTCATGTATGAATCCAAAAAGTTGACCATCTTTTACCTGCTCCAATGTGCAAGCTTTAATCCATTCAGACAAAATATCACCGATACTTGTAGTGTTGTTCGATTTCAGAATCTTCGTTGTAACGAGTCTCTTCAATTTCAACAAATTTTGCCAATTCTGCATCAGTGTTAATTGTAAGTTCTTTATTTTCCCATTTAGATTCAATAAGATAAGCAATCCATGCTCTAACTTGAAAAGACATTTTTCTTGAAAGTGGCTCTAAGAATCCTTCAACAATTGTTCTCTCAGCTTCTTCCTGAGTAAGACACCTAGTTTTAAGATAGAAAATTTGTTCCTCATCAATTTGTGCAACAGATGCAGAGTGGGTAGCCTTTACATCATTGGTGAAAATTTCTAATCCAGGAATTGCATCAGATTTTGCGTCTTTATCTAAAAGAATGGAACGGCCAGACAAAAATGAATTTGATTTTGCAGCATTTTCTTTAATTCTAATCATGCCCTTGAAAAGAGATTTTGATTTATTTCTTAGAATTGATTTTTCAACTACTCTTGCCTCAGTAGATGGGCTTTCATGATTTACATTAGTTTGAATATCAAAGGATTGTTCATTATTTCCAAAAATCACTTCAGAGTCATTAGAAGACGCACCATTACCATTAAGGAAATATTCAATTTTGTATCTAGATAACAGGGATCCAAATAATCCAGAATACCAATTTACTTTTGAATCCTGGGCCAAATCAGTTCGTCTTGTTGTAAAGGTTACAGCATGTTGATCCATCATTTGTAGAGTAGTGATATCCAGCTGTGCATTTGCTGCAAGATTTGTGTTTAGTAATTCAAGATATGCTTGTTGTGCTTCAGTTTTTGGAGAATACAGTTCTTGAACAATTGCAGCCTTGCTACTTTCATCTGCAAATATTATATTTCTAGAAATTACAGAATGATCATCATCAGATAGACATGTCAAAAAGTAGATAGGTTTGTCCAATACCAAATTACGTGGAATATGAATAAATATTCCAGAATTAAATGCAGCATTATTTAGTGCTGTAAATTTATCATCTTGAGATTTAGAGGCATCTAATGCTTTTTTTACCAGTTCAAAATTATTTTTAATTGCATCAGAAATTGAAGAAATCACTAGTCCTTTAGATTTTAATTCATCAGGGAGATTTATTTTATGAACATTAGTTCCAATTTGAATAATACAAATTTCTTTATCTAGCTCACTTAATCTCTTTTCAAGAAAATCAGGAACAGTTGTAGTTGTGGATGTCGAAAGGGATACTTTTTCTGGATCCATTTTTTTTGCATCAGTGTATTTGTTGTAAAGAGGAGACATTTCAATTGGTAAACTTTCATAGATAGAAAGTGAACTTTTTCTATAATCTTTTAGCCAATCAGGCTCATTTCCTGATGAGCAAATCTCATCAATGTGAGTAGTGCTGAGTTTTGAAAGAAGTGCATTGGACATGATTCATCGAAATTATATTTTATGGAGTTTATCCCACCGAATCATCCATCTCAAGTTTAATGAGTCTGTTTAGTTCAACAGCATATTCCATTGGCAATTCTTTTGTAAATGGTTCCATGAAACCATTAACAATTAGAGATAATGCTTCTTCCTCACTGAATCCTCTACTCATAAGATAGAAGATTTGTTCGTCACCAATTTTTCCAACTGTTGCTTCGTGGGTGATTGTTGCATCTTCTTGATTGATTTCCATGTATGGGTAAGTATCAGTTTTAGATGTATCATCTAAAAGCAATGCATCGCATCTTACAGTGGATTTTACACCAGTAGCACCTTTTGCCACATGTAGCATTCCTCGGTAAGTGGAACGTCCATCCAATCTACTTACGGACTTTGATGTAACTTTAGAAGTAGTATTTGGTGCAAGGTGAACCATTTTGGCACCTGTATCTTGATGTTGTCCTTTACCAGCAAATGCAATAGATAGTGTTTCACCATAAGCACGTTCTCCCATAAGATAGACTCCAGGATACTTCATTGTTAGTTTACTTCCAATGTTTCCATCAATCCATTCCACGGTTGCACCTTCATGTGCATAAGCACGTTTTGTTACAAGATTGTAAACATCTGCACTCCAGTTCTGAATGGTCGTGTATCTTAATTTTGCATCTTTGAGTGCAACTAGTTCTACAACTGCAGAGTGAAGGGATTCTGAAGAATAGACAGGAGCAGTGCATCCTTCAATGTAATGTACTTCTGCACCTTCATCTACAATTATCAGTGTTCTTTCAAACTGACCAATGTTTTCTGCATTAATTCTAAAGTATGCTTGTAAAGGCATGTCAATATGAACGCCTGGTGGAACGTAGATAAATGAGCCGCCACTCCAAACTGCACTGTTTAATGCGGCAAATTTGTTATCCTCTGGAGGAATAATTTTACCAAAATATTTTTTGAATAATTCTGGATGTTCTTTTAGAGCTGCATCAGTATCTAAAAAGAGAACTCCTTGTTTTGCCAAGTCTTCTCTTAGGCTGTGATATACAACCTCAGATTCGTATTGTGCACCGACGCCGGCTAAGAATTTCTTTTCAGCTTCTGGGATTCCAAGTTTATCAAATGTTTTTTTGACGTTATCTGGTACATCATCCCAATTCTTTTCTACTTTGTCAGATGCCTTTGCATAATAGTAAATATTTTGGAAATCAATTGTACTAAGATCTCCACCCCAAGTTGGCATGGGTTTTTTCATAAAAATTTCATAAGAACGTAATCTGAAATCAAGCATCCATTGTGGCTCATCTTTCATTTTACTAATTTCGATTACAGTTTCCTTAGACAGGCCTTTCTTGCTAAGGTGGACATATAGTTCAGTAGAATCCTTAAAGTCATATTTTGAATAATCCATGTCTAGATTTTCAGCAGTCATGTCCATCATAACCCCGTTATATTATAAATACATGAGGAAAAATAGGCAGAGCTAAATAGCTTCAGCTAAACTTTAGACTAGGCAGTCAGAGTGTTTTTCATTGTATCAAAAGCGCCTGCAACTGTATGTGTTTCAGATATGACATAAGAAACATCAAATTTCTTTAATTCCTCAGAAGTGAAAGGGCCAATACACACAAGGGCTAATTTTGAGAGACGGTTAATCAGATCAGATTTTTCATAATCTTTGTGCATAATTTCAAAGAATCCACGAACAGATGATCCACTAGTAAAGATAACACCGTCAACTTTATTTTGAGAAAATAATTCTCGAAAACCATTCCATTGAGTAGTGTCTCTAAATGCACATACATCATACAGATGAATTTCTACAACATCAATTCCAATCTTGTTTAGTAATTCTTTAAGAAAAGAATTTGATGCGCCACTGCGAGGAATAATTACTTTTTTACCAACAGCATGAATTTGAGAAAATTCCTCGCCAACTCCAACTGAAGAATAGTTTTTTGGCTCGTGATTTACTTTGATACCATATGATTTTAGAGATTTAGTAGTTTTAGGACCCACAGACATCACTGCAGTATTTGCAACTGCCAATTGTAATTTCTCAAAATTTCCAATATTTTTTGCAGTATCAAATAGTATCTTTACTGCTTTTGAGCTTAAAAATACAGAGTAATCAGGATTTTCAGTTTCAACCAGATTCAAAAAGTCATCAACAATTTTTTCACCCTTACTGACAAGCTCTATTGTAGGCAATGGGATCGGGATTACTTTGTTTTGCTCAGCAAGAGAGATAAATTCTGAGGCATCATCTTTTGAGCGAGTTATGGCAATAGTTTTTCCATCAAGCATTATTTCCACCCTATAGTGTCGGATAAATCAACTACATATCCAATGATAATATTTGTTGGGGGAGTAATTTTATTTTCTTTGACTTTTTTTGCAATGTTTGTGACTGTTCCTTTGATCATTTTTTGTTGAGGAGTAGTTCCATTTTGAATTACAGCTACGGGAGTTTTTTTATCCATTCCTCCAGCAATTAGTTGTTTACAAATAACATCAATTCTAGATAAGCCCATCATAATTACAATTGTGTCAACTGATTTTGCAAGATTTTTCCATTTGACAATCTCTTTTTTCTTTTCTGGATCTTCATGTCCTGTAACAAAGACTACTGACGAGGCATATTTTCGATGAGTTAACGGAATGCCAGCATATGTTGCAGAACCAATTCCAGAAGTAATTCCCGGAACAATTTCATATTTTATTTTGTTTTCTTTAAGAAATTCTGCCTCTTCACCACCGCGTCCAAAAATAATCGGGTCACCGCCCTTTAGTCTAACTACGTTTTTTTTAGATTTTGCATATTGTACCATCAAATCATTAGTTGTGTTTTGATGTGTTGTATCATCGCCTACTGCACGACCGACATAGACTTTTTCAGTTTTTTTTGGAATCATTGAAATTATTTTTTTACTAACTAATCTATCATACAAAACCACATCTGCTTTTTCAAGTAATTCAACTGCACGTAATGTAATTAATTTACTATCTCCAGGTCCTGCACCAACAAGATACACTTTTCCAGTCATGACTTATTCCATTCCTCTACTTTTTCTCTCCAATTTAATGCAAGATCATTTACACCTTTCTCACGTAGCTCCATTCCAACACTTTTTCCCAGTGATGCAGGATCATCCTTCTTTCCAGTTTTGTTTACCTGAAGAGATTGTTTTCCATCTACTGAAAATGCAGATACAGACAGAGTCATCTCAGAACCATTCGACTTTGCATATGCCCCTAATGGAAATCTACATCCAGAATCAACATAGTCAGAAAGAGAACGCTCAGCCTCAATCTCTAAACGAGAATCAGGATCTTCAATTTTTTTAAGCATTGAAATAGTTTGAAAATCATCAGCCCTTGCAACAATTGCAATGGCACCCTGTCCCGGAGATGGAGAAAAATCTTCAATAGATAATGGAGAATATTTTACATCCACACCAAGTCTTGAGATCCCAGCTTGTGCAAGAACAATTGCATCATAATCTTTTCCAGAAGCTTTTTTGATTCTAGTTTCAATATTTCCACGAATTGGTTTTACAATTAGATCAGGTCTTTTTCTTGAAACTTGCACTGCACGTCTAAGGGAGCTGGTTCCAATTACAGAACCTTTTCGGATATCATCCAATGTTGAACCATCTAATGAAATAAACACATCATTAACTACTTCACGTTTAGGGATAGATGCCAGTATTAGATTTTCATCTAGTTCGGATGGAACATCCTTTAAACTGTGTACTGCAAAATCTACTTCCTTTTGAGCAACAGCCCTATCAACTTCTTTTTCAAAAATTCCCTTTTGGTCAATTGTGAATAACGGTCTTGCATCAGTATCACCCTTTGTAGTAATTGTCTTTATTTCATATTCGCAATCAGAATTGACTTTTTTTAATTCAGAAATTACCCAGTTGGTTTGTGCAACAGATAACTGACTCCCTCTAGCTCCTACTATATACTTCAATTTTTCACCGATTTTAATGCCAAATGATATGCATCAAGGGTCTTGTTCAGATCAGTTTGAGTATGTGCATCAGAGAGAAAAACTACTTCAAACTGAGAGGGTGCGATAAATATTCCATTTTTCAATAAAGTCTGAAACATTTTTCGGAATTTCTTTGCATTGGCATTCTTTGAGGTCTTATAATCTACAACAGGCTTGTTAGTAAAGAAAATCTGGAACATTGAGGCTGTAAAGTTGATTTGGTGAGGTATTTTCAGGTCAGTAGCCATATCATCTAGTGCAGTAGAAAACAAAAGATTGAATCTTTCAAGTTTTGAATAGAGTTTATTTTTTATTTTGTTTATGGTTTTAATTGAACTAATTGCAGCACTAACAGAAATTGGATTTCCTGCAAATGTACTTGCTTGGTAAACTTTACCACCAGGAGAAAGTAAATCCATGATTTCTTTTTTACCACCAACGGCTGAAATTGTAAATCCATTACTCAGTGCTTTGGCCATTGTAGTGATGTCAGGGTTAATTCCAAAATGCTCTTGTGCCCCACCAGGTGCAACTCTAAAACCAGTAACTACCTCATCAAAAATTAATGGGATGTTATTTTCTTTAGTAATTTTTCTTAAATCAGAAAGGAAATTCTTTTCAGGTAAAATCAATCCCATGTTAGCAAGTATTGGTTCTACAATAACCCCTGCAATGTCTTTATGTTTTTGAATAGTTTTTTGTAAATCTTCAATATTGTTGTACTCTACAACCAAAGTATTTTTTGAAACTTCATCTAATCCACCATCAGAAACAGATATTCCATTATGAGCAGACCCTGATCCTGCTTTTACTAAAACAGAATCATGGGCACCATGATAGCACCCTTCAAATTTTATTATTTTTTTCTTTTTTGTAAAACCACGTGCTAATCTAATTGCAGTCATCGTAGCCTCACCACCAGTATTCATCAATCTTACTTTATCAATAGATGGGAAATTTCCAATGATTAGTTTTGAGAGTTCAATTTCAGACTCTGTAGGAGTACAGTAAAGAGTGCCTTTTGTTAATTGATTGGAAACAGATTTGAGAATTTCTTTACGTCTATGTCCTAAGAGTAATGCACCATATCCATTGCAAAAATCAATGTAACGTTTATCATCAACATCCCAAATGTATGCACCATTTGCTTTTTTTGTAAAGAACGGATAAGGCTCAAAATATCGAACAGGGCTATTAACTCCTGAGGGAATTACTTTTTTTGCAATATTGAATAATTTCTTTGATTCAGACATCATTCAAGGATATTTTGGGTCATTATTATTCGTAATTTGTAGCTCTTTGTGCTTGAAATTTCTTTCGGAATAGAAAAGCAGCCATACTAGTTCCAACATATGGAGCAGTCCAATAGAGCCATAGATTCTCAAAAGTGCCAGACAATAATGCGGGAGCAAGTGCCCTAGCAGGATTCATCGAAGCCCCAGAAATAAAAGCTAAAAACAAGATATCCAATCCCACTATTCCTCCAATTGCAACACCGCTAAATCCTCTCAGACCCTTTGTATACACAACATAAAATATTACACCCATCAACATTGCAGAAGCTAAAACTTCAACTGTGAAAATTACAAAAATTGAAAAATCATGATTAGGTGCATTTACACCAAGGTTTGCTTTGTCTCCAATGAATGTTAAAACAAAAAGTGAACCCAGTGTTGCACCAATCAGTTCTGCTGTAAAATAATATATGATTTGAATTTTTGATATATGTCCCGTAATATAATATCCGATAGTTACTGCAGGATTAAAATGTGCCAGAGATACTTTTCCAAAAGAATAAACGCCAATCAATAATGCGATGAATGGGGCCAAAGCAGCAAACGGAATTCCCAATTTTCCATCAAAAACTTCAGCATCATAAACAATTGAACCAGTTGCAAAAATTACGAGAATGAAAGTTCCAACTAATTCTACAGTAAAAATTTGTAAATTAGAATACGCCATTTATTTTATGCCTCAAGAGTTTTGATGAGATTTATCACCTCAGATTTTATTTTGTCACGAATTGTTCTAACTTCTTCAAGAGATTTTTCTTTTGGATCAGAAATATTCCAGTCAAGCAGATCTTTAACAAACAACGATGGACATGACTCTTTATCCATACATCCCATGTTAACGGTCTTAGTAGAGTTTGCCAACATGGAATCAGATAACAGTTTTGGAATTTGTTCTGTCATATCAATTCCAATTTCTTTCATCACCTGTACGACGATTGGATTAAGTTGGGAAGAGGGCAAAGTACCAGCACTGGAAACGTTGAATCGTTTTGATGCAAATTTTCTAAAAAATGCCTCAGCCATTTGGCTCCTACCAGCATTTTCTACGCACACAAATAGTATATTTTCAGGCATCCTACAACATCACATAAATATCAGTTTATATAAATTTAAGTTGATATGAATGGGATCAGTCTTTTGAAATGTATTTGTAATGAAACACGTTTTGAAATATTGGATCTTTTACAAAAAAATAAAGAATTATGCGTAAACGATTTTGTTGAAAAATTAAAAAAAGATCAGCCACTAGTTTCACACCATCTAAAAACATTGAAAAAATGCGGAATTGTCAAATCAAGAGATGAAGGAAAAAAAGCAATGTATACAATATCAAACAATCAATTATCAGAATTAATATCCAACGTTACAAAAACTAGTAAAAAAATTCCTGTTTTATGCTCAAACGACAAGTGTTGTTAGAATTTTTCAATTCTCACCACACTGACATCGCTAACGTATAGAACGATAGCAAAATTGGCAAACATTGTTCTTGAGATCTCTTCAACAACATCTTGTAATTTTTCTTCACGCATGATAACTTCAACTTTGACATTTTTCTCGTTTTTAAAACCCTGGCCACGAATTCCACGTGCTCCATTCCCATCAACCTCATAAGCTGTATATCCAGTGATCTCATGTTTGTTTAATATTTCAATAATATTTTTTTGAGCAAGAATCTCACAAGTGACAGTCAGTAATTTTACAGTGTAGAGTTTCATATCCAATCCCTTATGATATAATTGAATAAGTCTATCGATCCTTCCCCATCATGAACAATTGTAGAGAGGGCAAACATGATTGGAAGTAAGATTATGATGTTGTATGGAAATGTAATTCCCAATGCAGATGTAATGTAAAGGCTCGGATTCGCTTGAGGGATGGCATGACGTAGAACTGCAGGTGCTGCAATAAATGAGGCACTAGCTAACAACAATCCAAACATCACTGCCCCTCCCAGGCTCAAACCCATGGCAGTTGCAACCAATACTCCAATTATCCCATTAAAAGTTGGCATGATTACAGCAAACGCTGTAAGGAAAATTCCAACTTTTTTAATATCATCCAATCTTTGACCGGCAATAATCCCCATCTCAATCATGAAAATTACAATTGCTCCAGTAAACATTTCGTCAAACACTATTTTGATAGAATCAAATCCAGATTCACCGATGATGTAACCTATCACAATACTTCCAAGAAGAATAACTATTGCCTTGCCAGTTATGGACTCGTGTAAAACTTGGGAGAGTTTTGTTTTTGTTTCTTGAATTCCCATATCAAGATCAGATGCATCATCCCCAGTGAAAGATTTTTTTTTCTGACGAATTTGTTTTGAAACTTCCATGTTTGTCAAAAATATTGCCATTATGAAAGCAACAGGTTCCAGGACAGCTAAAATCGCTGCAAGATATCCTTCAGATGTGACTCCCTGATTCTTTAAGAAGGACAAACCAACTGAAAACGTAACGGCCCCTACTGCACCGTAGGTAGATGCTAATGCATAGGAATCAAAAATGTTGAATTTCCCCAGTCTTCTCAAAATTTGATAATGATTTAATGTGAATAACAAAGATAGTCCAATTGCAACCAGCATTGGAATCAGCATGTTTTCAAATCCCTGTCTCTTATACACATCTCCGAGCCCACGAGACAGTC
>NZ_JBSWSN010000012.1:0-24941 GCF_054095935.1 Candidatus Nitrosopumilus sp. bin_32a | reverse complement strand
AATCTTCGTCGGCGGCGTCAGATGTGTATAAGAGACAGGTGTTGGTTCAGGTTCTGGTGTTGGTTCAGGTTCTGGTGTTGGTTCAGGTTCTGGTGTTGGTTCAGGTTCTGGTGTTGGTTCAGGTTCAACAGTTTTTGTAATATCTACATTTTCTAACGATCCAAAAACAGTTTCTAGAAAAAGTTTCTTATCAAAAGATTTGAGATCAGGATATTCCTGACCAACGCCAACGTAAAGAACAGGTGTGGAAGTGACTTTGACGATAGATAGTGCAGCACCGCCTCTTGCATCAGCATCACTCTTTGTTAAAATTGAACCATCAAATTTCACATGTTCAAAGAATTCACGGGCCTGGTTTACAGTATCATTTCCAGCTAAAGAGTCACCTACAAAAATTTTCATGTCAGGGTTTACAACTTTGGTAATTTTTTCAATTTGTTCCATCAGATTTTTACTTGTTTGCATACGTCCAGCAGTATCAATAAGTACACAATCGGTTTTGTGAGATTTTGCATACAGAACTGCATCTCGTGCAACAGCTGCAGGATCTGAATTATAATTTTGTGCAACAAGCTTCAAGTTTAGACGATTTGCGTGTTCTCGTAATTGTTCAATTGCACCAGCTCTAAAAGTATCAGCAGCAGCAATTACAACAGAATATTTTGCTTCTTTTAGCAAATAAGCAACTTTAGCTAAAGAAGTGGTTTTTCCAGTACCATTAATGCCAACAAATAAAATCAAAAATGGTAGTCCTTGATTCTTTTTTTCATTAATTCTTTCAAAAAGATTTACTTCGCCAGCAGAATCAAACAATGAAGAAATGATAGAGATCAAACTATCCTTTACAAATTTTTCAATTTCATTTTTGTCAACCTTTGAACCAATTAATTTTTCTTTAAGATCAACCTTGATTGAGTCAATTACTTCCGTAGCAACATCAGATTCCATAAGAGATATCTCCAATTCAAAAAGAATATCTTCTATATCTTTTTCATTAAGCTCTTTTTCTCCAAGACTTTTCGCTACATTAGAAAATGCGCTTCGGAGTTTATCAAACATAGTTTATCCGGAAGTATGAGGAGGGTGTGATTGTTGCATTGCTTGCATCATTTGATTCATCTGTGCTTTCCCTTGCTCTAAACGAGAAGCAGCATCTTGTTTTTTTGCAGCAGTGTCTTGTAATGCAATTTCAATTTCTTTAATTCTTGCTTCAAGATAATTTATTGCAGAAGGCAAGTCTTTTTCAACTGCAATTCCTGCACCAATATTCATAACAATCTTTGAAGTAGATGAAATTTTTGTTTGAACATATGTACCCATTCCAATCGGAACTAGAGACTCAGATTCAGGATTTTTACTAAGAGACTGGATTGATTCAACCGAAGCAGTTGCCTCCCTCAAAATATTTACAAAAGTGACTTCTCTTTGAGATAAATCAGAAAAATATGTTTCAAGCATTTGCATTTGTTGCATTAGTTGCTCGGCCTGCTCTTCACTCATGTACAACAAACATTTTCCTGATGGTTATAAATTCATTCATAGATTTTAAAAAACTCAATTAGAAACAGATCAAGAAAGATAAAAAAAATAAAGATTTAACTTTATTTTGCTTTAGAGAATCTAGATTCTACTTCATCCCAGTTTACCACATTCCACCATGCTGTGATGTAATCTGGTCTTTTGTTTTGGTAGTTGAGATAGTATGCATGTTCCCATACATCACAGCCAAGTAATGGCACTAATCCTTCAGTTCTTGGACTAGTTTGGTTTGGCATTGATTTGTACTCAACCTTTCCTGAAGAAGGAGTGTATACTAACCATCCCCAACCACTGCCTTGAATTACAGCTGTAGTAGATGAAAATTTCTCTTTAAAGTCAGAAAAGCTTCCAAAGGAATCATTGATTGCATCAGCAATAGATCCTCCAGGTTCTCCGCCTCCATTTTGTTTCATGTTATTCCAAAATAACCTATGGTTATCATAACCACCACCATTGAAATTAATTGCACCTCTTTGTGCTTCTGGTACTGAATTAATATCAGACAGGATGTCAAGGATATCTTTTTCTTGGATATCAGCAGGACATGCTTCAAGAGCTGCATTTAGTTTGTCAGTGTATGCTTGATGATGTTTTGTGTGATGAATCTCCATTGTTTTTGCATCAATATGAGGTTCTAATGCATCATATGCATATGGCATTTCAGGAAGAGTGTATTTTCCCATGAAAGGCTTTGAAAATTTATTCAATTTATTGCTTTAGTAAGCAATTCATTTTTACTTGTTAAATTGATTACAAAACTTGTGAAAATAATAGTAATTTTCTCACTATCAATGGTGCTATTAGGAATTATCATTTCATCTATAGTACTAGAATCTGAAAATGAGTTTAGGACTTATCTGCAAAGAAGTGTACCATTTGTTGGAACAGAAATTCCCAGAATAGATGGAATAGACGGGTCAGGGATCAGAGTGGCAGTGATAGATACAGGTGTTGATTTCAATCATCCGGATTTATTCGGATGGGGACCAGATGGGAAAGTGGTAGGGGGATTTAATTTCATTCAAGAAGGAGAGCCACCTCTAGATACAAACGGTCACGGGACACAAGTTACAGGAGTGATTGCAGCAGATGGACAAATTATCGGCGTTGCACCAAAGGCAAAAATTTTAGCTTACAAGGTTTCTGAAAATGGAGAAGGGGTTTCATCAGATTTGATCATCAGAGCAATTGAAAAAGCAATTGAAGATGAAGCGGATATTATCAATATCAGTTTAGGAGTAAACAAAACAAATGCAAAAATCGAGCGTGCAGTAAACTCGGCATTAGAAAAAGAAATCTTTGTTGTAACTGCAGCAGGTAATGATGGGCCAGGATTAAAAACAATTGGCAGTCCAGGAAGAAATTTTGGATCAGTAACAGTCGGTGCAACATACAACAATCTAACTTCTAGCTTAGTTGCCACTTTGGAAATTGATGAAAAACCATATACAGTAATTCCAATGGTTGGATCTTCAAAATTAGAAAAAGCAATTGCAGGAAAAATAATTTTTGGAGGGTATGGAAAAATAGAAGATTTTGAAAAATTGGATGTAGAAAATTCAATAGTAATCGTTGAGAGAGGGAGTGATGTAAAAGGGGAATTACTGTATTTTTCAATTAAAGAAAAAAATGCAGTAGAGGCAGGAGCAAAAGCGTTAATTGTTTACAACAATGAACCGGGAATATTTTTGGGAGAATTAATTCATGAATTTATAGAAACAGGATACACGCCACAAATTCCTGTTGTGTCCATGGATAGAGAGGAAGGACTTGAGATCATAAAATCATTGAAAGAAAATAGTGAGGGAGTAATGCATCTGTTTTATAATCCAGATTTTGTAGCACATTTTAGTTCAAGAGGACCAGTATCACCATTTTATATCAAACCAGAGATGGTAGCGCCAGGGGCATACATCAATACCACACAAAATAATGCAGGATACAACTTTACCAGCGGGACAAGCTATGCAGCTCCTCATGTAAGTGGCGCTGCAGCATTACTGTTACAAAAAAACCCAGAACTTCATCATCATGAGATTAAATCCCTGTTATTGACCACAGTGAAGGACGTATCAGATGCCTATGGTCAGGGATTTTCAATTCACGAAGCAGGAGGAGGCAGATTAGATATTGGAAATGCCTACAATGCAAAATTAATCATAATTCCACCTAATTTTGTAGTCAATGTTTCATCTGAGAAATCAATTGCAGAACAGAAATTTGATTTGAAATTACTTGGAGGCACATTAGATAATTTAGATATAAAATTTGAAGGTCCAGAATTTATCAAATTTGCACATGTTCTTGAAGGAGACACATTACTTGTCAAGATGAGCATGAGTGAAAAAATATTCGGAGAACATGAAGGGAGAATCATCATTCATCATGAAGATATCCGTTATGTAATTCCATTTTTATTGCATTACACAGAGGGTTCAATTTCTGTAACTCAGCAAAATCAAAAACTTTACTTTGACATTCAACATCCAGAAGAATGGAGTTTTGCTAAAATTTCTGTCATAAACAGTAAAGATGGAACTATCTCAACTACAACTACAACTTCAGACAAAAAAGCATCAATTGAAATTTATGAAAATTCAGAATACTGGATAGATGCAAAGATTAGAGTTAATGGGAATACATCAAATGCTTTTAGTGCAATAGAGATTAATTCGCTTGAGAAAAATCAGGACAGAGCAGACATCCTAGACATTCCAGAAAAACAAATTGGAATAATCAGTGTAATTCTAATTGGAATTGCAGTGTTTGGTTTGATAAAAAGAAAATAACTTATTGTGAAATTTTAGGACCGGCATCAATGATTTCTGGTGAAACATTTTCAAATTTCTCAAAGTTTTCAACAAACATTTGTGCTAATTTTTTTGCAGAAAGGTCATAGGAGTCTTTGTCAATCCAAGTATTTTTTGGATCCAAAATTTCAGAAGGAACACCTTCCACTTCAGTAGGAATATCCAGATTGAATAAATCATCATGTCTGTATTTTACAATGTCTAGCGCTCCAGAAATAGCAGCAGTTACCATTGCACGACTGTATTTGATCTTGATTCTTTTTCCAACACCGTATGGACCACCAGACCATCCTGTATTGACTAGGTAAACTACGGTATTGTGCTGATTAATTTTTTCTCCCAAAAGTTTTGCATAAACTGATGCAGGTCTAGGCATGAATGGGGCTCCAAAACATTGAGAAAATACGGATTTTGGTTCTTTGATTCCTCTTTCGGTTCCAGCCAACTTACTGGTATATCCAGACATGAAATGATACATTGCACCTTCTTTTGTAAGTCTGGAGACGGGAGGTAAAACTCCCAAAGCATCTGCAGTTAAAAATACAATAACTCTAGGATTACCACCTACACTTGGAATTACTGCACCAGGGATATAATCAAGAGGATATCCAACACGAGTGTTTTCTGTTAATGAGTTGTCATCATAATCTGGAACATTATCATTCAATACAACATTTTCCAAAAGGGCCCCAGGTTTAATCGCGTTCCAAATTTCAGGTTCTGCTTCTTGACTTAGGTTAATACATTTTGCATAGCATCCGCCTTCAAAATTAAAAGTTCCATTATCAGACCACCCATGCTCATCATCACCAATTAATTTCCTATCAGGATCTGCTGAAAGAGTAGTTTTACCAGTGCCGGATAACCCAAAGAACAAAGCAGTGTCACCTTTTTCACCAATATTTGCAGAACAATGCATTGGGAAAATACCACGGTCAGGTAAAAGGAAATTCATGACACCGAACATCGATTTTTTCATTTCGCCAGCATATTCTGTTCCTCCAATCAAAACAATTTTTCTTGTTAAATCAATCAGGATAAAGACATCAGTTCTAGTGCCATCGATTTCAGGATCTGCCTCAAAGTCATTAATACATAAAATAGTGAATTCGGGTTCATGTTTTTCTAATTCATCATCAGTAGGTTTGATAAACAAATTACTGCAAAACATACTTTGCCAGACATGATCATTGATTACTCTAATAGGTAAACGAGTTTCAGGGTCAGCCCCTACAAAACCATCAAAAACAAATAGTTCCTTATTATCAACAAAGTCCCTCATTTTTTCAAAGAGTTTTTCAAATTTGCCGCTTGGGAATTGATGATTGATTTTTCCCCAGTCAATTGTATCGTGAGTTTTATCATCATATACAATGAATCTATCATCAGGGGATCTGCCAGTATATTTGCCAGTATTTACAGAAAGTGAGCCTGTAGAATTTACTACACCTTCCTTGCGATCTACTGCCAATTTCACCATCTCATCCACTTTGAGATTTCGGTGAACTTTGGATGGTTTGATTCCAAATGCAATCAATTGTGATGAAAATTTCTCGGTTGCAGCAGTACCTAGTACTTGAGTCAGAGGATTATGCCTCCAGAAACACGGTTGTTAATCCTAGGCTGATTCATGAGTATTCGATCCGCCTTGAGTTTCCTTATTATCTTTTTCTTATAGAAAATTTTTTCTCATCTAGGAACGTATTTATTCCAAAATTCAAGACTCAATTTGTTGACGATCAACAAAGAATTACTTGCAAAGAGAAAAGAGGTTAAAGAACACAAGCCAGACTTTGTCAGACCAGAAAGTTGGCGTTATGTTAGACTTCAAACTAATTGGAGAAAACCAAAAGGTATTGATCATCACCAAAGAAAACAAAAGAGCAGAGGCCGTCCAGGTCTTGTCAAAGTTGGATATGGTGGACCTAGAGATGCAAGAGGATTACACCCTTCAGGATTTACAGATAACTTAGTTTTCAACTTAAACGATTTAGGAAAATTAGATCCAAAGAAAGATGGCGTTAGATTTGGTCATAGTGTTGGTACTAAAAAGAGAAAGGAGATAATAGTTAAAGCAATTGAACAGAAATTCAAAATTTTTAACGCGAGAGTGAGTGCAAGTGGTAGTAAATCTTAAAGCTAAAAAAAGACTCGCAGCCAGAGTTACTGGTGTCGGAGTTCACAGAATTAAATTTGATACAGACCATCTAGATGACATTGCAGATGCAATTACAAGAGAAAACATCAGAAGTCTAATTACAGCAAATACAATTAGAATTAAATCATTTACAGGTACATCAAGAGGAAGAGCACAGGAAAAGAAAGATCAGAAAAACAAAAGAGGTACAACTCAAGGTTCCAAACAAGGTAGAAAAGGGGCAAGAGTTGGCAAGAAAGAAGTCTATGTTGCAAAAGTTAGAGCATTGAGAAGATTATTGAAAATTGCAAAAGACAGAAAAGATTTGACTAATCCAGAATTCTGGGCTCTTTACAAGAAAGTAGGTGGAAACACTGTTAGAAATAAAGCACACCTTAGACTCTTGATGGAAGAGATTATAGAAAAACGAAAAGATTAGAATCGATAAATTACATTTTCTAATTCTACAATTTTGCCATTTTGAATTTTGATCCCCTCATTGTGCAGCATCATAGTTTTAACATGTTCCCCATAGGCATATCCGCCAATTTTTCCAGTGGACATTACAACTCTATGACAAGGAATAATCACAGGATATGGATTTTTGTTCATTATCCTTCCAACTGCACGTTGGCCATTTTTTAATCCAACAGCTTTTGCTAATTCTCCATAAGTTGTAATTTGTCCTTTTGGAACTTCAAGTAATTTTTTGTAAATCTTTTCTTGGAGATTCACAGTTGGATAACCTCAAGTTCTGTAGATTTTAAAAGATCAAGTACTTTTTGTTTGTGAGATCCCAATCCACGCCAATCCAAAAGAGCAGTTTTTGCCATACTGTTTTGCGTTAGAATGTGAGAAAACAATTCTTCATCTAGTTGATCTAATGCATGTTTTGGAATTACTGTGCCAAGAGCATGTTTTCCATCCAATAATTCATTTGTAAATTTTGAAGGATAGTGTGTCCCTCCAAAACAAATTGCCACAGGGTGTTCTTTAATTGGTTCAGACATTACTTTGTGAACTAATTCTGCAACAGAAGCACACAGAGACTCGTCAGTCCATTGCTTTTCAGTCGTACCAATTTCGATGAATATTGATGGTTTCGTCAAAGCTGTGGGTCCGTGATGAGTTGCTTCAATAGTAATTTGAAAATCTAAAAATTTTGATTGGTTCTTCTTTAAAGTTTGAAGATATGTTTTTTGAAAATCAGGTTTTGGAATTGCTACTTGTCTATCATTTCCACCAAATTTTGCAGTGGAAAAATTTCCAGTGCTATGACATGTCAAAGCTAAAACCCCAGACTCTGCAGCATGCTTTGAGAGAAAAAGGAATCCGTCGTAATCATATTTTTCTTCTAACCAATCAGCAGAAATTGCAGGTGTTGTAATTATTGCAAGGTCATAATATTTTCCACGAAAAACATCACCGTCTTGAGTCATTTCTTTAGAAAGAAACTTTGCCATATTATGACCTGCAGGGTCATCTTCAAACGCAACCAGTAATTCCATGAGATAAGAGATATAAGGACACCTTATTAATTTCAGGCAATGAACCCTAAGCAGACTTTGAAAAACATGGCCAACACAATGAAAATGGCCAAAAAACCGGACAAAGATGAGTATCAACAACACCTTAGACTTGTCTTGTTAGGAATAGCAGGAGTAGGAGCTATTGGTTTTACAATTCAGTTTGTCTTTTCTGTGATTACATTTGGTAGATAAAAATGTCTGAGGAAATAAAATCACACTTGTTTGCAATTAGAACCACTGGAGGACAAGAAAAAGTGGTAATGAGATTATTAGAAGCAAAAGCAAATGCAAATCAAATCAACATTCAATCAGTATTTTGGGTAAGTGATTTGAAAGGATATGTTGTAATTGAGGCAATCAATCCTAGCGATGCATATCTTGCAGTTGAAGGAGTCAGACACATTCGAGGTCAATTAAGAGGAGAACTAGAATTCAAAGACATTGAAGGATATCTAATTAAGAAATCAACAGTTTCACAATTAACAGTAGATGACATAGTAGAAATTACAGGCGGACCATTCAAGGGCATGAAAGCAACAATTACCAGAATTGATGTAGACAAAGAAGAGGCAACCGTAGTTTTGCTAGATGCATCATATCAATTACCAGTCACCGTAGACGCAAACTACCTAAAGCTGTCCACCGGAGCTTAGGAAGGATTAAATTTTCAATTTGATTTTGATTTAACATGACAGAACAAAAAGTATCAGCACTTGTAACAGGCGGAGGAGCATCAGCAGGTCCACCATTAGGTCCAGCATTAGGCCCTCTAGGAGTTAACATCATGGAAGTCATCAAAGCAATTAACGATAAAACACAAGACTTTGAAGGAATGAAAGTTCCAGTGACAGTGATAGTTGATACAGATACAAAAAAATATGAAATTGAAATTGGAATCCCTTCAGCTGCTGCTCTCATCCTAAAAGAAGCAGGACTTCAAAAAGGTTCAGGAGCATCAGGAACTGAATGGGTAGGAGATGTAACTATGGATTCAATTGTTAAAGTTGCAAATACAAAACTTGACAAATCATATGCATCATCACTAAAATCAGTTGCAAAAACAATCATTGGGACTTGCCTAGCATTAGGAATCAAGGTAGAAGGAAAGACTCCAAAAGAAATTACTGCCGAAGTAACTGAAGGCAAATGGGACGCAAAATTCCAATAATTATTTAATAAGATATACAGGATCTTTATCGGTTTTTTGTAATTCTACAAAAGTTTCAGTATTTTGAATGCCATCAATTTTTCCAATTTTATCAATTACGATAGAGTGCAGAGCTTCGAGATTCTCAGCATAGACACTAATCATAATATCGAATCTGCCTGTCACTTCTGAGATGGATACAATTTCTGCAGTTTCCATGAATTTTTTATGAATCGAGTCCTTTAACTTTGGATCTCGGTTTACCCCAACAGAGGCCTTTACCCCTATTCCCAACAAGGAATCATCAATCTCTATAGTGAATTTTTTGATGAGTTTTTTCTTCATCAATCTCTTAATCCTACTGTAAAGAACAGAGGCATTAATTCCAAGTTTTTTAGATAAAGTAGGAACAGAAATAGAACCATCTGCAGTCAATTCATAGAGTAATTTCATATCTAATTCATCAAATCGATGCAACGTATTCGAAAAATATGGTTCTGATTTAATATATGTAGGTTTTCAGCAGGTTTTTTACCTGAATTATAATAATTTTAGTGAAAAAGTGTAATTTTTTAGAATTATTGATCAGTTAAAAACTCAATCTCTAAACGATTTTAAGTAGGTTTTCTAGAAAATGATTCGTAATGATTTCAGATTCTCAGCTCGTAGACATGATCAAAGATGCAAGAGCTGCAACAAAAGAGAGGAAATTCAAACAATCTGTAGAATTGATCATCACTTTCAAAGACATAGATGTAAAGAAGGGATTTGCAATTAACGAAGTTGTTCAGCTTCCAAAAACAAGCTCTCCAGCAACTGTGTGCATCATAGCTACAGGAGAAATGAATCAAAAAGCAAAAGCTGCAAAAGCAGATTCTGTTATCGGAACAGAAGAATTAGAAAAATATGGAGCTAACAAAAGAGAATCTAGAAAATTCATTAACAAATATGATTTCTTTTTAGCAGATACCAAAGTCATGCCAGTTGTCGGTAAAACCTTGGGTCAACTTTTAGGTCCAAGAGGAAAGATGCCAACACCAGTTCCTTTTGATGCATCCATTGAAGCATTCATAGAAAGATTTAGATCATGCATCAAAGTAAGAACAAGAGCATCACTATCAATTTCATCTAAAATTGGAGATGTATCTATGGATGATACAGATTTGGCAATCAATGCACATACAGTTCTCAATGCAGTTGAAAAGAAATTGCCAAACGGAGAGAAAAACATGAAAAAGATTTTAATTAAAACCACAATGGGCAAGCCAATAAAACAAGCACAAGAGGTTAAGAAGAAATATGCATGAAAATAGAACCACCTATCCTAAAAGAAAAAGCCAAATGTATCAGCAGTTACAAGAACTACCAAAAAAATACAAAGTTTTAGCTGTAATCAAAATGACAAAAGTTCGTTCTACACAAATTCTTCCATTAAGAAAAACACTTGCAGGTGATGTATTATTTTTCAGCATAAAAGATAAAGTTGCAAAGAAAGCATTTGAGAAACTCGATGTACCAGGTGTCAAAGACATTGCAGACAGACTAACAGGACAATGCATGTTCCTGTTTACAAACATGTCACCATTCAAGCTAAATGTTCTTCTTGCTAAAAACAAAATAATGATGGCAGCAAGAGGCGGAGATCTTGCAAGCTTTGACATCGTAGTTCCTGCAAAGAATACAGGAATCGCACCAGGTCCAATGCTTACAGAATTTAAAGAAGCAGGAATTCCAACTAAAATCGATCAAGGAACAATTTGGATTGCAAAAGACAGCACTCCTGTTCTGAAGGGAGAAGCAATTAATGAAAAATTAGCATCAATTCTAGGCAAATTAGATATCAAACCAGTAGAGGCAGGAATTTCACTATACTCAGCACTAGAGGAAGGAACTGCATATGCAGAAGAAGAAATGATAATCGATGTTGAGAAAATTAGAAACGAATTTGCCCAATTTCATCAGGAAGCAGTGTCATTGTCAATTGAAGCAGGGTACATTACTGCAGATAATGTATTACAGATTCTCAGCAAGGCTGCACAATCTGCACGCTCCGTATCTGTTGAATCAGGATTTATGACAGATGAAACAAAAGAGCAAATTTTACAAAAAGCAGATTCCCAAGCAAAATCAGTTGCCGGACAAGCAAAAGACTACACCCCAGCATAAAATATTGAATTGGTTATTTTTGAAACAAACGCATGTTTCTGTATGCCTCAGATAAAAAAGCAGTAATCGTAAGTGCAGTATTGTTAATTGGAATTGGAATATTCATCGTTGTCGAGTATTTCAAAAATAATGTGTGATTAGGATTCTCTAACCTTTGGCAAATTCCAATTAAACTTCATTGCCAATAGCCTGATTCCAGTTGCGGCAACTATTCCAATGATGGATGCAATCTGTACATCTGCTCCAGATGAAAGTATTGTATAAAATACCACGATTCCAATGATACTTGCAATAGCATACACTTCTTTTACAAATACGATTGGAATTTCTCGAACAAAGACGTCTCGCAGTATTCCACCACCAATTGAAGTTATCATTCCACCAAACAGCATTGGAAGAAATTCTAATCCAACTACTTGGTATGCAATTGATGCACCCAAGATTGAAAATACTCCCAGTCCAACTGCATCAAAAATTAACCATATGCTCATCTGTTTTTTGAATTTCACATACAAAAAGAACATTACAACTCCAACTCCAACAGTCAATCCAACATAGATAGGATCTGAAAATGCGGTGGGGAATCGTCCAAAGATTACATCACGAGTTACTCCACCCCCGACTCCGACTACTGTAGATAGTACGATAATTCCAAAAATATCAGCCTTGTGAAAAATTGCTTTTGATGCACCAGTTACTGCAAAAGCTATTGTACCCAAATAATCCAGAATGCTGATGAACCCATCAATTGGAAAAGAAAAATCCACCATCTAACGAAAATTCAAATCTATCTCTAATTAAGATTTGATAAAAATAAAGATCAAAAGTAAATTTGATAAAAAGAAAGTTGCTTAGCCAAATAAGGAAGACAATCCTTCCATGGCTGCTTCTTCGTTTTTAGGTTCTTCTTTCTTTTCTTCTGCTGCCGGGGCTGCTGCTGCTGGTGCTGCTGCTGCAACTGCCATTGGGGCGGCTTTAACTGCCTCATCGATATTGACATCGGCTAAGGCTGCAACTAGTGATTTAACTTGGGCTTCATTAACCTCAGCGCCAGATGCTTTAACAACTGATGTAAGGTTTGCCTCGTTAACTTCTTTGTCTAGTTTGTGAAGAAGTAAAGCAGCGTAAACATATTCCATTGTATCGAGATTTTCTTAGGGCATAATATAAAACTATGGAGAAGTTACGCCTGGAAATCTAGTTTAGAATTTTTAGACTTCTACAAACAGAATATAGTGTTCGCTTCAGGGTGGCATCAGTCAAAGTATCCATCCTGTGCTTCAAAACCCGCTTTGCCTCGTCTCTTTCAGAACCTGGAGGTAATGATAGAACCGTGTTGATAAATTCAGGTAAAGATTCACGAATCCAACCATCAAGCATTCCATAAATTTTTGGAGGAATAATATCGCATTTATCAACATCAAGATCCAATACCTCAGCAAAATTTTCATGTTCAACTCTGTACACTAAAGCTAAGACAACATTATCAGGAGTTGGATGTTCAAGGATTTCTCTGGAGCGTTCTCCGGTTTTTCCTTGTGCAATCTTATTTTTCAATCCTATTGCATTTACAATTACTCCATTAACACCGACTTTTCGTCCATCAACACCAGTAACTATACCAAAAATAAAGTCGTTAAATTCACCATTTTTTTTAATTGAGAAAATTGGAGTTCCTTCTTTTAGAACAGGTTTCTTACCAAACATGAATAGATTACATTTAGTATTCTATTTAATGTATCATTAATCGACAATTCTTAATATTGGAAAATCGCAGGCTCAGCGTTGGATAAAAAAGAGATTCTAAAAGAATTTTCAGCAGATCCTGAAAAATACTATAATGTCAAATTATTCCAAGAGCAAGGATTTGTCAGAAAGTCTTGTACCAAATGTGGCAGGTTCTTTTGGACTCTAAATGCAGATAGAAATTTGTGTCCAGATGATGGATTGGACACATATTCGTTCATTGGTGAGCCTCCAACAAGTAAGAGATTTGATTATACTCAAGCTTGGAAACAAGTTGAAGAATTTTTTGTAAAAAACAATCACACTTCAGTTTCTAGATACCCAGTAGTTTGCAGATGGCGAGATGATTTGTTTTTTACAATTGCATCAGTTGTTGATTTTCAAAGAGTGATGGGAAGTAAAGTAGTCTTTGAATTTCCTGCAAACCCACTAGTTGTTCCACAAACTTGTTTGCGTTTCAAAGATTTAGAAAACGTCGGAGTTACAGGCAGACACTTTTCAAGTTTCTGTATGATCGGACAACACAGCGTTCCAGATTTGGGAGGGTACTGGAAAGACGAATGTGTTGATTTGGACTTTAGATTGTTGACAAACCAATTTGGAATTAAAAAAGAAGAAGTTGTATTTGTAGAGGATGTTTGGGCAGGCGGTGGCTCTTTTGGTCCATCACTGGAATACTTTGTCAGAGGGCTTGAGCTTGGCAATGCAGTGTTTACTGAATTTCAAGGCGAGTTAGGACAGCACACCACACTTGATCAAAGAGTAATAGACATGGGCGCAGGGCTTGAGAGATTTGCATGGATTACAATGGGAACCCCAACTGCATATGACTGCTGCTTTGGCCCAATTAACCAGAAACTATTTGAAAAAGTTGGAATTGATTCAGACTCAGAAATTTTAAGAAAGTACTTTACAGAAATTGCAAAAGAGATTGATCATTTCGATGATCTAAATGACGTAAGACGTCTTGCAGTAAAGAATGCAGGAATAACAGATGATCAATTAAACAAGATGATCACACCACTTGAAGGAGTGTATCTAATTGCAGATCATTTGAGAACTTTGATTTTTGCAATTACAGATGGCGCACTGCCAAGCAATGTCGGTGGAGGGTACAACCTCAGAATGATGTTGCGAAGAATTAATGGAACAATTAATCGACTAAATCTAAAATTAGACATTGATGATTTGATTGACACGCATATTGACTATCTTAAAGACACCTATCCGGAACTAGATGAGAAAAGAGAAGACGTCAAGACAATTCTCAAGTTAGAGTCTGCAAGATATGAGGATTCCAAAGTCCACATGAAGAAAAAGGCAGAAAAGATTCGTGAGAAAGGTGTGCCAACAGTCGATGAACTCATTACTTTATACGAATCAGACGGCATTACACCGGAATATCTCAAAGAAGTTGATGCAATTTCAGAAATTCCATCACAATTTTACTCGAAACTATCTGATTTGCACCAGTCTGAAAAGAAAAAGGCAATCACAGAACTTCCACTAGAGGAATTACCTGAAACTGAAACTCTATTTTACAAAGACGATCCAATGGAGTTTGAGGCCAAAGTAATCAAGGTCTTTGATGACCAAGTTGTACTAGATAGAACTTCATTTTATGCAAGGGGCGGAGGGCAAGAACCAGACTATGGCAGCATTGCAGGATTCAAAGTTGTAAACGTTGACAAGCACGCAAACATTATCGTTCACAAGCTAGAAGGCGGCGTACCAAAAGAAGGAGACACAGTATCTTGTAAGGTAGATGAGACTCGCCGTGCAAACATTACAAAAAACCATACAAGCACTCACATACTAAACGCATCATCTCGTAAAATTTTAGGTTCTTGGATTTGGCAGCACTCTGCATTCAAAGACGATGATCATGCAAGACTAGACATTACACATCACTCCTCACTAACTGATGACCAAGTAAAACAGATTGAGGATGCAGCAAATGCAATGGTAAAACAAGATCTTACAGTAAACATCGATTACTATGACAGGGGAACTGCAGAGCAGACATATGGATTTAGAATTTATCAGGGCGGTGTAGTTCCAGTAAAGTCAGTTAGAATCGTATCAATTGAGGATCAAGACGTTGAGGCATGTGGTGGAACTCATGTCAAAAAAACTGGAGACATCAAACTGATTAAAATCACAAAGACCAAAAGAATTCAGGACGGAGTAGTTCGTCTAGAATTTGTTTCAGGTCCAACTGCATTCCAATATGTAAAAGACCAAGAAGAAGAATCAAAGAAACAAGCTGAGGAGCAAATTGCAAAAGCAGAACTAGAAAAACAACGAGAAGAAAACAAAACAAAAGCCAGAGAGCAGATTCCGATTTTACTGGAAAAAATTCTATCAGGAGAATCAGGGGAATTTGATAACATTACAGTAAAAAACAAAATTTGCTTTACATCTAGTGAGAACTATGATGATTATTTCCATCAAAACTTTGGAAAGAAGCTAGTTGCCAAAGACAGCACTGCAGCATTTTGTGGAATTTTTGAGTCAGGACCAACTGTCAGAATTATGGTATATGCAGGAGAGCAATCAGGCGTAAATTCAGGAGAAATAGCCAAAGAGATAGCCTCAATTTTAGGGGGTTCTGGTGGGGGTGATGCCAAATTTGCTCAGGGCGGAGGAAAAGACACATCTAAAAAAGAGCAGGCAATAGCCAAAGCAAAATCAATGATTTTAGGATTAACATTATGACAATAGACTGGAATGAGATAGAAACAAAATGGCGAAACAGATGGGCCGAATCAAAAGACTTTGAGACAAATCCAAACGAGTTACCAAAAAAATTCATTACAGTTGCATACCCGTATCCAAACTCTCCGCAACACATAGGACATGGTAGAACATACACACTAGCTGATGTTCATGCAAGATTTTATCGAATGCAAGGGTACAACGTATTGTTCCCAATGGGATTCCATTATACTGGAACACCTGTACTTGGAATGGCCAAAAGAATTCAAGCTGGAGAAAAAGAAATCCTAGATGGGTTAAGAAATGTATACCATGTACCAGAAGAAGACATCAAAACATTTGTTGAGCCAATAAAGATTGCAGATTATTTTCATGAAGAGATAAAATCAGGAATGATCGAGATGGGTTATTCCATTGACTGGAGACGTGAATTTACCACCATTGTTCCAGGGTATCAAAAGTTTATCGAATGGCAAATAACTACACTCAAAGAAAAGGGCAGAATAATTCAGGGGAGTCATCCAGTTGGATGGTGTCCAAAGGATCAGAATCCCGTCTCACAGCACGACACAATGGGTGATGTGGAACCTAAAATTGATGACAAAAACTTTCTAGTCAAATTTTCATTTGGTAAATTCGTATTTCCAATTACAACATTAAGACCTGAAACAATTTTTGGAGTTACAAACTTGTGGGCCAATCCAAATGTAACATACAAAAAAGTTACAGTAGATAATGAAACATGGATAGTTTCCGAAGAATGTGCACACAAGATAAAATTCTTTGAAAAAGAAGTTGTGATTATTGGAGATATTGCAGGTAGTGAGTTAATTGGAAAATCAGCTAACACGCCACACAATGGTGCAGAGATTCCCATATTGCCTGCTGACTTTGTAGAGCCCGGAATGGGGACAGGTCTTGTAATGTCAGTTCCTGCACATGCACCAAAAGATTACCAGGCATTGATGGATTTGAAGGGTAAAAATCACGAATTAGCCTCAAAAATCGAGCCTATACCAATTATTGTCACTGAAGGATATGATGCCATTCCTGCAAAACAGATTTGTGAAAAATTAGGAGTGTCCGACCAAACAGACTCCAAACTAGAAGAGGCCACAAAAGAGTTGTATCTCAAAGAGTTTACAGATGGAAAACTAAATGAAAAATGTGATAAATTCAACAATGAAAAGGTACAGTTTGGACGAGACAAAATCAGAGCATGGTTAGAGGAGAACAATCATTTAGAAAAATTCCCAGTGCTAGAGAATGCTCCGGTACATTGTAGATGCGGGGCTGAATGTGTTGTGAAAATATTGAACAACCAATGGTTTTTGAATTACGGTGACGAGGAATGGAAGGAACTGGCTCGCAATTGTTTTGACGAGATGAACATTCTACCAAGCAACATCAAAACAGAGTTCAAAGAAGTAATTGATTGGCTGCATGAGCGAGCGTGTGCAAGACAGCAAGGGTTGGGAACTAAACTACCGTGGGACAAGGACTGGATCGTAGAGTCGTTATCGGATAGTGTAATTTACATGGCATACTATACTCTTTCACGATTTGTAAATGATGGAACTGTGCAACCTGAAAACTTGACCAGAGAGTTCTTCGATTATGTTTTGTTAGACAAAGGAGATGCATCTCTAGCTGCTGAGACTTCAAAACTCTCTGAAGGCATAATCAATACAATGAAAAAAGAATTTACTTATTTTTATCCAGTGGATTCAAGACATTCGGGTAGAGATCTGGTGCAGAATCACTTGACATTTTTTGTATTGAATCACGTTGCAATATTTGATAAAAAATTCTGGCCACAAGAAATTGTAGTTAATGGCAGTGTAATGATGGACGGTGCAAAGATGAGCAAGAGTATGGGAAATATCATTCCACTACGAACTGCAATCAGAGACCATGGTGCAGACCCAATCAGGTTAGCAATAATTTCATCAGCAGAATTACTCCAAGATGCTGATTTTAACATGGAATCAGTATTTGGAATTCAAAATAAATTAGAATCACTCCTCGATGAATGCTCAAAGGTAAAAGCAGAGAAGATTGGCAATTTGGAGGCTGAAGACAGATGGATTTTATCAAAAACTCAGAGCATGATATCTCAAGTCACAGAAGCAGTAGAGAAGATGAGACTGCGTGAGGCCTTGCATGACATACTATTTTCATTTGAGTCAGATTTGAGCTGGTATCACAAAAGAGCAGATGCCAAAGAGAGGGGAGACATACCTGGAATATTGCATTACATAAATTCAGCACGAGTTGCAATGTTGTCTCCATTTGCACCACACATATCTGAGGAGATGTGGGAAAAACTTGGACATTCAGACATGGTCTCAAAATCAGCATGGCCCGAGTTCTCCAAGGAAAAACTAGATGCCACATCAATTCAATCCGAAGAGTTACTCAAATCAACCATAGATGATATTGCAAATATTCTCAAAGTTACAAAGATTACTCCACAAAAAATTGTACTCTATGTAAATTCAGATGAAACAAAAACCAAAATTTATCGTAAAATGTTGAGCATAATGGTTGGAGGTCAAAACAACATGGGAGTTGTAATGAAGGAACTAATTGCAGATCCTGAAACAACTGATGCCAAAAAGATGCCAGACTATGTACAAAAGACAATCAAGGATTTGCATTCAGAGTCTGAAGAAATTAAATCCATGAAGCTTGAATCTGAAAACTTTGATGAGAAAGAATTCTTAAAATCAGAACTGGTCAGTATTGGTAAAAAGGAATTTGGAGTAGACATTACAGTATATTCAGAATCAGATAGTGACATTTATGATCCAAAGGGAAAAGCAAGACATGCAAGACCATTCAAGCCAGCAATTTTAATTGAATAGAATTAGTCCGAATTTTATTTGAAAATAAAAATTTAAACCAAAGAAATAGTTACCCTTGAGAGAATTAATTTTTCTCAAGTGCGTGTAGACAAAAAAATAGTTCTTTAATAACAAATTGAATCTTTTCAAAAAAATGCATAGTCACAAAATTACAATTAGAAAAACAAAATCTATCTCTCTTTATTCAAGAGTTGAATTATCTCAGTATTGCTCTTCATCCAGGTCTTCAAATATGCATAAAACAAATTCTCCAAGTCATCTACCAATCCCTCTAGTCGCGGATCAGCCCGGATATCAGATAGTTGCTCATCAAGATTCTCTAAAATTACCTTCAACCCTTGATTTGATATCTCTAGTTTCTTGATTGCATCATCTACAGCCATAAAATATCATAAAATAAACTAGATAATAAATTAAATTCTTCAAAAATATTACATTTTAGAAATGGTTCTCAAAAAAGATCTCATTTAAGGGCAACTGACCTCCGCGTTCTGCTGCATCTTCTAATCTTTTACCGACCACTACCATCATGACAATCATGTGGTCTTTTGGCAAATTGATAATCTCTGCCAATTCATCATACTCAAAGCCAACCATAGGGCAAGAATCAAGACCCATCTGTCTGGCTGCAAGCATTATTGTCTGGGCTGCAAATCCGCAAGAACGCATTGCTTCATCTCGTTGATTCTCAGGATGACCCTCATATTTTCTGGCAAGAGAGTTTTTCACTAGTTCTTGTTTTTCTGGAGTATTGTTTTTCCAATAACGTAAGGGGTCTTCATTCCATGCATTTAGGTTCCCACAAAGAACAATCACCAAAGAACCATCTTTTGGCTGGGCCTGATCACGAGCAGCCTTTGAGATTTTATCTTTGACCGTTTGATCAGTGACATAGACAAATCTCCAGTTTTGCTGGTTGTAGCTAGTAGGAGATAGTATCGCCAACTCTTGTAATAGTTTTACATCTTCAGGTGACATTTTGTATGTGCTGTCAAATTTTTTGATTGCACGTCGAGTTCTTATTGCATCAAATGTATCCATAGAAGAACTAACAAGAATTCCCAAATTTAATTGAATGAAAAGGTAATCGAGCTTAAGACCAGCACCAAACAGCACCGATGACAGCTCACCACTTAAGATCAGTAACTAGAGTTATCTGATGACAGCGATATACCTTAAGGCCTGAAACGATTGTACTCAGACGAGAGATTTACCCTTTCTGATTCCATAATGAGATTTTGTTATTTAACCGACACTATCTTTTCCTACTATTGAGAATTTACATGAACAAATTCAGATAGTCTATTTATTACACCTCAAATTCATTGAAATCATCTTGAAAATAGCAGTAATGGGAATGGGTGTGGCTGGCTCTTATCTTATGGCCAGACTAAAGGACACAGAACATCAGGTTGTAGGATATGAAAGAATGACAGAAGAAAAGCACGATTCCATTTGTGCATGGGGAACAATTAAACCGATTCTAACAGAGTTTTGTAAAAAGACTGGAAGAGATTTTAATGATTTTCTAATTCATGATGGCAAAAACATGCATGTCAAAATGAATAACGATGTGAAATTTGACATAGGTCTCAAAGGACTATGCACATATGACAAGCTAGCACTAATCAAAGATTTTATCAAAGATTCTAAAATTATTTACGGTCCTCCACCACCGATTGAAGAGTTAGAAAAAGAGTACGACATGATAGTTGACTGTACTGGATTTCACAGAGTATACTTGCCAAAGTTAGAACAAGATTTCTTTTTGCCAACATACGAATACAAAGTAGAGTACGAGGGCAAGGTTCCATATGATGATTTTTACATTGAACCATTTCCAGGAATGTCAGGTTACTTTTGGTATTTCCCACTAGGGGAGAAATGGGCCCACATTGGAGCAGGAGATTACAATAAACAACACATGAAAGCAACAGACGCCTTTCTAAAAAAACATGGAGGTAAAGTCCTCCAAACAAAGGGGCGTCCAATCAGATTGGCAACACCGGACAGATGTAAGCCATATTATTCAGGAAAAGTAATCGGAGTTGGAGAGTCAATAGGTACTGTTTATGCATTATTAGGCGAGGGAATCATCCCATCAATGCAATGCGTTGAGATATTTTTAGAAAACATGAATGATTTCAAAGCATATGAGAAAGCAGTAGAGAAACATTACAAGGTATATGCCAAAGTCTTTAATTTTGTGCATGCAAAGATTCAGAAAAACTTTAGTTTCATCAAAGCATTGCCAGATTTCATTGCAATATTCCTTTACATGAAAAAGCACGAAGACAGATTTGGAATGAATATCAAAATTGCAGATTTGTTAAAAGTTGCCAAAGCCTAACTGAAACTAACAGAGCCAAACCCTTCTCGATTTGTTCTATTTGATGCCATGTTATAGTCATAGATAGTAGTAGAGTATGCCTTTAGCTCATCTTTCATTTGATCTAAATTTTCTGCCAAGTAAAATCCAGGACAATCACCAGTGAATTGATATGTTGCATGAACTCGTGCCTTTCCCTTTTCATTTTCTAACCAACTTGCAAAAGGATAGAGATAGCAGACTCCAGGTCTGTCAGGATGCATGCTACATCCACCCTTATCATCTAGGAATCTGCATGAAATATGAGTTCCATCCTCTTCTGCAGTCTCATCTGGTTTTCTTTTGAGGTTAATCGTAGTCATTGTAGTAATTTGACCTGATGGTCCAGGTTCCTGATATGTTACAGTGAGAGTTTCTTTTTTAATAAAATCAGAAGTGCTTTTGTATTTCAAACCTTTCCCAATAGTTATCAAATCATCAGAAGTTAATGGTAATCGCCCTTGTCTATCACAGCAATTATGACAATCAGGCCAGAAACATTTCCATAAAATATATTTTTTTTCAGAATTAAGATAAGGTACATGAAATATTACATCCTTAACTTTGATTGCGTAATCAGAGACATCTGTAATTTTACCCAACATGAATTTTCGAAGAATTGGATCAACTGTCCAATCTTTTTCTAATAAATTCAAGGATTCTTCAATTTCGTTTTGGGACAACTATTAAGTTATAACATCTTTTGCAGATGTTATTAATGTTGAGTGAAAAAGGAAAATATGCCTCAGCCACTGAGAATAGAAGATTTGTATGGAGTGAAATCATATGGCCTTTAATTTTAGAAATCAATGATGCAGCATTTTCATTAAAACAATTTCAAGAAAAACGTGAAAAAGTGTGTAAAGAAAAAAATGTAACAATTACAATTCCTTCTAGAGGATTAGCATCATTGATACAAAAAGAAATGTTGAGAAAAGAAGGAAACATCTATTCAATTCATTTTAGATTAATCCCATACATGCGACTAAAAGCAACATGTGATTATGCAACTGCAATTCATGAAATCAGACTAAAATAATTACAACAAATGAATATATTCTAAAACATCAAAATTTCTTCAAGTAGCCCGATAGTCTAGTGGTCAAGGATTCTGCCCTCTGGATCTCAAGAGTGGATAGGCGGAGACGGCAGTTCGAATCTGCCTCGGGCTACTGATAAAATGTTAATAATTTTGTAAAGAACTATCTTGATGCTTGTGCGATACGTTCCAACTCATGTCTCTTCTTTACAGAAGGTGCATTGGAATCATTAGATGCTGCAAGCATAAGTTGTTCGGCCATATGCTCTTCAATTGGTTTTGGATTTGAAAAAGTGGCTTCTTTTACTGCATCTGCAATAAACTTTAGAGCCAAATCGACTCTTCTGATTGGAGCAACATCAACGGATACATGGTATGTTGTACCACCATAAACAATTCTAGTAGTATCTTCAGTTGGAGCAGAAAATTCTATTGCTCTAACTAAAACTTCAACTGGATTTTGCCCTGTTTTTAATGCAATAATATCAAAAGCTACTTTTACAGTGTTGAGCAGTTTAGTTTTTTTGCCAGTCATTCTACCAGTATTCTTTGCATATTTTTTTCCAAAATGCATTGACTTGTTGATTAATCTCTCAACAATGTTAACATCAGCTTTATTGAATCGCTTTAATGCTGAACGGCCATAAGTGTAAGGTAGGATTTGTTTTCTCAAAGAAATGGCAGTTTTTAATCCAGGATCTTTAACCTCAATATCAGACAAATCCCATTTTCTAAATAATAGTAAATTCTTAGTTTCTGCCATTTCTATCTCCTTGGTTTTTCCTTCTTACCAATTACGAGTTCATGTAATGAAGTGCCATTAACTTTGAAAACTTTGAATCTAACACCAGGAATATCTCCCATTGCACCACCTTGTGTTGCACCCATACCTTGAATGTGAACTTCATCGTGTTCATCAATGAAATTCATTGCGCCGTCTCTTGGCAAAAATGCAGTTACAGTTTTTCCATTTTTAATTAATTGTACTCTAACACATTTTCGAATAGCAGAGTTTGGTTGTTTTGCAGCAATACCTACTTTTTCCAAAACAATACCACGTGCTTGTGGAGCACCTCCAAGAGGATCAGCCTTTTTATCAATACCTAATTTTCTTCTTTTGTAAGTGGAGATTGCCCATCTTTGTTTCTTCTTTTTGATTGTAAGAACTCTTCCAGCAAATAATCCAAGTGGTGATTTTCTCATCTTCTACATCTCCATAGTTGCCCGTTCAGGACTATTAATCAATACACTGCTAATATCAAAATATCGTTTTGCAAGTAATCTTGCCTTCTCTGCATTTCTGCCTTCTCTTCCAACTACAATTCCTTTCTTTCTTGGATCTACCATTACTATCGCCTGTTTTGTCCCATCAGCTCGTTTATTTATTTTTACTTCAGAGATTAGTTTAGAATTAAGCAAATTAGACAAGAATTTTGCCGGATCCTCATCAAATTCTACCAATTCAACATTTCTTTTAACAATATTCTGTAATGATTTGATATGAATTCCACCCTTACCAATAGCAAGTCCCATTTTACCAGTATTAACCACAAAAATTACCCTATCTTGTTTTTCATCTTCTACACAATCACGTGCCGTTGCACCAGTAACATTTTGGAAAAGAGACATCATTCGCATTTGATCAGTTGAGAGTTTAATGGATTGTGTCATTAGAATTCCTGTTTATCTCCGAACAAAAATGTCTCATTTAAACTTACATTAATAAAACTATAATCACTCATTTTTTTCCTCAGCTTCTGTATCTTTTAAAATTGACTTGATGCTTGCATCATCTAAAGAAGTAAATGAAATTGTCGAAATTCTAAATTGTAAGCCACATAATCTACCCAATGCGACTGATGTTCCTTGAAAGTTTACCAGAGGTATTTTTTCTTTTTTTGCATCTGATTCAATTTGCTCAAACATTTCTTTTTTAATTGATTGAGACAATACAATTAGCTTGGAATTTTTTATAGAGCTTAAAACTTGTTTAGCCCCCATAGTTAGATGGTCTTCTTTGCGGGCATCTCTTAATGATTTTTCAAGTATCTTACTCATGTGTTATCCTTATTTCGATCGTCTTGCCAGGGCTTTATAGGTTTATTGAAAAATTGTGCTCGGGATTTTAGGAAATCAATTTAGAAAATCAAGTAGAGAACCCAAAGTTGAAAATGCAATACCCACTTCATCAAAAAAATTACGAGGGTTTTGTTTTTCTAAATCTAAAATAAGTACATTTTCAGAAATAGAGGATTCCGGATCAAATGTATTTTTGACATCAGATAAAGAGTCGGTTCTGTTAATATCAAAGTTTGAAGATAATACAATATCTAGATTTTCTCTAGCAGTTTGATAATTTGGGTTTTTTTCCAAGACTTCATCATATAACAAAATTGCATCTTTGAAATTTCCTAGATTTGCAAGTGCATTTGCCTTGTTATTTTTTGCAGGAAGAAAATCCGGATCAATTCTAATGGCATGATCATAATAGACTATTGCCTCAGAGAAATAGCCCATTTTTCCTAAAGCGGAGCCTTTGTTTACAAGAATTTCCACATCATTTGGATTTTTGTTCAATGATTCGTTAAAAAAATTCAATGAACTATCAAATTTGCATAATCGGTATAATGCAGGCCCCATTCCATCATAATATGAAATAGTATCGGCATATGTACTAGAATCACATTTTAAATTAATTTGATTAAGTAGTTTTCCTAATTCTATATCTTCTACAGTAAGATTATCTAGTTTTTTAATTTCATAGTTAGTCTCTACAACAGTGTCTTGTGCAACAGTGTCTTGTGCAACGGTGTCTTGTGCAACGGTGTCTTGTGCAACTGTCTCTTATACACATCTCCGAGCCCACGAGACAGTC
>NZ_JBSWSN010000010.1:0-41405 GCF_054095935.1 Candidatus Nitrosopumilus sp. bin_32a | reverse complement strand
TATTGATTCAGGTAGTAATTCTAATTCTTGAGGAAGTTCTTCTGCGGAATCTTTTGGTAGTGAACCTCTAGGACTTGAGGGTGGTTCTGGTTCAGTTATTGATTCAGGTAGTAATTCTAATTCTTGAACTGATTCCGTAAACGAAGATTCTCGTAAATCTCCTAGATAATCTAATTTTACTTTATTTTTATCTATACGAATATACGGATTACCTTTAATTGAGAAAGTTTGAAGTTTGTTACCTTGTTTCCAAGAATTTTTCCCACTGTAAATTGTAATGTATACTAGTCCATTCTTTATATCAGAAGCAATTGTTAAACGATCAACAGGTTCGCCTTTGGTGATTCCTTTATCAGTATCTTGGTGTCTTGTAGCTATTGAAATTAAATGTTCAGAATTATAGCTAACTTCTGAAATTAGGTAATCAGCCCATTTCCTCATTACAAAAAATAATAATTAGTTTCTACTAATTAAGCAATGATTTTTGAAATGGAAAATTAAAAAAGTAGATTTTCAAAATAAGAGTAAAAATATAGAAAATGTATAGAAATAGGCATAAAAAATAGGGTTATAATCAGCATCATGTAATTGGAATAAATGGAGATTTCTATTGAACCGTGGAAAAAATTGATCATACATGAGGTAATAGAGTACAAGTTTGAAGATTGGGTTAAACAAATAGCATTTAGTACACGATCATCTGGAGGAGGAATTCCTACAATGCAGTGGACAAATGGGGTTGTTTTCTCTCCAGCAAATTTCCCAACAACAAATTCTACAGTAGATGAACAATTGAAAGGTACACTGCATTGGTCATCAGTATCATTTGCAATTAAAGAGAAATTTGAAAAACAGATTGTTAAAGAAAATGCCACAATAAATTTAGTAGATGTTAGTGTAAATGAGATTTTTAAAGAATTGGCTAGTAGTTTAAAATTACAATCAAAATATGCGAATTCAGAATCTAATACAGTATAATGAATATTGAAGAACTAATAGAAAAATGTGAAATTGTTTTAAAACAAATAAAGCAATATGATCCTGATCCATTTTATGTAAATTATTTTTTTGATCAATACATTAGTTTAAGAAATAAAATAATTGCAGGTATTTTTGAAGAGGCCAATAGAGATTTTGGATTATTTTTAACAGAACAAATTACTGAAAAAAACTTTTACAAAAAAGCAAAATTAAAAAACGATGAAAATGCAATTAAATTTTCTGAATGGTTTAGAACAGAATATGTTGAAGAACATAAAAATTCATATCCGAATTTTATGAGAGAAATATGTGATTTTAGAAATAAATTTAAAAAATTACCTCAAATAAAAATTATGATTAGAGCATCAGATAGATACAAAGATGACATTAATCAAGAAATTAAAGTTCAATTAAGTAAAGAGAAATTACACTCTAAAGATGAATTAGAAATTGAAATAAAAAGACAACTGCCAATTTTTTTAGAGATTATTAATCATAAAAGATATGAAAAAAAGGAGCCTAAAGTTGATGAAAATCAAATCATTGCATCCACATTTCTAGATATTGGAAATCATAGAGATATTGAGATTTTTTATGCTGCTAAAATTTACATTCCAGTGATGAAACGGTTAGTTGAAGAATCAAGGAAAAAAATTAAAGATTTGACTAGAAATATTTGAGAATTTAATCAGATAATCCAAAAATCGAATTTTCTGATTTGATTTTGATTATGGGTAAATATGAATAACCATGATCAAAATTATCTGAAAATTCTGGATCTTGGCCCTGATTTCCTTGATATTTAACAAAATGTTGGGTAGGTTCTGAATCTAATTTAATGTAATTGAAATTATAGTATACCTCATCCATTTCAAGAGAAGTAATGTATCCCATCACCCAAGATTTTTTGTAAGGTAACGCATAAAGTACAAGATTTTGTTCTTCTGGAAATTCCGGATCATATGTTAATCGAGCTAAACTTCCTAAATCCTTTACCGGTATCGGATGAAATTGATCAGACATTTTTTTTGATTTTACAGGTAAAGGTGAAATTTTAGATTCCATATGAACAATAGGAGCATATTGAGAATTTGTTTTTGTAGATTCAACAACATCACAGATTTCTTTTCCAGAATTAATTTGATATGAAACATATCTTCCAGATTTTGACATTGGCACATAAAAAATCAACAAGGTATTTGCAAGGGTTAAACTACTTGAAATAATTCTAGTACCGTCTAGTTCTTGAGAATAAATTCGCTTGGGATACTCTTGTAATGCACATGCAAATCTTGCTAAATCGTCAAAGCTAGATAATTCTACATAATATTCATTTTGAGTAATCGACAACAAAAAATTCTAAACTCATCATGGTTTTATTCTTTCCACATTTTGATAATTTTTTGTTTGTAATCTTTTTCTATCAAAATATTCCATGATAAAATGAAAAAGAATTAGTTTACCAAAAACAATCATAGAAATCAAAGACAGTACATACTCTTCTAAATGAAACAAGTATCCTGTAACGCCTATTGCAGTCATAATCTCTAATCCAGTACATGTACAAAAAAAGAGAAATTTTTCTCTCAATTCAACAATTTATTGTGATTTTGGCCACATTGAAGTCCATGTTTCGGCAAATTTTTTCATCATTTCACCGTAAACGTTCATCTGTTCTAAACCAGATGAGCTGAGAGTTTTTTGCCAATTTTCAGCAAATTGTTTGAAAGCAGATGCATTAGTGTCATTAAGAGCCTTTTGCCAATTTTCACTAAATTCTTTGAAAGAATTCATTCCAACATCATTGAGAGCTTTTTGCCAATTTTCTCCAAATAATTTCATGGTTTCAGCACTTGATTCAACATTTGCTTTATCCCAAACACCATTAAATTTGGATTGCATATCTTTACTTGCATTTTGAATTTGCTCAAAAAGAGTTTTCCAATTTTCAAGTGATTTTGTATATTCTTGCCACAATGAATCCCATTCATTATTTTTTGTTTGATCTGACATTAACTAAAGAGAGTTTTCATTATTCTTAAATGGATCTATGAAGATATCGCACGGATTATTTTTGACGATTTTTTAGTCTAGTATCCATTCGAATTTTACCTTCTTCGAATTTTTGTCTATCATCATCTGTTTTTAAAGATAATTTAGGAACAGGTGTAGGTTTTCCATTTTTATCAAGAGCCACAAATGTTACAAAAGCAGTTCCAGTGACAGTTCTAATTCCGGTTACAATATCTTCAGCTTCGGCTTTGACTTCTATTTCCATCGATGAATTATGGATATAATTTATCCTAGCATTTAATGTAAGAACATTTCCAACAAAAACAGGTTTCAAAAAATTTACACTATCCATAGAAACCGTAACTGCATTTGATTGACTATGACGTTGAGCAACAATTCCTGCCACCATATCAATATGTTTTAAAATTTCACCTCCAAAAACATTTCCTGCAGGATTTGCATCTGAAGGAAACATTCGAACAATTACTTCAGCATGAGATTCTGAAGGGCTTTTTTCTCGCATATTGGAGCTTTCTGATGACATTTTTTACCTAATTATTATTCTCAATTTAATTGAATCAGTTGATTCTAGTCATTTGAAATATTTTTCGAGTTTAATTTTATCGATTTTTGGGATTTTAGCTAACTCGAATCCTTCTGGGCGTTTAGAAAGAGATCTAGTTGCATCAATGCCCATTTTAGCAGTTTCTAATTTTTGTTGATTACTTGACGGATCCAGACTAGAGCCACGAACATTTTTGAGAATAACTAGATCCTTATCAGCTTGAAACCTTGTAGCCATCGCATACTCTACAGATTCAGCATTATTTGGATCAATGTCTTCATCAACTATTGTTACTTGTTTCAATGAACGATGAGATTCAAATGTTTTTTTAATAATTTTTTTAGGATCTGAATCATTTTTCTTTTTAATTTGAACTACTGCATGTAGCCAGTTGCATCCACCGTTTGTCATTGAAACTTGTTTTGTTTGAGAAAATGATTTTTTTAATTCTCCATTTAATTTTGATTCAATAGGCATTCCCATCAACAATCTATGCTCCGAATATCCAGATAAGACATCATGAAAAATCGGACTGTTTCTGTAATAGAGATTTTCAAGCTCAAAAATAGGTTGAGATCTTTTATGATCATATGTCTGAAGCATTTCAACCATCCATTCTGGATGAGTTTGATCACGAAGAATTTTTCCTTCCATAACAAATTCAGAGCCAGATGGAACGTTCAAGCCTGTAAAAGGAAGTTTTGCTAAAGTTAATTTTCCACCTAAAAGTGAATTTGCAATATCAATCTCATCTTTTCCCCAATCTGCTTGGTATGCACCAGCAATTGAAATTGCAGGATGGACACCTACAGTTATAGCAATTTTGAGATCTTCACCATGTTCTTTGGCATCAGTGAAACATCTATGAAGATGACGACCCTCAACCATTCTAATAGACAAGTGAGTTTTGTCAATTGGCATCATTCTGTGAAATGAAGAATTTTGTTTTCCAGTTTCAGGATTTTTAGCATATGCTATGGATGATGTGATAAATGGACCAGATTCTTTTTCAAAATGAGTAACTATAGGCATAGAAAGTAGGTTTTTTGACTTGTTTTCCATGAATTTTCCTGAAGAAACAATTTTAGGTTTTTTAGCTTTTTTAATTGCAGAAATTACTTTTTCATGAATATTGTATTCTGTACCACCAACAGCGATTGCGAATCGTTTTCTAGTTCCAACTAAATTTGCAATTAATCTAAAATCACTTTCTTTTATTTTTTCAAACAATACAGCATTGGAACCATCAACCTTGGCAGTGATTCCAGCAATTTCATATTTTGTTGAAACAGTTGATTTTACAGTTTTGAGTTCATTTATTTTTTTAATTTGGGAAATGTAACTTCTTAAATCACTCATTCTCAATCATATCCATAATCTCAGACATTAAGCCTTTTGCTGTATTTGATTCTAAAGGTTTTTGAATAAAAGCAGAAACTAGAGCAATCCCTCTCATACGAGTACTAATTCTTTCAGAAATGAGTTTTAAAAAAAGAGATTCCGATCTGGATGGAATAATAGTTGTCGTAATTGGTGTGGGTCCAGTTGCCAATGAAACTACCATAGAACCTAATTTTTTGGAACCTTCAGTAACTGAAATAAAATAACCATTTTCAAATTTTTGAATTTGTATAAAAAAACTTCGACTCTCCAAATTTACCATTTTATGGAAAAATCCATTTGGAGGGGTCAATGAGCTACGAACAAATCTTATGCTTTTATTGCTATTGTTTCAGTTTTCTGGGAAGCAACTACTTCAGGGTTTTTCTTGCAATTCTTCTCATGTTTATCTGGATAAACAAAGAGTTTTTCACAATGTGTGCATGGAGTTTTTTCTTTAGTTTTTGCTTTAGCTTTGGATTTTGTTGTTTTTGCTTTAGCCGTTTTGGCTTTAGATTTTGCTTTAACAGTTACTTCTTGAACTTCTGATTCAATTTCAGTAGCTGCTGCAGCTTCCATAGAATCAGCCTCAACTCTAGCACGTAGTTTTGCTTTGTATTTCAAATTACGTGGTTTGGTTCTTAATCTATATCCACAACATGGACACCAAAGTCCTTCCCATTTGATGAAGATTTCACAAATTTGACATCGACGTTGTCCGGAAGCATATCTTCCAGTGCCTACAGGCTTTTGAGCCTTATATCTAACACAAATTCCTTTACAAGTCATCTTGGTAATATCATATAGAATTCATAACTATATAAGGATGGATCGATAAAATATGTTAAAAATAACAATAAAACTTGAAATAATTTCGTATTTTTAGTCGATCAAAATTATTATTTTCAAAAAAAATAAGAAATCTTAAATAAATATGTATAGCTGATTCTAAAATATTATTTTTTGAAAAAATTACACATAGCAATATAGATGTTTTACCAATAATTTCAATTTTTTTGAATAAAATATAAAAAATTTAAATATTTTCATACTTTTATCATTATCATATAATCATAACATTGAAAAATATTCAAATTGTTAAAAAATTTTTAGATTTATCAATTAAAATCATATTTTCTAACCTGTAATTGATAAGGGAAGAATTGAATATCTAATTCCTTCTCGCTGAGAAATATATTTTGCTGAGAGCATGTCTCGTTTGCCTCTTTGATTAAAATTTTTAATTTTCATACTGGTTTTTCGTTCATCTATAAATTCCAACTCAAAAGATGAACAAAATTTTAGATTAAGCATTGTTACAATTTGTTTTGCAACATGCATATTCCCATTTCCAATTTTTAGAATTTTTCTTTTTGCCCTAAGACCACCTAAAATACCAATTATATGAAAAACTAATTCTTCAATAGAATTATGAACTGATCTCTCAATTTCTGTACCATAGTAAAATATTGATAACCCAATCCTCTGACCTGGATCAATTCCTAAAATTAGATTTTCTTCTTGAAAACTAAGATTAAGTTTTTGCATCATTACACCTCTAAATACAGTGGGATGATGCTCAAGAATGTCTTCATGAAGTAAAATTTTTTCACATTTTTTAGGAGATTCTTTTTGAGTGGTAAGTATCAAATGGCCAGAATAGTCTTTGATTTCTTCTGGCAGTATAGAATCAAAAGATAAATGGAGACTTTTCAAATAAGTTGAAAATCTATAATATGGTTTACCATAAGTAGTAGCAATTCCAATACGTGAATTCTGTAAGGGATCGATAATTTAGGAAATAGATTATAAGATTTAGGTTTACGCCTTCAAAACAGTTGACACTACATGTTTGACTGCTTCATTAAAATTAGCATCAATGTTTGATTGGATTTCAGATAATTTTGCATCGCCCTCTTGAGCAATTTTTGCAGATTCAGAAGTGGCCTTGTCTTTGGAAGCATTAATGATAATTTCGGCCTCTCTAGTAGCCATTTCACGAGTTTTTTCTAGTAAATTATCAATTTCAGTGACAGTCTTTACAGATAGTTGTTTTTTCATATCTCCAACTTTACTAATTAGAGAATCTAGATCATTTTCTAAAGCATTTAGAGAGGTAATAATTCCTGTGACTTTAGATTCAGCCATACTACTCATTGTGTTCTAAATTGGATAATCCATTACTTAAATCATTCATTTCATAGGCGTGATCTATGCCTAAATCAAAGATTTTAGAGTAAATGAATTTCAAATATGAGAATTAGCGATTCGTTAAGAAAGCCAATACTCGTTTCGTGATTCAATGACTCAGAAAACTTTATTCGCGTTACTCGCAGTAGGAGTACTCTTTGGTGGAATTTTAACCATTGATGATGCATATGGTGCAGTATTTGCAAAATATGATGGAATTGATGGGGAATCAAAAGATGCAAATCATGACAAGTGGATTGATGTTTTATCCGTTGATTGGGGCATGCACAAACAAAAGGCAAAAAAAAATAGAGCCGCAACAAATGTCATTGAAGATATGACACTAACAATAGAATATGAAAAAGCATCTCCTAAGATCTTAGAAGCAGCATTTCAAGGTAAAGTAATTCCAAAATTAGAGATTGAACAAACCTCAACCTATGGTGGAGCAAGAGCCACATATTTGAAATATGAACTTACCAATGTATTGGTGACTAGTTTTCAAACTAATGCATCAGGAAATGATGAAGCAGGGCCTCCAACAGTCGTAATAGGAAATAATTTCGAGGAAATCAAAGTCACCTACACAGAATTTGATGATACTGGTAGTTCAAAAGGTAACGTAGAAACTACTTGGAAAGTTGAAAAAGGAGAAAAATAACCTCCCTCCATTTTTATTTTTTAAAATTTAGAATCAAAACATATTGTCAAACCATTCATTTTTAGGCACAAGAATATGATATTTTAAATCATCCTGTTGTTAGTAGTAAGATAGCTCGTGCAAGATCACCTTCAGCTTCTTCTAAAGCACTTTTGGCCTTTTCTTCATCAACACCTGCTTGTTGGCTAACAAGCTGAATATCTTCTTCAGAGTAAATTGGAACTTCCAATTCTCTTTCTTCATAACTATCAGCAGTTACTGTAAAAATTGAACTATCTTTTGCTTTCATTTCAGTGACAGAAGGTTTCGAAATAATGATTTCTTTTTTGTCAGTTTTAATTATCACTTCTTGAACATTGGATAATTCATTCATATCCAAACCCATCTTATCCATCATTCTTCGCATTTCGCGGTTTCCTCCTCGCATCATGATCTTATTTCCTCATTACGACTTTTTAAACTATCTCTGACCTTTATTGCTACACCTCTATCAAAATCAGAAATCATCTCAGATGATAAAATTGCTTTACCAACTGCAATTACCTTATTTTTGAACAACACAGGGGTATCAGCTGATATTTGCACATTTTTTCCACATGAGATTACATGTTTGCAAAATACTGATCGGCCTTGTTCAACATACGGAGCAGCCTCAGAATTTATCTCAACACAATTTTCTTTAAATTTTTTATTTTCCAACAATATTTGGGCAAAATAAGTACTAATCGCCAGACTCCCATCAATTCTCAAAGTACATAATAATTTTTTTTTATGAAAAACGGTTCGTATTCTACCAGTTTTTCTGGAAAAAGTCATTTCAATATCTTTTGGTAAGAATTTTGATGTGCCATTTCCAAATAATGCATCAAGAGAATATTGAAGTTTAAGGATATGATCCAATACTCGTAGTAGAATCTTTTCTAAATATTAGTTCAGTGCTAGGCTATATTCTAAGGATCAAACTATATAGAATAAAATTTTCCCTTTAGATTATGGAAGATATGGGAGAAACTAGAAAAATTCAGTTTACTGGAAAATCATCATACATAGTTTCGTTACCAAAACAGTGGATTATGGAACTAGGCCTCAAACAAGGAGACCAGATCAGAATGGTCCGAAAAGGTTCATCAACATTAGAGCTTTATCCACCAAAATTTGAATCCCGAATTCAGAAAAAAGAAGATGCAACCATAGAAATTGAAGGGGGAGAAGAAGCATCATCAATTGTTAGAAAATTAATTTCGTTGTACTTTTTAGGATTTAAAACAATTAATGTAAATCCAAAAAACGGTAGATTGAGTGCTCAACAAAGAAACTCAGTGAAAGAAGCAGTAAAACGAATGTTAATGGGTTCTGAAATAATTGCCGATTCTATTGGAGGCATAACAATACAAGTTCTCGTCAATTTATTAGAATTATCAGTAGATGGTGCTTTCAAGCGAATGCTTCACTTGGCAAAATCAATGTCAAGTGATGCAATTTTAGCTGTAAAAGAAAATAATCTAGAATTAGCTCAAGAAGTTATCAATACAGATGATGAAGTAGATAGATTTGGATTTTATATTATTCGACAATTAAAGATTGCAATTCAGAATGAACATATGCTAAAAGAGATGGGTTTTAGAAATGCTAGAAATTGTTTAGGATATAGACTAATTGTGAAAAATATAGAGAGAACAGGAGATCATGCTTCATTTATTGCTAAAGATCTAATTGAATTTAAAAAACCTGTAAAAAAAGATATTTTGCAAAAATTGGAGGAAATGAATGAGTTTTGCCTGTCTGTCTTAGATGATGCATGTCTTGCATTATTCAAAGAAGATTACTATCAGGCTGAAAAGACCATTGCAAAAATTGATGAAATTACTAAATTTGAGAAAAAAGTAAGAGATGCTTCAAAATCATTAAAAGGCGATGAAGAGATTTACAGGGTAAGAAGAATGACTGAAAATATTCGAAGAGTTTCAGAATATGCTAGTGATATAGCTGAAATAGTTTTGAATATGAATATAGAAAAAACACTAAAAAAATCAGATTAAATCAAAAATATGTCCAATACAATTATCTTAGATCCAATTAAAAAAATGAATTAGAATGAAATCTGCAATTTTAATCACATATGATCAAGAAGACTCGATAAATGAGGCAAAAGGGTTGTGTGATGCAGCAGGATATGAGGTAGTCCACGTCATAACACAGGATTATCTTCAGAAACCAAAGTATGGCATCAGTGGTGGAGTATTGGAACAATTACAAGAAATCGCAGATAAGTTAAGACCAGATGTCATAGTATTTGATGAGATTTTAAAACCAAGTCAGAACTATAATCTTGCTACAGAATTACATAGAGAAGTATTAGATAGAGAAGCATTGATTCTAGAGATTTTTGAAAGTAGAGCTTCAGGTGCAGAATCAAAATTGCAAGTAAAATTGGCACAGTTAAGATATGAAATGGCAAGAGCTAAAGAAAAAGTCAGACTTGCAAACATGGGTGAACAGCCCGGATTTATGGGCATAGGAAAATTTGAGGTTGACGTGTATTATAATGACATTAAACATAGAATGCAGACAATAAGATCAAAGCTCGAAAAAGCTGGAAAACAAAGAGAACTTCACAGACAGGGAAGAAAGAGAATGGGATTCAAGACAATATCACTTGCAGGCTACACGTCTGCAGGAAAGACTACGTTGTTTAACAAGACTACAGGTGAAACAAAAGCTCAAAGTAAAGAACTTTTCACAACTCTTACTACAACCACACGAAGAGTTATGATAGATCAAGAACCATTTTTAATTGCAGATACAGTTGGTTTTATCAGTAAACTACCAGCTTACATGATTGATGCATTCAAATCAACACTAGAAGAATTAAGACATACTGATGTAATTATTCTGGTAATTGATATCAATGATTCAATTTCTGAATTGAAAAAGAAATTTTCTAGTTGCATGAGAACTTTAAATGAATTAGGGGTAGAACAAGATAAAATAATTTATGCTCTGAACAAATCAGATTTATTAAAAAATGAAGAGATTAAACGAAAAGTTGAATATCTTAATTTAACTGAAAATAAAAAATTGATTTCAGTTTCTGCAAAAACTGGGAAAAATATTACACAATTAAAAGAATTAATCAAAGGAATTGTAGAAAGTCAAAATTTTCATAAACCAAAAAATAATTCATGGGAAGGAGCAGATAAAACATTTGGTAATTGAAGTAGTTAGAATTGGACAACGTCTAGTTAGGGATGACAGGGTAACAACACATGTTGCACTTGTTTCAAGAGGATTTGGTGCAGAGCGAATTTACATGACTGAGGTAAATCCTGAAATTAAAGATACTATTGAAAAGATCAACAATACGTGGGGAGGTGATTTTGAGGTAGAATTTATTGAAAAATGGAAAACAATTGTAAAAAAGAAAAAAGATGAAGGATTTAAAATCGTTCATCTTTCAATGTATGGTGAAAGTATTAACAAGGCTCAAGAAAAAATTCGAGAAGAAAAAAATCTGCTAATTGTTGTGGGTGCTGAAAAAGTTCCAAGAGAAATTTATGAGTTGGCAGATTATAATGTCGGAGTTGGCAGTCAACCTCACTCAGAAATTAGCGCTTTAGCAATTCTTTTAGATCGTATTCAAAAAGGTGAGCAATTTGAAAAAGAGTTTCCTAATGCAAAAAGAAAGATCATCCCTACCAAAAATGGCAAAAATGTGCAAGTAAACGAAACAAGGGATTAATAGTAGAAAATCCGAAGTCATTAGAGTTGGTAGACAAATACGAAGACCCTTTTGTTAGAATTGCTTCAATGATTGGAGGAGATGAATATCTCAAAGTAGCAAGATCTCTTCTCAAAGCCGAAGATGCTACTGATGAAGAAATTGCAAGTTCCACAGGTCTCAGAATCAACATGGTAAGAAAGGTATTGTATGATCTATTTGGAAAATCCCTCATTACTGGAATTAGAGTTAAAGACGAAAGAAAAGGATGGTTTGTTTACAGATGGAGAACCAGAAGAGAGGAAGTAGAACATTTTATTGAAAATCAAAAAAAGAAAATCGATGAAAGATTACAACAAAGATTAGATTATGAAAATGCTTCAGATTTCTATCACTGTGGAAACGAAGATTGTCCTAGAGTAACATTTGAAAATGCTCTTGACGGGATGTTCAAATGCCCATCATGTCAAAATGTTTTGAATCTAAAAAAGAATGATAAATCAAGAAAAGCATATCAAAAGAAAATTGATGAAATCAAACAAGATATGCAACAGACATTTTGATTAGGCTGAAAATTTTGAAAACCAGGTTACTAGAATAAATAGGAGAAAACCTTCGGAATATCCTTGAGTCAAATCACTACGGTAAATCCAACTACTGGTGAAAATATTGCAAATTATTCTGCAATGGATAAAAATCAAGTATTTGATTTAGTAGGAAAAGCAAAAAGAGCGTATCCAGAATGGAAAAAAGATTATGAAAAACGCAGAAGTTACATTTACAATTTAGTGGAATATCTAAAGAAGAATAAAACAGAACTTGCAAAAGTAGCTACAACTGAAATGGGTAAACCACTCAAGGAATCAATTGGAGAGGTTGAAAAATGTGCATGGGCTTTAGAATTTTATGCAGATCATGGAGATAGTTTTCTTTCTGATGAAGTATTAAACACAGATGCAAGAAAGAGTTTTCTAACTTTTGAACCACTTGGAGTTATAGGCTCAATTATGCCATGGAATTTTCCATATTGGCAAGCATTAAGATTTGCAGCTCCTTGTTTAATGGCAGGGAATGTAATTGTTATGAAACCATCTAGAGTAACGATGCAATCAGGTATTGAAATTGAAAAAGCATTTACCGAATCTGGAATGCCTGATGGGATTTTTCAAACGGTGGTTGGGAGTGTAGAATCTGCAAATCACCTCATAGATTCGGATGTGAATGCAGTTACTTTTACTGGTAGCACTAATGCAGGTGCAAAAGTAGGTGAGAGAGCTGCAAAACATTTGAAAAAATGTGTTTTAGAATTAGGTGGAAGTGATCCTTTCATAGTATTAGATGATGCAATTATTGAAAACGCGGCAGAAGGTGCCGTTAAAGGTAGATTCATCAATTGTGGACAAAGTTGCGTTGCATCAAAAAGATTTTTTGTTGGAAAAAATATTGCAGATGAATTTACTGAGTTATTTATTAAAAAAGCATCTCAGCTCAAAATAGGGGATCCAATGTTAATTGAAACGGATATTGGACCATTATCAAGTAAAAGTGGTTTGGAAACAATTTCTGGAATAGTTGAGGATGCAAAAGAAAAAGGTGCTGAAATTCTTCTTGGGGGTTCTGAAATAGAAGGAAAAGGATGTTTCTATAAACCAACAATTTTGACAAACATTAAACCAAATATGAGAATAGCACAGGAAGAAACTTTTGGACCAGTAGCTCCAATTACAATTGTTGAAAATGAAAGTGAAGCAATAAAATTAGCTAATGACAGTGAATTTGGTTTAGGTGCGAGCATTTGGACAAAAGATCTTGCTAAAGCAGATAAAATGTCTAGACGAATTGAATCAGGAATAGTTAGTGTAAATAATGTAGTAATTTCAGATCCGCGAATTCCATTTGGAGGAATTAAACATAGTGGATTTGGAAGAGAATTATCAAGATATGGCATGTTAGAATTTGTAAATTTAAAATCAGTTAGATTTTATGACAATTTAACACATCATCATTATGTAGAATAGATTATTTTAGAAATTCAGTCCTCTAAATCAGAATCTTCATTTTCCTCTAAATCATCCTCTTCATCATCACATTCCTCTAATTGAACATGTGTCGGATTTCCATCATCGCCAAAGAAAATCTCAATGCAGATATCGGTAGCTAAAGTAGGAACCAAAATTTCAGCAAGATCCTTGGGAAAATTTCCTAATCTATTAGGATCTGATGAATATCTATAAGTGGTTATTTCATCTTCATGATAAAAATCAAATTCAATATCACCGTGAGTAAACTTTCTCACAGCAATTACTTGACCAAAAATGCTAGAGGACAAATCTAGCTACCTTGTTGAGAAACATCTTTTGTAAGATTTTCTGCTAGTTGTTCATAATGTTCCCTAGTTTTTCCTATCTCATCAAGTTTTGATTTTTCAATTTCATTAAGTTCTTTGTCAACCTTTTCTGAAACATATTGTAATCTTGCTTCTGCCATCATGAATAATTTATTATTTTCTTTCCACAAATGCTCAGTGATATGTTCAACATATTGTTGCATGTCACTTATTAATTTTGTAGAATCACCTGATGAAAGATATTCTTTTGCAGACAATTCCATGTCTGCACCGATTTCTCGTGAACGTTGATGATCAATTAACATCATAGCGATAGGACCCATATTGGTCGGCAAACCAGCTTGCTCTAAAGCTGGAAACAGAGATTTTTCTTCTTTACTATGATGACAAACATCTGTAAAGTTTTTTGAAAAATCAATTACAGGTAATAATATTGATTCAGGAATCTGTGTACCATTATTTAATAATTGAATAGTAGATTCCATTGCTTTGATAACTTTTTCTATCAATTCGTGATCGCGTCTTAATGATGTTGTAGACATAATTAGTTAAAATTAAATCCAATATCTATATCTTATTCATTTTAAAAAATAATTAAAAGATAGAAATTAGTTAACGATGATTCGTTAACTGGGGGTTTTATCGGTTAGAAAGGCTTTGTGATTTTACAAATGCCCAAATCTTTTTGGTCATTTCACTTGGTGCGATTGGTTTCTTACCAAAGACTTGTTCTACGGTTTCAGAACGTCCTGCAAAACTAATTGCATACCCACCAAATGCTGGTTTTTTAGATTTTGATTTAGCTGCTTTCTTTTTTGGAGCTGCTTTCTTTTTTGGAGCTGCTTTCTTTTTTGGAGCTGCTTTCTTTTTTGGAGCTGCTTTTCTTGTTGTAGTTTTCTTTTTTACTGCCAATTTCTTGTAATTTTATTTAAAATAAACTATAATAACTTACACTTTTTGATAATTCAAAACAAGATGATTTTTGAGCCTCTTGATAGATTTGAGTTGAAGATGGGGAGATTTAGAAATTTTATCAAATCCAATTCCTTGAACAAACGATATGGAATCATTCCCTCCAATTACAAATGGAGAGATAGTGATAATCAATTCATCAAAAAGATTTTGTTTAATAAATTCCCAATGCACTGTTCCACCGCCTTCAACCAATATTGTTCTAATTTTTTGCTTTGAAAGTTTTTTCAATAAAGATTTGATGTTCACAGACTTTTCTCCAGTAATCATAACTTGAACTGGAAATTTGTTTAATTTTTGTAAATTAGGTTTTGTAATTTTTTTTGATACAGCTATTATAGTTGGAATTTTAGCAGATGTTTGTAAAATTTTTGATTTTATAGAGATATCACCTTTAGAATCCAATATTATCCTGATAGGGTTTTTTCCTTTAGTATAACGTACAGTTAACAAAGGATTATCTCGCATTAGAGTATTTTTTCCAATAATTATTGCATCTACTTTTGTTCTTAGTTTATGTAATCTTTGAAGATCTTCATTAGAAGAAAGTTTTGAATCTCCTTTCCTAGTAGCAATTTTACCATCAAGAGATATTGCTGCACTTAAAATAATATATGGCTTATATTTTTCCATGTATTATTTTTCCTCCAATCATTACAGCCTTTATTGCAGATTCAGATGCTCTATGTACAATCGATGCATGAGGATCATGCATGGGTTCTAAATCTAATGCATGTTTATCTAAAAATATACAATCAGCAATTTTTCCAGATTCAATACTTCCAATATTTTTATTCAAAATTTTTCCACCGTTTACTGTTGCCATTTTAAGAATTTCTTTTGCATCAATTCGTTTTTTATGCAACCCCATAGTTACTTTCCAAATAAAATCCATTTCTCTAAACATATCAGGAGAGTTTATCATCACATTATCTGTGCCTAAAGCTAGAAGACAACCAGTTTTTTGCATTAAATCAATATCAGGAATTCCTTCAGCAAGAGATGAATTAGCTCTAGGACAAATAACAATACCCCTTGTTTTTTTAGATGCCATTTGAAGATCAGATTTTGATGCATATGTCATGTGAACCAAAAAATCAGGTTTTAGAATTAGAGCTCTAATTGTTTCTGATTTACCAGTGACTTTTTTTGATTGAGTAATACTTTGTTTAGTTTCAGAAGAATGAATTGCTCTGATCTTTGATATTTTTGAATAATGATTCAAGACTGAATTGCTATTTTCATTTGCACCACTGATGCCAATTCCATCACAGTTTTTGAGTAATTCAACTAATTCCGAAGATTTTGTACTTGGAAAGGGAGAATTTTTCTTAATTTCTTTAGAATCATGATAAAATTCCATTCGACCTAAAATAATTGAACGTAAAGGAAGATCTTCTAGAACTTTTTTTAATAAAATTACGCCATCTAATCCGCCCTCTCTAAAATCTACAAAGGTAGTAATTCCTTTTCTAAGCATTGAATGACATGTATTTTTCATAAAATTTCCTAAAATCTCATTTGACGTATTTTTTAGAATTTTTGATTTTACTCCAAAAACAGGATGAATTTTTTCATCAACTGTGTTGTTTAAAAAAATATCTTTCCCAACTGAATCTCCAATATGGGTATGGGCATTGATAAATCCAGGTATCATCAAAAGTCCTTCACAATCTAGAGATTCTTCTTTTGGAATTGGTTTGATTTTGGGTTGAATTTTTTTAAATTGATTATTTTGAATTCGGATATCAGTATTTGAAACAAAATTTAGATCTTGACCAGTTAAAACACTGATATTTTTAATTAACATGATAATTCATAAATTTCAGGTTTTTCTTTTCCTGAATCTCGAATTTCGCGTATAGTATCGAGCGATTTTGTGGCCAATTTTACTGCCTCTCTACCAGTGTTTGCATTACCAATTCCACAGTTCAATAAAATTTCATCATCATTTTTTACAATATTGATAAAATCTTGAACAGATTGTTTTGCTTCGTCATTTGATACTACCATAAAGTTATCACCGCCCATAAAAAATGTGAGAGAGTTTTTTTCTAAAAAGAATTTAGACATTTTTGAATACAATCCAAATATTATTGATGAAATTTCATATGGCGAATTGTTTTTTCTTCTCGATGTAAGATCATCAACATCTAAGTGCATTATTGAAACTTTAAAATCAGATTCAGTATAAACAAAACCAAAAATATTATGCTCAGTGCTTAATATAATTTTATTTTTCTTTCCTTCATATGCTTTTAGATTTGCTTCAAAAGGAGAATTTCCATAACCTATAGATATTGTTAATCCTACTTCAAATAATTTTTCAAGGGTTTTTTGGATTTGAATGTGATCATCTAAACCTAAACCATTTGAAACTACAAAAAATTCATCTGCCCTATTAAGAAAAACTATACAGTTTTTTTCAGAAAATAATTTTTGTACTTCCTTATAGATAGATGCTTGAAGCATTTGGAGTTCATGTTCTCTATCACTACCAAGAGTCAGCGTCCAAGGGCCATATTCTGTAATTTTTAGGATACTTAATTGAATCATTTTTGAATCCTTTTTAATTCATCAGAAATTTTTACAACAGCCTCTACAGCTCGTTCTGCAACAGGTCTAATTCTAGCATAAGCATGTCTTTCAAGCATTCCAGGACCTGAAATTCCTAAAGAAACAGGTTTTTGATATTTTAATGATAAATCTGTAAGTGCTTGAGCTGCTGCATGAGATATGACCTCATCATGTTTTGTTTGTCCCTTGATGATAGCACCTAGAGTAACTACAGCATCAACATCTTTTTTTTGTAATAATGAATCCACTATGATAGGCATATCATAGGCTCCTGGAACCATACAAGTATAAGAGATTTTTAATTTCATTAAATCTGCTTTTTCTTTGGCAATAGCAAGCATCCTAGATGTCACTTCTTCATTAAATTCCGAAACTACTATTGCTATATTCAATACTAGTTCACCTTAGCGTATTCTAAAAGCTCTTTTCCATCAATTAATGGAATTCCATTTTGTTTTGCAAATTTTTCAGCCTTATCCACCGATAACGCAGTGTAAGTTTCAGCATCCATCATTTCACATATTGCAGTCACAGGAGTTAAACCTGCTATTTGTGCTAAATAAACAGACATTTCTGTATGTCCCTGACGCGCAGCTAACAAACCTTTGGATGCAATCAATAAAGGAACATGACCAGGGGTCTTAAAAGATGATGCAAATTTTTTCTGCTTGTTTTCAACATTATAGATTTTAGCCATCTCATTAATTGTTAGTGCTCTATCTTTGTCAGTAATTCCGGTGTATGTTTGATAATGATTTACAGATAACGAAAAAGTTGGATGATCACCGTATGGTGCCAATCCCATTATCATCTCTTTATTTGAAATTGAAGATTCAGCAAGAATTTCATGCATATATTGTAAATCAAGAGATGTGGCAAAATTATTTTCAATTGCAATGCATAATAATCCACCAGCATGTTGACGCATTCTTGCAACATGTTCAGGAGTTACAAATTCTGCAGCTACTACCATGTCAATTTCATTTTCTCTCCCAGCAGAATCAAATAATAGAACAAATTCTCCACGTTTCAAAGATTGTAATGCAGAATCAAGAGACATAAGAAAAAATTTCTTAATCTAATTATAAAGTTTACTAAAAAACTGGTAATTACCACTAAAATTGTAGATAATTGGCTTTACTTTAAGATGTATTTTCCAAGAATGTCAGTTTCAATATTAACTTTATCGCCTACTTTTTTTGTATGAAAATTTGTTACCTCAATTGTGTGAGGTATCAACGATACTGATGCTAGAGAATTTTTAATATCAACAACAGTTAAACTAATTCCATCTAAAGCAATAGAACCTTTTTTCACTACAAACTTGGATAATTTTTTTGGAACTTCAAACCAAACTTGAACTTCTTTAGGTTTTTTTAGAATTTTTCTAATAATAGCAACGCCATCGACGTGACCTAAAACAAAATGGCCTTCAAGTCGATCACCTGCTTTCAAACTACGTTCAATATTTACAATTCCTCCAATTTTTAAATTCCCAAGATCAGTTTTTTTAGTGGTTTCTTCAATCATTTCAAAAATACAACTTGATTTAGAAAGCTTAGTAGCAGTAAGACAAACACCATTCAGAGCAACACTTTGTCCAATTTTTAATCCCTTTGCATGTTTTCCTAAATTCACAGTCATTTGTATAGCACTTCTATTCTTTGTATTTTTAGAAATTTTTTCTACTTTGCCTATTCCTTCAACAATTCCAGTAAACATGAAATTATCTATGAATTATATCTATAAAATTCTTCACCATATTTAGATATGGTAATTTATAATGTAAATAGTTATTTTTTACTTTAAAAATTTATTCAGAATTTGATGTCTTAAATTCATCATTACAAAATTGGTGAAAGACAGAACATTTATTTTTTTTAGCATTATTTTTAATTTTTCCCATATCTTTATTGAGAATTCCTTGGGCAGCTAAAAATGCATTATCATCCATACCTAATTTTTCAAATAGTCTTGATTTTGCAAGAGGAAGTTCTTTTAATTTTGGATCAAGTATTTGAGCTCTATCGTAATAATCAATAGCATCTTGATAATTTCCCAGATGACTTAATGAAATGGCCTTATTCATTAAAGCCGTAATATCATTTGGATCTATTAGAAGTGATGTATCATAACATTCAAGAGCTTCTTTATGACGATTTAATTCGTTAAGAGACAAACCCATGCTGTTTAGTGTCCAAACATCCTTGGGGTTAGTTGAAAGAATTTGTTGGCATAATTTTAAAACTTGTTCGTATTGTTTTAAATTTTCAAGAGCAAAAATCTTATTTTTCAATGCATAAGTATCAGAGTTTTTTATTTCTAAAACCCTATTACAATAATCAATGGATTCTTCATATTTTTCTAAATAGATTAAAGATAATGAAATGTTTTGTAGAGCAACCATATCATTTGGAATTTTTTCTAATAATCCCTTACAATAGACATACATCTCCTGATATTTTTTAGCATTAAACATCCTAGTTATTACATTTGAAGGATCAAGAAGATCTATCATCTATAATTTAATGAAATTTCATTATTCTTTAATCTATTCTAATTAAATAGAAATTTAAAAAAAAGATTATTTCAAAACTTTACGAAGTGTTTCGTTCAAAACTTTTGAATAACTATATGATGACTGCTCTTGTTGAATCAATTTTGCTTGACGTAGTCTTAGTTTTTTATCAAGATCCTCATCAATCATGATCGTTACACGTTTACTCATATCTATCAAAAATATTGTATGAATTTTACAATATAACATTATATGAAAAGTTCCAAAAATGGGAAAGTTTTAGTTTTTAATTATAGAGATTACTTGGTCCATTTTGAATGGTTTTTGAATAAGAGGAATGTTTAGTTTTTCCAACTTTTCTTCAGTCGTGAAACTTCCATCGGCAGTTACTGCAATTATTCGTGCATCAGGATTGATCTCTTGAATTTTTTTAATTGCATAAAAACCACTTCCATTTGGCATATTAAGATCAATTAAGACAACATCAGGTTTAGTTTCTTTGTATAATTTAACAGCTGTAATTCCATCAAACCCACTACCAACTACATTGATTTCATGTTCTTCAAGAAATTCACTAAACAACCTAACTGTGTCTTCATCATCATCAACTACTATTACTGATTTAGTCATACTAGTCATAATACAAAGAGCAGTGCTTTAATATTTTCCATCGTTTACAACTGATGTATGGGCGGTATTGATAGAATGCTTGGATCTTCACTATCATCTGAAATTAAAAAAAATCTAGATTTAGAAATTTTGAAAAAGACTGAAAGAGAATTATTTTTGGAACATGGTATGTCAATAAAATTATCAGTTGAACATTTTAATAAATTTTCTAGTGTTCTTAGAAAAAATTCTTCAATGGATGTTAATAAATTTGAAAAAGATTGTATTAATAAAATTATCAAAGTGAAAAAGAAAGATGATAAATTTGTAGTAACTATAATTAATTCTAATTTAGGGGATTTGATTATAGAGTTATTTGGAGATACCGAATCAAGAAAAATTATTTCTACTCTATTAGAAAATGAATATACAATTCCTCAAATTCTTAAAGAGTCAAAAGTTCCAAAAACATCTGGATATAGAAAGATAGAAAATTTGATTTTAAATGGTTTAATTATTGAATCTGGAAAAGTACTTAGTGAAAGTAAAAAAATATCTAAACTGCAATGTATTTTTGAGGAAATAAAATTAGATATTAAAAAAGATAAAATGGAAATTGTTGGAATTGTAAATAAAAAAATATTTGAAAAAAGTTCTAGTATGAAATCAATTATTGCGTTATCCGAATAGATTTAACTAAAAAAGATTATTTTATAAGATCAAGAAGAGCTTTTGCCTGTTTAAAATGCACTTCATCTATCATTTTTCCATCTACAGTAGTTGCACCTTTACCTTTCTTAGTTGAATCAAGATAAATTTCACATACTTTCTGAGCCCACAATATTTCACTTTTGTTTGGATAAAATAATTTATGGACTACAGGTATTTGATCTGGATGAATGATGCTTTTTCCTGTATACCCCAAACTTTTTCCGAGTTTACAATCTTTTTCTAATCCTTTAGAATCTTTAAGATCTTGCCAAATAGAATCAATTACTGCGACTCCTGCAGCATGTGCATCTACAGATATTTTTCTTCTAGAATATTTTTCCCCCTCAGAATCTTTTGTGTACTCTACTCCTAAATCATTTAACAAATCAAATACACCAAAAACTACTGCTGATACACGTTTTCCAAAAGATGCAATATGAAAAGTATTCACTACTCCTTCTGCAGACTCGATAGATGGTATAACCTGGATTGGTTTTAATTTTCTAGTTTTTTCTAAATCTAATAATAATTTTTCAATTTTTCTCATCTCTTTTACATTATTTACTTTGGGAATTACAATTCCATCAATCCCTTTTTGTACAATTTCTTTAAGATCAGAAGGAATTTTTCCTGAATTTGGAGAGTTTGTTCTAACAAAAACTGAAGATCTGTAGGATTTTCTATTTCTTAATGCGGATTTGATTAGTTTTCGTGCATTTGTTTTTTCATTATCTGGCACAGAGTCTTCTAAATCAAAACAAACAATATCAGCTTGGAGTGTTTTTGCTTTTTCTAAGAATCTGGAATTATTTCCAGGGACAAAAATAAGACTTCGAAAAAGCTGAGTCATTAAATGACTAAACGCCCTCTGGCTTCATTAAGATTTTTCCGAACATTCCTTTTCCGGTTAACATCTTTGTGTGAGCCTCGGCTGCTTGCTCAAAGGTATAAGTTGAGTCAATTGCTGCTTTAATTTTTCCTTGACCCATCCAATAGAGTCCTTGTTCTAATTCGGCTTTAGTTCCTTGTGTTGAACCCAAGATGTTAGTTCCTTTGAAGAACACATGTCTAAGATCAGTCTTTGCATTGTAACCAGTGGTTGCACCACATGAAACAAGGGTTGCACCGTACTTTAACAATTGTAGTTGCTGATTCCAGTGGGTTTCACCAATGTGATCAAACGACAAATCAATTCCTGGTGCTTCGCCTTTCTTTTTTGCAAGTTCTTTTGAAATCTTAAAGACTTCTTTACTCCAATCTTCTTTTCTATGATCTACTGCAAAATCGGCTCCAAGTTCTAAACATTTGTCTAGTTTGTCTGGACTTGCAGTTGCAATAACATCACAATTGTATAATTTTGCAATTTGAATTCCAAAGCTTCCAACTCCAGAACCACCACCCATAATCAAGACAGTTTGTCCAGGAGTAATCTTGGCTCTGCCAACTAGCATATGCCATGAAGTTAGAAGGGTCATTGATGCAGCTGCTGCTTCATCATATGATACTCCTTCAGGAATTTTTGAAACATTCACTTCAGGAAGATGAGTTACTTCTTGGAAGGCTCCCCAAGTTGGACCAGTTTGAAATCCCCAAATGGTTCTCTTGATACAATCAAATTCTCGACCGTCAGTGCATGCTCTACAAACTCTACATGACATGTTAGAGTGAGATACTACTCTATCTCCAACTTGAATATTTTTAACATCCTCTCCAACTGCGATAACATCACCTGCAGCATCAGAACCTGATACATGTGGCAATGGAACTGCAACTGGGACTCCACGCATTCCCCAAATATCATTATAATTCAGGGCAGCAGATTTTACTGAAAATACTACTTCGTCTGATTTTGGTTTTGGGTCATCTATATCCTGGACTTTGAGGATTTTAGCATAATTATCATCTGGTGCATATTCATTGTATACAACGGCTTTCATGATAAACAGAAGTTCTTTCTAAATTTATATTTTTTCGGCATTAAACTCGATTTATCTTAAAATCTCGTTTTGGTTGTTGTGTAGAGAGCAAAATTTGCTTTAATTGCTCATCAGAAATTTGACCTGGGATTTTTCCTTGAGTTGCCATACCGATCAAATATTGTTCAACCATCTCAGATAGTTCAGGTTTTACCATTTTGATGTTATTTAGTCTCATTCTAGCTTCAGGCGATAAGACTTGTTTTAGGATTTGCTCTTTTTGTGCAGCTAATTCATGATTTGTGCTATCTACAGGAGGTTCGTTGGATTCTGGAAAACTCATTTTGAATCTAAGAATATATTTTCAATTGTGGGGTCTCAACAATTAGTTCTTTAAGAATTTCAGTTGCTAATCTATCTAGTTTTTGCATTCCTTGTTTAGAAATTATACGTCCTTTCTTCTCAACTTTTTCTAAATATCCAAGTTTTTCTAATCCTTGAATTGCATTACGAATAATTGCACCGCCAGCATCTTTGTGATGTGCTGCCCCATATCCAGATGGTTTACCACCACCATAATCATTTCGTAAAGCATTAATTCCAATTGGACCATTAAGGTAAATTTTTCTCATAATTGAAGCACATCTTGTATGCCACCATTCTCTATCTTGAGGAGGTTTATCTGCATGAGCACCAGTTTTCACAAAAGGTATCCAAGAAGGTGCAGGAATATCTTCACTTTTTAGTGCTGCAGATAGTCTTTCTATCAACACATCTGCTGGTACATCGTATACCTTTGCCATAAAGTCAAAAACTCGATAATCGTCTTATAAATCATTGAGATATTGTGTCAAGTTTGTTCAACATATTTCAGCGTAAATTTTTAGATCGGAGTAAGAATTTTTGAATTTTGGATTATCTAATAATTCCCTGGCTGATTAGAAATTCTATCCCCTTAACAAAATCCCTTTCCGAAATTAAACCATCTGACCACCAGCCTGCATTATTTTTTATCCAAGATGGGATTTCCTTAGATTCTGTTGATTTTGATTCAGTCACAGGAATAGTAATTATATTTTCATTAATTAAAAATTGAATTGATTGAATAAATTCTTCATCGCCAATAATTCCAGATGCCCACCATCCTGCATTATTTTTTATCCAAGATGGAACTAGTGTAGTTTTTTCTTCTTTTACAGATTGTGAATTAAGACTAAAGTTGGATTTTGATATGAAAAACTCTTCAAAATTAGAAGAATCACGACCAGTTAGAATTATTTTTAATTCGTGTGAGTCATCAGTTGGAATCAAAATAGATTCCTGATAAATTCCATGGGGTGCTAAAATGCCCAGATATTTTTCAGAATCTCCAATATTTGACCAAATTTCTTTTCCAGAGGAATCACTAATACTATATGCAAATAAAATGTCTCTAGCAGGATTTTTGTTTTCATCAAAGAAAGAAAACGTAAGGGGGATTTTTTCGCCAGATTTTAATTTAGAATTCCATGATACATTAGCAACCAGATTATTTTCAAATATTAAATCAATATCATTGAGATCAATTTTTTGCCCGGATAAAATTTCTATTTTTACTGTATTGTTGTCATTCATTTTATTTTTGATTTTCATTAATTCTTCATGAGGAATATTTATTCTAATGGTATTTTTGTCAGGATTTGTAATATCAAAATCAAAATGATTGTCTTGAATTTGTATACCATCCAAAAGAATATCCACATCATATCCTTGCTTAAAAGTTAAAAAATTCTTTTCCAAAAATACTATTTGATTAATACTGGAATCATGTTTATTTTCATTCCAATTATAGACAATATCATATGAAATTTTATTTTTTGATTCATCATAACTAAAATTTGAAATTTCATCATTGTAAGATTTTATAGATATCGGAAATTCTTGAGCATTGGCAGTTTTGATAGAAAAAATTTGTTTTTCTGGAAGATGTAAGAAAGTTTCAAAGAGTAAATCTTTTGTAGTCATTGTTTTTGGATTTGTTGCACCTACAATAGAAACATGAATGTTGTATTGTCCACTTTTGTCAAAAACAGGACCTTGAATTACAGGCAGTGAGTCACCTCGAGCAAAATAGGCTCCAGCTATAGCATGTTTTTCACCATAATATTTTGTACATTTCCAGAGATTTTGATCTAGACATCCAGATGTAGGTTTGATTTCTAAATCTAATTTGCCATCATCATCAAAAAAATATTCATTAGCAACGAGAACATCTTCATGAAAAATTTGAACTCTATATGTGACACTCTGAATGTTTACATTTGTGTCACTATCAAAGAATCTGATAGAAAGATTGGCGCTTTTAGAATCTCCATAGACAAAATCACTAGGAGTCATAATTGCAGTCAGAGCTACTCTTAATCCGTCAAAATCTATAGGCGGGGCAAGCGACCCTGAATGATGTTGAGCATATGCAGGAGTAATCGAAATAACAAATAATCCTATTAAAATTAATAAAAGAAATTTTGGAATCACAGTTCTAGATATTTTGAAGATGTTAAAATATCATTGCAAATCATTGAGATATAATTTTACGATAAGTATGCCCACACAAGTTACAAGAAATTCTGATCGACTTTACAGAGGCTCCACCTAAACGAAATCTAGAATTTATTCCAGGCGCAATAAATGATTTGCATTTTTTACAAAATACCATTCTAAGATAATAGGGCATTCGAATTTTGTGTCTGGTGCTAATTCTTCGTGCAAGAAAAGCTTGTCTCTGAGAAAGATCAGGATTTTCTTTTGCATTGGCAAGTGCATTTTCAATAAGAATCTGCATTCTCTCCATTGCAATTTTTCTTGCTCCAAGTTTCACAATATTATGTAAAACTGCACCTAAAAATTGGTTCTCATAATGATTGAAAAATGCAGTCAGCGGGATTCGAACCCGCGTCACAGGGTTGGAAACCCCGAATACTAACCAGGCTATACTATGACTGCAATAGAATGCAAATTTTATTTCCTACATAAAAATGGTTTTTTCGTACTCATAGAGCATTCTGGCAATTACAACGTGTCCTTCAAAAGGTTCATCGCCAACTGAATAAAGATCGGTTATTTTATTTTCAATTGTATTAGAGAAATGCCCCTTTTGGAATCCTCCAATCACAATACAAGCATCATCTGGAATCTCTTTTGCAATTTTTTCATATGTACTCTTAATACCTTTTGTAGAAAAACCAAATACTTTTGATGGATTTATCTCATCAAGTAGTTCAGAGAATGTTTTTTCTTTAATTTCCAACAAAACATCATCTTTTGTTGTAATTTCTTTTTCCTGATACAATTTTTCTATGACTCCCTCGAATCTATGATATGATTTTGGAATGTGAACATTTTTTCCAAAAGATATTACTTTATCATCAAGGGTGTGAACATAGAGTTTCATTTTATTTTGAAGATATAATGGAATAGTTGTAGCTTCAAGTATAGAGAAATGTACAAGATCAGGTCTGCCTCTTTTCATTTCATTTTCAATTCCCTTCATAGCTGCAAAATGCCATGAATTATCTAATAGAATTTCTGATGGATATTTTCCAAGTTTTCTTGCATGCGAAATAACTGACGGATGATGTTTTAATTCAGATGGAACTAACTCTAATGAGGATTCAGATAAAATTAACGAAATCATTTTAGTTTATCATTTCAATTTGCTTTTTAAATTCATTCCAGCTCGGTTTAGGATTACCATCATTGTTAATCATACCAGCACTGCAAATGTAATGACTTAATCTTTCAGACACATGTTCACTACTTCCAAAACCAGAGCCTCCAACAATAAGAGTATCTTCTCCAATTATTGGAGCTTCAACTATACAGGTTCCCTCAGGTCGGTCATACTGCCTATACCAAGTAAAAAACTCTATTTCAGATTCATTTTCAGTATAAAATTCAAAAGATTTTTTTAAAAATTCTGTTTGTTCGATTTCATTTCCTCCAACAAAATCAGAAGTACTCCAACTAATCTCAAAAACTCCCACTTTTTTGTCACCTGCCAAATCAAATACCTGTTGTAGTTCATCTTTTGCTTGCTGAGGGGTTTTTACAATATCATTTAGAGAATCAACTGGAGAATATGAAAAAGCAACAAAATCGCCAATAGACAATTCAGTCACGATATGTTGTAGATTTTTATTTAAAACTTGATCTAATGCAAAGGCATTTCCTATTTTTACATCAGGATGTTTTTCTTTAATTTTTTCATAGACTCCATTGAATAGTTCTTTGTAAACAGGGATATTTTGTTCGTAAAATCTGAATTGGGATTCTGTTTGTCCAGCAAGAATTACAGTGTCTACAAGATCATATCTCGACAATATTTCATCAAGAACACTAACAATTCTATCTTCACCTATAGAGTTCAAAGATGGCTTTCCAATCCAATTAGGAAAAGGTCCAATGGTTTCACCATTAATTATAGAAAAGTACAGAGTAACTTTGAGATCATTGTTTTTGTTAAAGCTCATTATTGCATCGGATTGCCCCCAATCATATTCTCCACGTACAGGTTCAACTAAATTCCAAAAAAGATAGACATTACTTCTTCCAATTCCAGAATCAGCGGCCTCCGAATAAACATCATGTAATTCCTGCAATGTTATTGATTGGTTTGGAGAATTAATGACAAGGCCAATTTTTTGATTTACCTCCTGAGGTGAAATCAAATCAGTAGAGAGGCTCAAACCCACAGCGATGACAGTAATAATAACACCTATTCCTACAATCATGCCTAAGAATTTGTTATTCATACAGATTCAAAAGTAAATGAAAGTAAAAAAGTTGTGATTCTGTTTTTATCCAGAAGTACAACCACTGTATCCACATTCAATGCAAATACTGCAACCCTCTACGAATACCAAGTTGTTTTTACATGTAGGACATAATCTATCTTCAGAGACCTCTTCTACTTTTGGAGCCTCTAGTTTGATTTCCTCATCATGTACTTTTAATGCCAATGAAGCATTAACTTGAGATTTGATGTATGGATTTGTGATATTTTCAGTAACATATGCCGTCATGAACGGACTTGGTGTTACCTCAAAGATCTTTGTTGCATTATCACTTGTCATGTGAAGAACTTGTTTGTGTCTTGAACCATCACGATAAACAGTCATTCCTTTTAGACCAATTTCATGTGCGAGTAGATATGCAGATTTCACATCGTCAACTGTGACATCATAAGGCATGTTGATTGTTTTTGCAATTGCATTTCCAATCCAGTCTTGCCATACACCTTGAGCCATGAGATGATCAGCCCAATGAATATCCATTGCTGTAACAAACACATCTTGCATCCATTGTGGAATTTCTTCCAATCCTTTCAATGAACCATAGTTGTCTGCAATCTTTTCAAGAATTTCATCAGAGTAAAGACCTTCTTCTTTAAGGGCTTCTTCAAGAATCTTGTTTGTGTAAAAGAATCTTCCAACAGTGACTCTCTTTTCAAACACTAAGGCAAATGCAGGTTCCATTCCGTTTGAACAGTCTGCAATCATAGATAGTGTTCCAGTTGGTGCTACTGTTGTAGTTAAGACATTTCTAATACCATATTTTTTAATTTCTTCAATGAGTGGATCCCATTCATATGAATGAGTTTCTTTTGATTTCTCATAGTATCCAGATATTGGAATTTTTCCTTCAGGATATTCTGTCTTTGCACAAAGTGGGAATTCACCACGAGATCTTGCAAGTGCAACACTTTCTTCCATAGAATAGTATGTTAGGGCTTCAGAGAGTTTTGATTGAAGTTCATATCCTTCTTGAGAATTGTATGGGATTTTCAGTTTGTACAACAGATCAGCTACACCCATAACTCCAAGTCCAATTCTTCTAGACTCTTTTGATGCTACACTGATTTCTGGTACTGGATAAGTATTGACATCAATAATGTTATCCAAGAATCTTGTTGTCTTTCTGATAATCTCTTCATATCCTTGCCAATCAAATTCATAGGAACCATCAGCTTGTCTTTTTACAAGATTTACCAAATTGATAGAACCCAAGTTACATGATTCGTATGGATAGAGACTTTGTTCACCACATGGATTTGTAGCTCTAAGTGGTGCTTGTCTTGCTTTAGCAAATACATTGTATTTGTTGATTTGATCAAAGAAGATCAAACCAGGTTCTGCGCTCTTCCATGCAGATAATGCAATTAGATCAATTAATTGATGTGCATTAATTTCTTTTACAGGTTTTCTATCACGTGGACTACGTAAGACATAGTTACCATCAGTGGTATTAACAAGTGCATGCCAAAAGTCTTCCCAGATTCCAACACTTACATTGAAATTTTCTAGTACACCTGCTTCTGTTTTGTTTGTAACAAATTTTTCAACATCAGGATGCCATGCTTCAATGATTCCCATGTTTGCACCACGTCTTTTACCACCTTGTTTTACAACTTCAGTGACAGTATTGATGATATTCATGAAAGATACTGGACCAGAGGCAACACCGGATGTTGATGCTACAATATCACCTTCTTCACGAAGATTAGAGTAGTTGATTCCAACTCCGCCGCCGGACTTGAAGATTAATGCTGCATCGGAAGTGGATTTCATGATTTCCTCCATGCCATCCTCCATGCCAAGCACAAAGCATGCTGAAAGCTGTCCTAGTCTTCCACCAGCATTCATCATGGTTGGTGAATTTGGTAGGAAATCTTGTCCAGTCATCATTGTAAAGTATTCAGTGATTTTATCTGCATAACTTTCGAGTTTTTTTCCTGCTAGTAATGTCAATAGATCTTTGAAACTTACTTTCATCTGACCTTTGGTTGCAAGGGTCACATAGTGATTGATTAAAGACCTAAAATGCCACTTGTTGAAGAAATAGTCTCCAACTTTGAATTTATAATCAAAAGCATCCAGTTTTTCAAGATAAGATTTGGCTTCGTCTATATCCTGTTTATTATTTCCAGATTTGTCAAAGATTTGTGAATCATATAGCATATCACCGATTCCGACTAGGATTGCTACTCGCTCAAACATTTGAGTTGGTGATTCAATGATCTCACTTTTTGCATTTCTGAATAGATATCTTGAGGCTAATACTCTCAGACAGTTTAAATCAAATTTTTTAGAGACTTGATCAAGGGCTTTAAGATTTAAAACCTTCATTTTTTCGTCTCTTAATTTTCTTCTTTCATGTCTGTAAACGATGTATGCTTTTGCAATATCGCTATTGCCGCTATCGATTAAAGTTGATTCTACAATATCTTGAATATCTTCAACTGTAGGTGCTCTAGAGCTTGTAAATCCTTGCTCTACTAACTTGTTAACTACATCATTTGCTAGTTTGTCGGCAACGCCACGATCGGCTTTAGAGGTGGCTGCCAATGCCTGAAATATGGCATTTGAAATTTTATCTTTATTGAAAGCCGTTACAACGCCACTGCGCTTACGGATCTCATTGATCGTATTTTCTATTTGTGAATTGTCCATTATAATCTCCCCGCAGAGGTTAGAAACAATGTGGTTATAACTTATGTGCTCGAAATTTTTTGATCTGGTCCGCTAATGAGTCAATATTTTTAACACCGCTACTATGAACTTCATACTGGCTTAACATTGCTAACAGTTAACGATGATCGCAATGTCTGAAACTGATCAAAAAGTTTTCAAAAATGATCGGAACTAGTTTTTGATTTACGATATTCAGACAACATATGGTGACTTGCATTTTGGACACTTGTCATCAAATGGTTCATCTTTGAATCCACACTCACCACAAATTGCAGTTGGTCTTACAGGTTTAAAAGATGGGATAAATTCTGATGTTTTCTCTATTGCTTTTTTGATATCCTCAACTTTTGCATCTTTGTCAATTTGTAATGTTACAAGAAGACCACCATTTAGTGCCTTTGAGAGTTTATTACACTCAGAGATAACCTCACTTTTTGCAGTTAAATTAGAAACTTCTGAGGCATTAACTACGATACCTTGAGAATAGAAATCAGCATCCATAGAATTTAGGCTTGAGTTTTTACCATATTTTTCACCATCAAGGGTTGCAAAACGGGCTGATCCTTCAGTTTCAGTCATAGAAATAGCCACAGTGTCGCCTAACTCTTTGCCTTTTTTGGCAGCAACATCAACTGCAGTTTCAATGACTTTGTTAAGAATATCTCGTCCTTCCTTATTGTCTTGAAATCCAAGTATGTTAAAAACAGCCTCTTTGAGTCCCACCAAATTAACAATGAGAGTTACAGAGCTTCTCTGCATGTATTGAGTATTCTTTGCAAGAATTGGATTAAGTCCTCTTCGTGTAAGATCAGAGATTGCTTTCTTTCTTAAAGCCATAGAAACCAAAGCTGGTTTCATTAGTAAAGCAAGTCTTGCTCTAAAGTAAGTTTCATCTTTGTTTGATTCAAATGCCAATCTTGGAAGATTAATTGAAACAGATTGTAAGGTGATTGAAAGAGGGCCTGATACTTTGGTAGAACCGTTTGTTATACCATAACTAGATGTTTGACCTTTTGCAAACATTACTTTTCCACCAAGTGAAAGTATTTCAGCTGCTGCCAAAGATACATCAGTAATCTTTGCTTTATCAACATCAATTATCAAACCAATTTTTGGGATTGGTGTAATTTTTGTATAATTTTTGTATGCATTGATGATTGCATTAATTATTTTTGTATCAGTTCCTAATTGTAAACGAATTGAGATATTTGTACTATTTTTATTATATTTGGAGGTTGTTGATGAAGTTGCAAATGCATCAGTTAGCTTTTGCTCAAGTTCTGGAATAGATTTTGAATGTTTTGCAAATAATGGAACTAACCCATCAAGAACTATTTCTTGTGAAGCTTCTTTTGAAAGAAGTGCGATAACTACAGATAGTGAACTTGTAATTTCATCTAGTTGTTTTGATGCAGAAATTCTTGATACGTCAAGATATTTTCCACCAAGATCAACACCATCTTCAATTAATTCTTTAATGTTAACAAATATTGTATCAGGAATCATAGACCAAATTCCAGGATTAGAAATATGCAAGTCGCCAGAAAGATGTGAATCTGCTACATCTTTAGGTAAAACGTTTGTAAGAAGATGTTCAGCAAATACTCTCTGTCCAGTATTAAATAACAGTCCCTCAGCACCATTATCTACATCATCCAGATTTGAGATCATTTCTTGAACATCATAAACAGGCATGCCTAGGCGTGCTAGTTTGTTCCTGTATTCTTCATGACCGTGCTCAAGCAAGACAGAATTGACCATTTCTCGGATTAATGAGCCTGTTAGATAGGTTGTCTGATATTTGTAAATTCTATTTTCAACTTCTTCAGTAATTTTTTGTGCCAGTTCAAGTGGAAGACTTCCTTCACGTACCAGAGATTGAATAATTTTGTGTGAGTTGAATTCCTCAATTGATTCAGATGATGTTCTAACATACATTTTTCCACTTTCAATAATTGATCTTTCTTCAATTTGTCTTGCTAAACTTAAAACAAGTTTTCCAAGATTTGTAATAGTATAACGTCTTTCAGATTTGTTTAATGCAACAAGTGATTGTCTAAGTAATTTTCTCAAGTGGTATGCAAATTTTCCACTCTCTTTTTTTGATTTGAAACCAGCTAATGATTTTAATTCAGAATAAGTCAAAGGGCCTTTAGAGTTCAAAATTCTAAGAATATCAATTCTGTTTGGACTTGCCATGACAGAAAAGATCATTCTGACACGTTTTGAGGTAGATTGTAAGATTCCACCTCTCTTTGGATCAGAGTCGTCTAAATCATCATCGTCTAAATCTACATCTAATTCAGAGTCATCTACATCAGCATCAATGTCTAGGTCTAATTCTAAATCCTCTTCTGTCTGTTTCACTATTGTTCCTAAAAATAATGCAGTAAATAAGACTTGTGACTAGACAGTATGTTACACTTTTTGATCAGTTTCTTTAAAATTGTAAAAAAGATCTTTTAGAGATCATTTTTAATTAATTTTCTTGGACATCAAGTGAAAATTCTGATGTAGAAAGCTTTTGTCCACATGATGGACACTTTCCATTTGTTGGATTTAGTACATCTTTTAGAGATTTTAACATTTTCATGTTTGTGATCTTTTCTCCACATTTTCCACATGTAATTTCTACTGACATGAATATGATCAAATATGTAAAATAATTAAGAAGCGATTTTGATTTTTTTTAATAATTCAAGCAAATAATTTTACTGCTTTTCAATGATGATTCCGCGTTCATCAAAACCAGTAATATGGGCTCTTGTTCCAACAGGTAGATCTGCAGGAGTTGTGATTCCTGCCATAAATCCAGATATTCTCAAATCTGTATTATCTAATTGAAGTACAACAAAGGCATACGGAGTATATTTTTCAAAACCTGCAGGTGCTACAGTAATTATCGTATAAGTGGCAATTGAGCCTAGACCGTCTAAAACAACATCCTCAAATCCTTTGCTACCACATTTTAGGCAATAATATGCTGTAGACAAATGAAGATATCCACACTCAGTGCATTTATGAGTTACAAGCTTGCCTTGTTTAGCATATTCAATAAGTTGTTCTTCAACAGTCATTTTATACACTTTGGAATACATGAACAGCGCAACTTGCTCCAGTTGCACCGAAATTATGAGTTAAACCAATTTTTGCATCTTTGACTGTTCTTGCACCAGCTTTTCCAGTTAGTTGATCAAATACTTCTACTACTTGACCAACTCCTGTTGCACCAATTGGATGTCCTTTTGATTTAAGACCACCTGATGGATTAATAGAAATATCAGAATTTAATTTTGTTCGGCCTTCACGAACAGCTTGAACGCCTTGACCTTTATCAAAGAATCCCAAGTCTTCAGTGTCAACTACTTCTGCAATGGTAAAGCAATCATGTACTTCAGCAAAGTCGATATCTTTTGCAGTTATACCTGCCATTTTGTATGCATCTGCTGCTGCAATCTTTGTACTAGGAATTGTTGTCATGTGTTCACGTCCTTGTAATGCAGCAGGTGAACCACCTCTGCCAGAACCAATTACTTCAATGTAGTCACTACCATTTTCTTTTGCAAATTTTTCAGAACAAAGAATAACAGAACTTGCACCATCAGAAAATGGACAGCAATCATAAAGTTTTAGTGGGCTTGCAACTACTGCAGAATTCATCACATCATCAACTGTAATTTTCTTTTGCATGTGTGCTTTTGGATTTAGAAAACCATTGTCATGATTTTTTACTGCAACTGCTGCAAAGTCTTCTTCAGTTGCATCAAACTCTGTCAAGTAAGCTCTTGCCATTGATGCAAATAAACCTGGAAATGATGCACCTGCTTGACCTTCATAAAAAAAGTCAGAACAATACGCAAAGTAAGTCGTAGTCCATTCAGTTCCTGTGTGAGTTACTTTTTCAACACCGGTAACAACTAGACAATCATAAAATCCTGCTGCAACGTTGGCATATGCTTCTCTAAAAGCTACAGAACCACTTCCACATGCAGACTCTATTGATAATGATGGTTTGTCTGGAATTCCCAATCTGCTCATTAAGACAGGACCGAGATGAACCTGTTTATCAGCAACACCAAAGACGTTTGAAATGTAAGATGCTTTGATGTCTTTTGGAGAAATTCCTGCACTCTCTATGGCTGAAACTGAAGCCTGAGTAGTAATATCGGCAATACTTTCACTTAATTTTCCATATTTGGTGCTACCAGCGCCAAGAACACAAACCTTTTCCACAAATGTCACTGACCCATTTCCCTATAAAAATTGTTTTAGTAAATTCATCATAGGAAATGCCAAGAAGAAAATCAAGTCTCAAAACAGTACAGATCAAAAAGCCCACAATGAGACATGTAGTTAAAACTACAAAGTCAAAAACTAGCATCTTCAAAAAAGAGATTGTTCAATATTTGGATAGCAACGGGTTTCTTTCTTGGTCATCAAAAGAGAAAAAATACATTATTCTTGGAACAAATTCTCCAAAAAATGGGCTAGTACCTTGTCCTGAATGTAAATTGGGTGAACTGATGGTCATTAAATCAAAAGCTACACGAAAACGATTCATGGGCTGTTCAAATTTTTATGGCGGATGTAAAGCATCATCGCCGTTATTACAAAAAGCAAGACTGCGAGCTACCAAGATGCCATGTGATGTATGTAAATGGCCAATGATAATTTTTCGTTATACTCGAACACAAAAATGGACAAAGCAATGTGGGAATTTTAATTGTAAAAGTAGAAAGACTAAGCCTTCAAAGTAGGATAAATATCAGTTCTTCTGTTTTTAAGTAAGGGTAAAATTTCTCGTGTTTGTTTTACCTTGTTCAAATCAATATTTACAAAACTAATCCCTTGCTTCTTTTTCATGTCAAGTAATATTTTTCCATAAGGATCAACTACCAAGCTTCGTCCACAGTAAATATTTCCAACTTGATCTGGTGCAACTACATAACATCCATTTTCTATTGCTCGTGTTTTGTTAATTGTAATCCAGTGTTCTTCTTTCATATTTCCTTTAACCCAAGCTGACGGTGCTACTAGCACTTCTGAGCCTGCAACTGCAAGTGATCTTGACATCTCTGGAAATCTTAAATCATAACAAATCATCATGCCAATTTTTCCAATAGATGTTTTGACTGGCTTTGAAATTTTCGAGCCTGATTTCATTTTATCAGATTCTTTGAATCCTAATGCATCATAGAGGTGTATTTTACGATAAGTGGAAATGATTTTTCCGGATGTATCAACTACAAATGCAGTATCGTAAACACGGTCCTTTGTTCTGCTTTTCTCATAAAATGAGCCTATGACTTGAATTTTATTTTCTTTTGCAGCTTTTGCAATAGTTGTAACAAAATTTCCATTAATTGTTTCAGATAAACCTGCTAATTCTTTTGAAGTTTGAGAAGAGTTTGTGTAAAACATCATAAATTCCGGAAATGCACATAGTGTTGCATTTTTTGAAGATGCTTTTGATATGTATGAGATAATTTTTTTGAGGTTAGCTTCTTTGTTAGTTGATGCTGTAAATTGAACCACTGCAACCTTCATAAATTTGATTAATGCCATCACAATAAAAGGATAAACTTGTGGTACAAATTAGAAATGTACCATTTTCTTCTTATGTTAATTCATGCTATACAATACAAACCGATCATAGTGTGTATGTCATCCCTGACTGGAGGGATATAATCCAGTCAAATTTTATTAAAAATAATTAAAGTTGGTTTCCTGCTAAAAACCAATTTTCTTTAGGATTGTCTTCAAAAACAACAATAACATGATTTTCTTTTGTCTTTAGAATATCAACTGCTGATTTTGTGATTGCTTTTGCGTATTCATCTTTTTGTTCCTGAGTTCTACCAGGATACATTGATACTGTAATCAAAGGCATGAAAATTTTAAATTGATTCGGAGATTTATGCGTTCAATAATCTGGTCTATATCCATATCTTGTTCCATAGGTAAACTCTGAACTGTGAGTTTTTTTGTATAGATATCCGGTTGCCAAACCTACAGCAAATCCTCCAATGTGAGCAAGATATGCTACGCTATCACCTGCAATACCAAAACCTCCAATAAAAAATGGTAAGAGATTTTGAAAAACTAACCAGAAAGGCAAGAACCATTTTGCTTTAATATGCATCATTCTCCAAAAGAAACCCATCATTAGGAATGTCTGAATTCTAGCTTTTGGGAAAATCATCAAATATGCACCTAGCACTCCAGATATTGCACCTGATGCACCAACTGCAGGAATTACACTGCTAGTATCTCCAGCAATGTGAATTAATCCAGCTGCAATGCCCCACATAAGATAAATTCCCAAATATTTTATTTTTCCAAATTTGTGTTCTATATTATCACCAAATATCCACAGAAACAACATGTTTCCTCCAAGATGCATCAAGCCACCATGCAAGAAAGTAGAACTAAGTAGAGAAAAATACGGTTCTTGAGGACAAGAGATACTTAGTGGCCCTGAACCAAAATCGATGTTTAGTACACTTGCACCAGTAACGCAGTTTGGAACTGCACCCCAATCATAAAATAAATTCAATGCGTTTTGATTTGTAAAGTCAAAGAATTGACCAGTGTAAGCAACTTCGACAAAAAATACTAAGACATTGACAATGATTAAGCCATATGTTACTGTAGGTCTAAATCCAGGTGGAGTAGGATTTTCATCTCGTAAAGGAAGCATTTGACGATTGTCTTCGATAAAAATCGTATAATAAGATTATTTATCTTTGAACTTGTATCATTCCTTCTTTTATGAGGAATTGAATTCCTTGAATGAATGCACCATCATCAATTGCACCATCTGCCCACCAGCCAGCATTGTTTTTTATCCAAGATGGAATTTCATCTGAACTTGATTCAGAATTCTTCGTTGTATTTGGAATTTGTATGATTCCTTCTTTTATGAGGAATTGAATTCCTTGAATGAATGCACCATCATCAATTGCACCATCTGCCCACCAGCCAGCATTGTTTTTTATCCAAGATGGAATAGTATGTGCTGAGTCAGATTGAGCCTGATTTGATGATTCAATTACTATAATAAAATTACCTTTTGATAATGAATTCCCATTAATGTTTGAAAATACAAGATTTGCAGCTCCTGATTGTTTATCATCAAAAACAATTTTGTGTGAATTAGGATTTGCAGAATTTACATTTCCAACTAGATGTTTTGAATAAATTTCAGAACCTTTTTGCATTATTTCCAAATCATATTCAACTATTTTTTGGGATTTATCTGAAAAAAGTTCTTCAAAACTTACAAAAAATGTTACATCCTCTGATGTGTGAATAATTTCAGGTTCCCAAAATAAAAATACTTTATATCTCAAGTCAGGGGTAGTAAACTCTAGAGGAAACGTTACCTGTTGACTTGGTTTTAATTCAAAATTCATCACAGAATCTGAATCATTAACTGCATTTTCATGAATATCTTTGATTAGTTTTTGATTCAAAACCATGTGAATAGTTCTATCATCAAAGGAATAGTCATCGATTGTTACTGCATCTGCTGGTAATTCTATGTCATTTACTACTGAAGTGTATGTTGTTAAAAGAAAACTATCAAAAGTATTTGGAATTCTAACTTCTTGGTGTACAACACTTAGTTGTTCTAAATCTTGATTCCAATCAAAAGGCATTGAAAACTTTATGGTGTTTGATTCAAATGAAAAGTTGTTAATTTGATCAAAATATGAAATCAATTGAATTGTTTGCTCATCATTAACTGTAAAAGAGTTATTTTCAGCAATACTAATTGCACCTTCTAATTTTATTTCATCAGTTAAAAAATTAGAATCAGAATCAACGGTAATGATTCTTACCGTATAATGATATAATCCTCCAGATGTAAAGACAGGGCCTTTGATAATTATAGGCTCAAAATCTTTGTTCATCCAACCACCTGAATTGAGTTCTTTGTTTCCCTCAATTGTTATTTTGTCTGATTCATCAGTTACAACTTTGATATTCAGATATCCCAATTCATCATGGAAAATATCTTTAAAAATTTGTTTACCTTCTTTTTTTAATTCAAATTCATATGTCACATGCTCAATGATTGCAAAAGAATCTGAACGGTATAACTTCAACGATATAGTTGATTCATCATTATTTTCATCATAAACAGAAGGAGAAATGCCAATGGAAAGAGTCGCATCTTTATCTTGAATTGTCACGGGTGGAAGAACTTCTCCACCTAGACCATGACTAAAAACATCTGGTATCAATCCAACTACTAAAAAAATGGAGAGAGTGAACATAGTTAAGAGAATTTTCAAGTTTCTATAGCTATGATCATCTATTATTAAAATTTCATTAATTTAAAAAAATAAGATGAGAAACATTACCAAAATGACTCCTTTGTTTCTCACCTAACTATGGCCTGTATGATATCATTATTTTATTTTAGATTAAAACAAAATTGGTACATTCATAGGATGTATTAAAAATAAAAAAAGAAAAAAGTTTAGAAATAATCAGCTAGTGATCTTTAGACTTGTCGTCTTTATCTTTAGACTTGTCGTCTTTATCTTTAGACTTGTCGTCTTTATCTTTAGACTTGTCGTCTTTATCTTTAGACTTGTCGTCTTTATCTTTAGACTTGTCGTCTTTATCGTACTGATTACTATGGTGACCGCCTTTCTGTGGGAATTTTAGATCATTGATATCTCCAACACATCCATAGCTACCGGTATAACCGCCATCATTGAATTTGCTAGTTTGTCCATCAAAATTACAGAATCCTGTGAAATCTATTGGAACATTTGTTCCATCGAAATATGTCACAGTTCCATATACATGATATCCATAAATTCCTTCTGAGAGAACTTGTCTGACAATGTATTTTCCAGGTTGACCAAATATGGAGCTGACAGGTATGCCTAATTCTTTAGCGTCAGCGTCAGAAGGTGAATTTACTTTGTTAAAACTTTTCAGATCTTCAAAGTAGAATTTATCTACTAATAGCTGAGCGCCTGAAATTGGTAATTTGGTATCCTTGTCTCTGATGGTGATATCAACACCATGTATTCCATCCCATGTTCCAGGTTCATTTGCATATGTTGGTTCATTGGTATGACCTAATACTACTTGGAATGTTCGATCTTCTCCATTGACCATTGTTACTGGTACATCTGCTCGTCCATGTGCATACGCATCTTGTGATGCAATTACAGAAACCAAAGTGATTGCTGCTATGACACCCAGGATACTAAGAATTGAATTTTTCATTTCAAATCCTTCTAAGAGTGTCCTAGACCATCATTGGTATGATCTGTATCGTTCAGATCATAGACGGGGTTGTTGTCTCCAGGTCCAAATCCTAATGTTGGACCACCTGTATATTTGTCGCTAGCAATGCTTCCTAACACTTGTTGGATATTGACATCAACAATATCTACATCTCCAAATGTGATTGGGGCATCAGATAAATTGATTAAATCAATATCTGTTACTCTTGGAGCTCCACCATTAATTGGATCTGGTATGTGTGCATGCCAGATACAGCTGTGTGGTGCATTAGAAACTGCATTGATATAATACAATGGAACCATTTGCATGTTTGCATGAGTTAGATTCTCATCTACATGACCTGCAATCAAAGTGACTGTTGGTTGATATGTATCAGAATCACCTGGAACTAATTCACAAGGTGCTTTAAGTAAAACATGTCCTGAGACATAGTTTGGACTAGAATCATAAAGTGGAAATATATCACCTGGTTGAAGTGTTATATCGTTTAATCTGATATGTGTATTATCAGGCACGGTTCCCGCTGTTGCTCCTAACTCAAAGCTGTGACTCGCAAAGACAGTTCCACCATATGCTAATGCAATGGTTAACAATGTTGTTCCTGCGATCAAATTTATTTTGTTCTGCTTTAGTAAAGTCATTGATGAAAATATTAGAAATATATTAAAAACAAAATTGGTACATTAGTAAGTTGTACTGGTAGAAAAAGAAAAATCGTTTTACATTAATAGAATGTACCAGTAAAAGAAACAATTAGTCATTAGAGAAATGTATTTGAAAGAATTACTCAAATTGATATTTTTTAATTAATTTTTGGATGAAAGGATTTTCTTTAATATAATATCTTTTCTTAGAACCTTCAAGTTTGAAAATCAATAAATCATTATTCAATAATTCAGTTAAATTTTGAGAAATTGTTGGAGAAGATTTTTTAACTTTATTTACAATTTCATGAAACTCCATACCTCCATTGATTAATGAAAAAATTATATTTCGTGAAGTTTTTTTCCTTAGAAATTTAATAATATTTATTTCTTCTAAACTAATTTCGGTGGAATAAAATCGAGTCTTGTCTCTTTCTCTTTTAATGTTAATAATTCCAGATGATTCTAATTTATTAAGATAGTGTGTCAATACACCGTTTTTCATTCCAGACACACGAATTATTTCACAAAAATGTAATCCAGGATTTTTGTAAATGATATTAGTTAATAATGAAAATCTATCATACATAATAAAAAAATTAAAAAAATATACTAAAGAAAACTGGTTCATTTGTAAAATGTACTGGTATGAATCTCAAATGACTATACTTGCAAAATCCCATTACTAATTAGATATTGAATTCCTTGAATGAATGCACCATCATCAATTGCACCATCTGCCCACCAGCCAGCATTGTTTTTTATCCAAGATGGAATTTCATCTGAACTTGATTCAGAATTCTTCGTTGTATTTGGAATTTG
>NZ_JBSWSN010000008.1:0-68055 GCF_054095935.1 Candidatus Nitrosopumilus sp. bin_32a | reverse complement strand
CTTCAATACCGTCACCGTCAGTATCTGGGAATGTGTATTGTGAATCTATTGTAGTAGCACTGTCAGGACATCCATCTAAATCAAGATATCTGTTGTAAGTTTCAGGTTCTAGTGGGCATGCATCTAAATTATCAGAAATGCCATCTCTATCAGAATCTTTTACACTCATCGAATCATCAGGACAGCCATCAGTATCATCAATACCATTGAATGTTTCTGGTTGAGTAGGACATGAATCCATAAAATCAGGATAACCGTCACCGTCAGAATCATAAATGCCTTGAGGAGTTACAGGAGATAAATCTGGACAACCGTCTGTATCTTGAAATCTATTGTAAGTCTCTTTTACGGTAGGGCAATTATCTATATGATCTTCAATGCCATCATAATCGGCATCATACCATGGAACAAAATCAGCTGGACAACCGTCAATATTGTTACCATATTGTGGATCATAGTCCTCTAAAAGATGAGGACATTGATCAAGATTATTTGGAACCCCGTCACCGTCAGAATCTATTGCCTCATTAGCAAATACACTGTTTGGCATCATGCCAATTGTTGATGTTAGTAAAAGTAAAAATCCTAAAAGATATTGTTTTTTCATTTCTAGATACTCCTAAAGGTCAGGACATCCATCAGTATCTCTGTCACCGTCATAATCCTCAGGCTCTAGAGGACACATGTCATTTTCATTGATAATATTATCTAAATCAGCATCGTGTTTGTATCTTGATTGTTCTGGTGCAATGTCGGGACAACCGTCATGATCATTGTACTTGTTCCAAGATTCTTTTTCATTTGGACATAAATCGATATCATCGTTTATGCCATCTTCATCATTATCAATTGTCATATTTCCAGTTGGAAGAGTGTCAGGGCAACCGTCATAGTCAACATACTTGTTCCAAACCTCATCTTGTTGTGGACACATATCCATTACATCTGGAACACCATCACCGTCAGTATCTGGTTGAGTATTATCACTATCAGGGCAACCGTCATCATCCTGGAAGCCATTGTAAGTTTCAGCTACCAAAGGACAGTCATCATAAACATCATTGATGCCATCATTGTCTGAATCAACTACAAATGATTTAGAAACAGAATCAGGACAACCGTCGTCATCTTGGAATTTATTGTAAGTTTCTTTAGCAGTTGGACATGCATCAATTCCATCTGGAATTCCATCCATATCTCTATCATTCTTTAAAATGTAATTATCTGGGCAACCGTCTCTATCTAAAATACCATTGAAAGTTTCTGGTTGGTTTGGACAGTGATCATCATAATCATTGATACCGTCACCATCAGTATCTGGAATACCCTTGTTATCTGCTACATTGTCAGGGCAACCGTCCAAGTCTTGGAATTTATTATAAGTTTCAGGAACTAATGGACATTTATCCAAATCATCTGGAATTCCATCATAATCAGTATCTAAACTAGTAATATAGTCAGGATAGTCTGGACAACCGTCTTCATCCTGGAAGCCATTGTATCGTTCTCTAACAAGAGGGCATTGATCTACGGAATCTAGTATACCGTCTTGATCAGAATCTGTCTCAGTTGGATTATCAGGACAACCGTCTTGATCTTGATAACGATTCCATGTTTCAGAAGTTGAAGGACATTGATCTAATGTATCTCTAATTCCATCACCGTCAGAATCTAACACAGCAACATCAGGACAACCGTCTTGATCAAGATAGCCATTTACAGTTTCCGCAGATAATGGGCACTTGTCATTCAAGTCAGTAATTCCATCACCGTCATAATCTTGTCCAAATAATCCAGATACGGTATCTGGACAACCGTCATAATCATTAATTCCATTGTAAGTTTCTTTAGCAGTTGGGCATTGATCTAAATTATCTGGAACTCCATCCAAGTCTCTGTCTGCTGAAGAATTAGTGTCAGGACAACCGTCTCTGTCAAATACACCATTGAAAGTTTCTGGTTGGTTTGGACATAGATCAGAATAATCATTAATTCCATCACCGTCAGTATCTGGAATGCCTTTAGCAGAGCTTACAAAGTCAGGACAGCCATCCAAGTCTTGAAATCTATTGTAAGTTTCTTTTACTTGAGGACATTGATCAATACTGTTAGGAATTCCATCAAGGTCAGAATCAACATCACTTGAATATGGAGGAACGTCAGGACAACCGTCTTCATCTTGGAAGCCATTGTATCTTTCAGGATCTAATGGACATGCATCATCTATATCCATAATTCTATCACCGTCTGCGTCATTTAGTGTTCCATCAAATAATGGCATCGAGTCTGGACAACCGTCATAATCTGCAAATCTATTGAAAGTTTCTGGTTGGTTTGGACAAATATCAAATTGATCAGCTATTCCATCACCATCTTTATCACTAAATGAAGTATCTAATGCAACATCTGGACAACCGTCTGTATCTCTATAACCATTATACACTTCAGGTTCTTTTGGACATAAATCAATTTTATCTTGCAAGCCATCATTATCAGTATCAATAAAACTAGAGTCATTAACAGAATCTGGACAACCGTCTGTATCTTGGAATTTATTGTAAGTTTCAGCACTTAGTGGACATTTGTCTAAATAATCTGGAACGCCGTCTCTATCTCTATCACCAGAACCATAAGAATCAGGACAACCGTCTCTATCATCAATTCCATTGAAAGTTTCTGGTTGGTTTGGACAATTATCAACTAGATCAATAATACCATCACCATCAGAATCAGGTGCTCCTCCAGATCCACTTCCAGGAAGTGTGTCAGGACAACCGTCTTCGTCTTGGAATTTGTTATAACGTTCTTTTAGATTTGGACATTGATCAATATGATCCTCTATCCCATCATAGTCTTCATCATACCATGGAACAAAATTTGATGGACATCCATCTATAGTACCTTCAAAATCTTCTCGTAAATTTGGACATTGATCAATTGAATCATCAACACCGTCTTTATCCAAGTCATCAGCAGCAAAAACGGGATTAATTGGCATGCTAGTCAAAGTAGCCACAAGTAAGAATAGGAATGATATAGAGTGTATTTTTTTCAAGGCCTAAAAATACGTCGAGGATCCAGTTATTAAACCTCACTCTGAAATTAACTAAAAATATCAATAGTTTTGAGAAAAATTTCCATGTTGGACAAAAATCTCGATCAATTTAAGTAAACCAAAACACGATCTGAACTAATGAGTTGCTCTGGAGAAACAGTTGAAGAAGAAGAGCAATTACTTCAGATCAAACCGATAATATCTGCGCAATTAAAAAAAGCAAAGTATGGAGTAGCAGATCATTCAACTGTCGGACTTTGTCATTGGACAAAAAAATCATTCAAGCATGAAGGCAGTTGTTACAAGCACAAGTTTTATGGAATTTCAACTCACAGATGCATGGAATTTTCTCCCGCTGGCATGTATTGTGAAAACAGATGCGTGTATTGTTGGAGACCGATGGAATTTTATGATTCAATGCAAATGAAACCAGAACAAGTTGCAGAGCCTGAACAAATTTTAACTAAATTAATGGCTGAACGAAAAAAATTGATCAATGGATTTTACGGTGATTCAAGAAATGATAAACAAAGATTGGATGAATCATTATTGCCTGCCCATTATGCCATTTCACTTTCTGGAGAACCTACAATGTATCCCAAACTTCCAGAACTAATTAAATATCTAAAATCATTTGAAGCGACAAAATCAATTTTTCTTGTAACAAACGGACAAGAGCCGGACATGATTCAAAAGTTACAAGATGAAGATGCATTGCCGACGCAATTGTACCTGTCAACAAATGCTGCAGACTATGAATCATTCATGAGAATAAACAAGCCAAAATATTATGATTCATGGGAAAGATGGAACAGAACACTCAGCATGTTAAAAGATTTGGATACCAGAACAGTGTTACGGATTACTTTGATTAGAGATTACAATGATCAGAAAGAATCAATTCCAGCATTTGCAGAAATGTTTAGAAAAGCAAGTCCACATTTCATTGAAATTAAATCATATATGCACATTGGACGCTCAACTAATAGATTAGAATATGCAAACATGTTAGAAATGGAAGAAGTAAAAAAATTCAGTGAAGAAATTGCAAAACAAAGTAAAATATTTTCAATAATGGATGAAAGTATTGTTTCAAGAATCTCAGTACTGCAAAATAATGAACGATTTATAGATCGTTTTATTCCAACTTACGCAAATACCATTTAGAAAATTTTTTCAGTGCTTTGTATCTATGAGACAATTCATTTTTGTCATTCATTTCAGCAAATGTCTTTACTGAATTATTTGGAATGAAAATAGGATCATATCCCCAACCTTTTCCTTTTTGAGTTTTAGATATTTTTCCATTTAATTTTCCTTCAAATGACTGCAAAATTGTTTTGTCACAATAAGTGATAATTGAAACAAATTTTGCTTTTCTTTTATTTTTTAATAGATCAAGAATTCCCCTATTCCCAATTGTTTTGAAAACATATGATGAATACGGACCAGGAAATCCATCAATCGAATCTATGAATAGTCCATCATCTTCAACTATTACAGGTTTTTTGAATTTAGAAAATGCATCTCTAGCTTTTGTCATTGCAATAGCATCAAGTGAGTTTGATTGAATTTCTTCCAAATTAGATTTTAGAAATCCAAGATTAATTCCTAAAGAATTCAAGATTATCTTTGCTTCTTGATATTTATGATTATTAGAAGATACAAAAAAAAGATCAAACGACTTGCGCATATCTTCCACGACTTTCTATTTCTGAGACTAGTTTAGTTATTTTGACATAGTAAGAATGACCAACTATTGATTTATACCCGCTTAGAAAATTTTTCCATGAAGATAACATAATTTTGGCATGAGCACTGTTGAGGATCTCTTTAATGAGCCTCAAATCAACAGCGTGATCTTCAGGTTTAATTGATATTTGAGATAATCCAAAATCAATTACAAATAAAGTATTTTGAAACAAAATAAAATTTGAGGTTGTTAAATCACCATGCATTACTCCGTTCTTATGTAAAGTGCCAACCAGCTTTCCAATATCCTTTGATAGTTTGATAATTTTTGATTCAGATAAATCATGTACAGGTTTGCCAGGAATTTCTTGCATGATAATTGATGTTTTATCTAAATTTACAAAGTAAACAAGAGGAGTTGGAATTCCAAATGATTTCACAAGAGATAGCATTTGTGATTCTTTAATTGTTCTTTGTTTACGAATTTTTGAATCCAATAAAGAATTTCTATATGTTTTAATTTTTCTGATTTTTAGTATTGCGTTTGAATTTTGCCAATTAGTTTGATAAAGATCTGCTTCAGCACCTTTTTTGACTAATTTCATTAGCATTATATCCAGAGGAATTCAATAAAAATTAATCATGGATAAAGGAGAGAAAAGAATCAAACAAGAAGATTGTAGTGAAGACAATCTAGGTGCAGGAATTTTAACATTGACAAATAGGAGATTGGCGTTTGATAAAACTAATGCAAGGATAATGGACTTTTCTAAACATTTTGGAGATACTGTTTTAGATATTTCATTAGATAAAATAACAAAAACATGGAAAGAGGGTTTATTTATGAAAAAAGTATGTTTTACAGCAAAAACAGATGATGGCGAACAAACTTTCAAGTTTGGAGTTTTCAATACTAAAAGTTGGGTTAAAATTATTGAACAGACTATTAGTGAAAACAAAAATCAATAGTCTACTTTAACAGAATCTAATCTCCAAGATTGCGTAACAAAAGTATCTTTTAATTTCACACCAGATTTTATTTGAGATTCCAGTAAACCTGTCCAGCAAATTTGACTTCCACAATCTCCTGCATACTGTAATGGAACAACAAAAAATTTACAGCCGTGTCTTTTGCTAACATCTTTTAGCATTGCAGATAATCGTTTGTTAGCTGCAACCCCTCCAACAATCATTAATTCTTTTTTTCTTGTAAATGATAAAGCACGTTCTACTGCCTCACTGATCATAGCAAATGCTGTTTCTTGAAGTGAGTAGCAAGCATCTATCTTGCTTTTTGTTGCAACGGATTTTGTTGCAGATAATAATCCAGAGAAAGACACATCGTTGCCTTTTACAGAATACGGTAAAGAAACATAGTTTGAAGATGTAGAAGCTAACTCTTCAATATTTTTTCCACATGGGGATGCAAATCCAATTGAACGTCCAAATTGATCCAGTAATTGGCCCAGAGTAATATCCAATGTCTCTCCAAAGACTCTCCATTGTTTATTTAAAAATGCCAAAAGCATAGTATGTCCTCCAGAGACTAAAAGGACCAGAGGGTTAGTTGCACCAGTTAGTAATTTTCCTAATTCAATATGTCCAATTGCATGGTTTACTGGATATATTGGAATTTTATAGTAAGAGGAAAGAGATCTGGCAACTATGGCACCCACACGTAAGCACGGACCCAAACCAGGTCCAGCCGCATATGAAACAATATCTAAATCCTTAACGGTTACATTTGCTTCTTGAAGACACTCAGAAAGTACCAGAGAGCTATTCTCAATATGATGACGAGATGCTTCACGGGGATGAATTCCTTCTCCTTCTGCAGGACGGTAAATTTTTCTAATATCTGAAAGAATTTTTCCTTTCTTTCCACGTTTTTCAATTATTGCACAAGAAAACGTATGAGCTGTACTTTCAATTCCTAAACCCAACATATTATCCACGACTTAATGTAGAAACGATTTTGATTACATCGCCATTTTTGAGTTTTTGATCTCCACTAATCCTTTGCTTTGTTTTGCAATCTATTGCATGCAAGAATCCCTTTGCAATATCAGCATGAATCAATCCTGCCAAATCTCTAGCAGTGGAATCTTGTGGAACTAATTTTGTATCAGGTAAAATAACGCCATCTTTGTTAGTAAGTTTTGTCTCATCTTCTACGGGGTATACAACGATAAATTTCAGCAAATCGAAAACTGCAGTGTTTAGAATTTTTTGAATACCAGTTGAATGGATCTTTGAGAAAACAGTATTTACCAAATCAAGTGCTTTTTGTTGGGGTAATGGAATTTCTTTCCCTTCAACAGCGGTAAATTCCTCATCGCCTGAAGAATAATTCACAATTCCGGCTTTTGATGCTTTTCGTAAAAGTAATTCAGTTTCCGCACTACATGGAATTACATTGTCGGAAATTTTCTTAATTACATCAAGGTCTTTGCAAAGATCTGCCTTGTTTGCTGCAATAATCATGGGTTTTGTACTTTTTCTTAATTCTTTGGCAAAAGTTTCAATATCATTTTCACCCCATTCTTTCGGATTTTTAGCCGTAAAACCTAATTTTTGAAGAATTTCTTGAACTTGGAAATCTTTAATTCCTAATCCAGAAAATCTTTTTGCAATACCATCAGTTAGTTTTGCTCGCTTTTGGTCTATTTCTCTGGAGATTTTATCCCATTCTCTTTTTAGAATATCTGCAAACCATTGATCAAATTCATCTTGTACAAAAGCTACATCTTCTAATGGATCATGGGTTCCAACTGGAACAGATTGTCCTTGGATGTCTGTTGTTCCTGCAATATCGACAACATGAATCAAAACTTCAGCTTGTCGTGCATCATCAAGAAACTGGTTTCCCAATCCTTTACCTTCATGTGCGCCAGGAACTAATCCTGCAACATCAATGAGTTTTACAGGAATAAAACGTGTGCCATTTACACACAATTCATTTTCATGTTTGATTTCAAAATGTTTGCAAGCACAGTCTGCTTTGACATAGGCTACCCCCACATTGGGTTCGATTGTTGTAAAAGGAAAATTTCCTGTTGCAACTGGTGTTTCAGTTGCAGCTGAGAAGAAGGTAGATTTACCAACATTTGCTTTTCCCAGTAAACCAATTTGCAATACTCTCAAAAATCTAATTCTACTTATTAGTATTGCAGAAATCGTTTAATCTAGTCAATCATGATTTCATATCATGTCCATTGTAATTACAGGTAATCCAGGTGTTGGAAAACACACGATTACACAACAAATTGCCAATAGAATGAAGCTGTCAATAATAGACATTAACGAAATTGCAAAAGACTCTGGACTTTTTGAAAAAAATGGAGATACAAACGACATAGATGTTGGAAGATTGGAAAAAATACTTGAACAAAAAGTTTCTGAAAATAATGTAGTTGTAGGACATTTAGCCCCGTATGTTTTAAAAAAAAGTCAAGTTAGTATAATGATAGTCTTAAGAAGAAGCCCCTATGATTTAATTCCAGTTTATAAAGATAGGAAGTATTCTGATAAAAAAACTAGAGACAACACAGGTAGTGAAATTCTAGGAATCATAGCAAATGATGCAATTGGTAAATTTCAAGAAAAAACATTTCAGATTAACGTCAGTGGGAAAACAGTTGCAGAAATGCTTGAGAAAATTATGAGTGTAATTATGAATAAAAAGGGAAATGAGGAAGTGGATTGGCTTGAATTAGTGACAAAAAATAATGATTTGGGAAAGTTTTTTGTTGATTGATTAAATAACGCCTTTAAATTTGTGTAATTACTTGTTTGAAATCTCAAAAACTGATTTAGCTGGCAGAATTGGAACACTTTATACAAATCATGGAAAAATTGAGACTCCAGCATATGTTCCCGTTATTCATCCCGTCAAACAAACAATCCCATCTAAAAAAATTCGAGAAATGGGTTTTGATTTAGTAATTACTAATGCATACATTACAAGAAACAATTATGGCGATGATGCTGTTGAGAAAGGAATTCACAAGATAATTAATTTTGATGGAGGAATCATGACAGATTCTGGAGGATATCAAGTTCTTGAATATGGGGATGTTGATGTATCACCACCAGATATGGCAAATTTTGAAAAAGGGATTTTAACTGATTTTGCTATTCCGTTGGACAAACCAACAGGATACGGAATGCCAATTAAAAAAGCGGAAGAATATGTAAAACACACTCTAAAAGTTTCAAAAGAAACTCTTGATGGAAGGGCAGATAATGGTCAAATTTGGATTGGGCCAATTCAAGGAGGAGAGCACTTTGATTTGGTTGCAAAATCTACAAGGAGTTTGGTAGATATGGGATTTCAAATGCTTGCATTAGGAAGTCCAGTTGAATTTATGGAGTCATATGAATACAGATTATTAGCACAGATGATAGTGGCTGCAAAAAAACAGATGCCGCATTCAATTCCACTACATCTTTTTGGTGCAGGACATCCTCTCACAATACCATTTGCAATAGCATTAGGCTGCGATACATTTGATTCAGCATCATACATGCTGTATGCAAAACAACTAAGATACATCACTGACGATGGCACACGATATTTATCAGATATTACGGTATTTCCATGTAATTGTGAGATATGTTCAAAATATACTCCTGATGAATTTCGCCAATTAGAGCCAACTGAAAAGATCAATCAATTAGCAATTCATAATTTGTATGCAATTAAGCTAGAAGTTGACAAGGTAAAACAAGCAATACATGAAGGGAGACTGTGGGAATATGTAATTAAAAAAGCAAGGGCTCATCCAAAATTATTTGAAATGATTGAGGTTATGACTGAAAACTATGAATTTCTTGGTTTGGGTACTCCAAAATTTAAGGAAAAAGCTATTTTCTTATTTGGCAAAGAGGATCAGTACAGACCAGAAGTTGTATCATTTCACAAAATAGTTAGGAAATTCAAATCAAAGAAAAAGAGATTAATCATCACTAAAGAATCAAGTTCAAAACCAGGATATCTTTCTCACCAGTATGTCGGATTAAAAAGGAAAATCAAAGGTTTTGATTCGTTCCAAGTATGCCAATATAATCCAATATTGGGGTTAATACCAATTGAAATTTCAGACATTTTTCCAGCTGCACATCATGAAACTGCTAGAATAGATTTTGAACCAAATGAATTCCCAGAATTTGAAAAAACATGGAATGATTTCTTTGTCAACAATAAATTTTTAGAAATGCATTATGATAAAGAAGATGCATTCCTAAAGCATTTTGTAAAAAGTTTACCAAAAGAGATCAAGAGAAAATCTTTTGGTAATTAAAAATAAGAAAAAAGAATGTGCTAAAAGATGCTGCTTATAGAGCGGCGTCTTCAGCCCAACCTTTGATGAAGATACCGTTTTTGTGAAGAGGTACTGGTTGTCCAGCTGTGTAATTCATTGGTCTCATCCAAAAGATTGATTTTGTTGGGCATACACCGATGCATGCACCATCAGAAATACATCTTTCTGGGTAGAAAACAAATGCTTTACCTCTCTTCCAACCTTCAACAGGTTTGACTCTAAGGACATCAGGACCAAGAGTTGTACAGATTTCTACACATAGTGCACATCCGATACATCTTTGTTCATCAATGTCTGGAAGTATTGCTATTGGCATTACAAAGTTTAGATTGCTTGGTACCTATTTAAACCATGATTGAAATTCATAACCCTGTTATGAAAATGATCGAGTCAAAACATATGCGCAGAATCTAGATTGAGAAATTTAAAAAACAAAAAGACAACGTGTGTGCACGTTTATTTTCTCATTGCATCTATTTGGCCTGAGGTAACCCAGTCAAGTAGTTCTGCTGAAGAAGGATTAAGGTCTGCTTTCTGATTCATAAGATTGTTTACCCAAATCCAGTTGAGTTGGTTTAAGAGTGGTTTGTTTGCTTCATCACCAGCACGTGTCTTTGCGACTACGGCTTGGTCTTGCTGTGCTAACCAATCTGCGAAACTTCTTCCCATGAGGATCGAATCTTAGCTTACACTAATTAAAGCTTTTGTAGATTCCACGACAGGCATAATGATCGGATCTTCCCTGAGAAGGTTTTAACGTAGATGAAAAGTGAATTTAATTCTTGGATGTTAAAGTTTTAGGGGCTGCAAATGAAGTAGGCAGATCAGGATTTTTAGTTAATTGTAATGGGACAAAATTATTACTTGATTATGGAGTAATGTTTGGAAGAAGAGGGTCCCCACCACAGTATCCCTTACATGTAAAACCTAAAGATTTAGACGCAATCATCATTACTCATGCCCATTTAGATCATTCAGGCAATGTCCCATCGCTTTTTGTTAGTGGAAATACAGATGTTTATGCCACACCACCAACGTTTGATCTTTCAAAATTACTAATCAATGACATGTTAAAAATTGAAAAAAACGCACACCCATTTGATTTGCCTGAATTAAACAATATGATGAAAAATGCCAAAGAGATCGGATTCAAACAAAAAGTAACCAAAGGAAATGCAACTTTTGAATTCAGAGAGTCAGGACATGTGATTGGAGGAAGTACAGTACTAGTGGAATCAGAAGGAAAACGATTATTCTATACAGGTGATATCAAAACACACGGTTCTCGAATGCTTCGAGAGATGGATTTGGACATAGGAGAAATTGATATGCTGATTACTGAGAGTACTTATGCAAAAACAGAACAAAAGCCAAGAAAAGAATCAGAAACTGAATTAATAGAATTTGCAAATGAAGTTATGGATAGAAAAGGAATATTATTTATTCCATCATTTTCAGTTGAACGATCTCAAGAGATTGCTTGTATTTTACGAAGTGCAAATTTTAAACATAAAATCATAATGGACGGAATGGCACTAAAAGTAAATGAAATAATGTTCAAACATCCAGAATATCTAAGAGATCCCAAAGTCTTTTCTGAAGCAATCAAAAGTGCGACTGCAATAACAGATCATGCCGAAAGAAAACGTGCAATGGGAGAACCCTGTGTTGTAATTTCACCAGCTGGAATGCTAGTTGGAGGAAATGCAGTGTATTATTTACAGGAATTATCTTTTGATAGTAAAAATGGAATTGCACTAGTGTCGTATCAAGGAGAAGGCACACCAGGTAAAAAATTGCTAGATACAGGAATGGTTTCAACCAGAGGCAAAGATCTCAGTGTGAAAGCAGAGGTTAAGCAATTTCAATTTTCAGGACATGCAGACAAGAAGGAATTATTTGACATGATTTCAAAAATAAAGGGAAATCCAAAGGTGTGGACAGTGCATGGAGATTCTGAATCATGTGAGTTGTTTGCTCGAGAAATCCATGAAAAATTTGGTTTTGAAACACATGCACCTGCAGTTAATGATGAAATAACTGTCTGAGATGCAAAATAATTGTACAATAAATGTTGAAAATTCAATCAATAGCGGTCAAGTATTTCTTTGGAGAAAAAATAACGATATATGGTATGGGGTTAACGGACAAGACATTTTAAAAATATCAAAATCAGGAACGATCAAATCGTATCAAAATGTAAAGACAGATTTTTTTCGAAAAAGAGACAATATTGAAAAAATAATCAAGTCTATTTCAAAAGACAGTGTCACCAAAAAAGCTGTAAAACAATATTTGGGATTAAGAATTCTCGAGCAAGATCCCTTTCAATGTCTAATTTCATTTATCATATCATCAAACTCTAACATTCAAAAAATCAAAAATAGTTTAGAAAAAATAACAAAAAAATTCGGAGACAAAGTTGAGTTTGAAAATCAAGAGTTTTTTTTATTTCCAAATCCAGAAAAACTTGCAAAGGCATCAATAAATGAAATAAAAAATTGTGGCGTAGGTTATCGTGCAAAGTTCATCAAGGATGCAGCAAATGCGGCAGTTTTAAAAAAAATTGATTTTGAATGTTTGAAGAAAGCCAATTATCAAGATGCAAAAAATGAGATTCTCCTCATTCCGGGAATAGGAAACAAAGTTGCAGATTGTATTTTGTTATTTTCGTTAAACAAGTTGGAATCTTTTCCTTTAGATAGATGGATGATTAGAATTTTAGAAAAATATTATTCAGACAAATTCCAAATAGAGACTAAAACTATTACTGAAAAACAATACGGGATTCTCCATGAAAAAACTGTAAACCATTTTGGTCCATATGCAGGGTATGCACAGCAATTTCTTTTCAAAATGGAAAGAGAGAATTACCAAAAAAAGTGGCTGTAAACCCTTAAAATGGCAATTAATTTTTAGGTTTTTGGGCCTATGGCGCAGCATGGATAGCGTGTTGGACTTCTAATCCAAAAGTCAAGGGATCGAAGCCCTTTGGGCCCACTTAACAAAACTATTATTCCAACTTGGAAACAATGGTTTGTGAAAGATTTAGAATTTGAATTAAATTCAACAGATATTCATCCAGATTCTGAAATCAAAGGAGTAGTCACTGTTTCTTATCCAGGAAGATATGACGGAGTAGTCATAAATACAACAATTTTGGATTCAAATGAACACATAATTTACAAATCATATAATGGAAAAAAAATATCTCAGAATGTTTCAAGATTGTTTATCAACAAAGATGTAATGCCTGAGGATAAAGCAGAATTTACTGCAATAATTAATTTTCAACCAGATAAAGAATATGAAGTAAAATTTAGAGTATCAATTATTGAGCAGCATAAAGAAATTGAAAGTAAAATAATTTTTGCAAAATATTCTAACTAGAATCTACTTAATTCTACACTGATAGTTCCTTCCATCCATGGATGAGGTGTGCAGTGATAAGGAACATCTTGGGGTTCAGTAAATAGAAATTCATAAGTCTCACCAGGTTTCATCACACCAGGTGAACCAAATTCGCCACTGTAACTATCCTCACTTCTGTGATCAGGGGTTACAGTGTGAGCAGTGTCGTCATTATTTTGCCAAATTACTTTATTGTTAATAGTTAACGTCACAGTTGGTTTGTTTGGTACATAGTTTGGATTTCCTTCAACTACTGCACCAGGAACAATTTCAATGATAAAATCTTCTTCTGGATTTAGAATGTGTTCAGATACTGAAGGTTTTGCCAAAGATTCAGGAAGATAAAATGATGTGTAAAATACTACAGATGCAGACATCCCAATAATTAATGCAATCATTCCAATACCATATGCATGACTGGATGTAGGCATACTCATAATTTTTTCACTCCATCAAGATCAGCAGAACCAACATTTGAATTGTTGTTTGTGCCAACTCCCAAATCTGCCTGAGTCTTTGGTACTGGAATTTCAGGTGCCAGCTCTTTTGGATCTGGTCTTACATCAGATGTTGTTTCATCTTCTGGTAGTTTGTTTTGTTCAACAGGAACCTCAGGTTCTGCCAATTTTGGTTTCTCGTCCATTGCAGGTACAGGTGCGGGTGGAGGTGCATTCTTTTGCTGACTCATTGCATACCGGTACACATGGAAGAATGCAGCAAACACTAGTAAGATAATTCCAACAAAGAACAATGAAACGTTCTTCATTCCTGTCAAAGCCGCATTGTAAGCTGCAATGTTTAGGAACACTTGGAATGCCAAAAGTGCAACTAGTAACCAATTGATCCATTTTTCAGAAAGATTGATCGTGGCTACTTTTTGAGGGCCATTGCTTTTTGCAAGTTTTGATTTTCTTTCTGCCTCATTTGCTAGTTTGATCATCATGTAAGTAAATCCAAATCCTAATGGTACCAACAATATCATTGTAGAATAGAAGAATATTGGATCAATAACCAAACGTTCCACTAATGGAAGTTTTGTGTCAGGTGAGATATAGAAACCCCAGTATGTTGTAACCATGATTTGTGCAAGGCTGGTTATACCAAATGCAGTGATGATCGGCCTATCTCTCCATGAGAATTTCTTGTATCTATCGATAAATGGAATTAATACGAACGATATAATGAACAGCAAAGGCCACAGCAGTCCAGTAACAAATTTGTCATATTGAGTCCTCATAAACGCATAGATTCCTGTAAGATACCATTCAGGAACTGTGACACCTGGCGGTACCGTGGGTTCAAACTTGAATCCCATATCAATTGGGAATACGCCACCAGTTATCAGAATAGCACCACCGATTGCCATAACCATTGGTACGTCAAAGACCAAGAACCTTGGGAAGTGTACTGCCATCAATCCAAGCATTACAATTGGCAACAAGAACACATGTTGTGCATAGAATCTCAATACAAAGTCCGAGAAACCGCTTCCTAACGCTGCATCACGAATCGTCGGCCCCACCACAGGAATAGATGTAGTTAGTGACGCCGCAATACTAATTGCAAGTTCTGCTCTTTCACTGAAAATAACATCATACCCTGTAAATGCTTCAAGAATTGTGACAGTTCCAAGAATGACACCAGTCATCCATAAAACTTCATTTCTAATTTTGTATCTTCCACTAAAGTATTGATAATACATGTGAAGAACTGCAAGAAGTACCATAGCGTTAGAACCGTGATAGTGAATGTTTCTAATGTGAAAACCAAACGGAACATCATCGTTAATGAATTGGACACTGTCCCATGCGCGGTCAAGAATTGGTTGATAGTAAAACATGAGTAAAGCTCCTGACACACCAAGAATAATGAATACAATGAATGTGAGCATTCCCAAAAATCCAAACGGACTAACAAATCTTGCAGGGAAGGAGAATTTAATTGCAGTAAAGATAGTTCTGTCTACTCCGTCCCAAAGCCAGTAAAGGAGTGCTACAACTCCTGTTCTTCTCTCAAGCGAAACGGCCATATCCAATTACTCCATTTTCATTTGCATTAAACTTTGGTGGCATGATAAAGATCAACCCATCTGAATCAATATCCAATGTTAGTTTCGGTAAAGTGTTTGATGGCGCAGCTTGTACTGATGCAGGACCAACAAATGCGGTTCCAGTCATTGGATCATACATACTTCCATGACAAGGACATTCGCCTCTTTTTCTGCCTTCATCTGGCCAATATTTCCATAAACACCAAAGATGTAAACAAATCATACTATAAGCTCGTAATGCATCAGTATCTTTTTTCCCTCCACCTAATTCTTCAGGAAGTCTGATGAATTGCCATTTACGAAAAGCTTCTGCATCAAGTGCAGCATCACCTGTTGAAGGATATGTAATCACTTCAGCATGATTGACTGGAAAAGTGTTGATATTAGCTTGAGTGCCATCAGGTAAAATTACTGGAACTCTTTCAAGTGATGCCTGATTTGGATTTGGCATGTAATTACCAAATGGGACAAATGGAGCAAATGCTAATCCAGTGCCTGCGGCACCCATTAATTTTAGAAAGTCTCTTCGGGATAATCCGCCAGACTTTTTTGTCCCCAGTTCTGACATTCAGCTCTCGTTCTCGCCAAATTGCTTATAAACCTTGTTCAATTAATTAGGAGGTTTTTGTCTAATGACAAAAATGAAAACTAATCCGATCGCAATTCCAATGACTATTCCCACCATAATTCCAACACTAAATGAAAAATCAGAATCAATATTACTTTGATCATGAATTTCTGTTTTTGTTAAAATTTTAGAAACGTTTTCAGATCTTGTAGGTATCGGTTTGATTTCAATATCAACTAATTCAAACGAATCAATCATTTCAGGGGAAATATTTGTAAATTTAGCTGCTAGTGTGATTGGTTCAGTGGTTGAAGAACCACCAAATAATGTAGAGTGTGTTAAAAGCGTGTATGTCCCAGTTTGATTAATTGGAACATAAAGGACAGTCGAAGTATCATCTTTGTTTTTTACAGGGAAAAAACCACCGCCTTGACTAAAGATTGAACTTCCCAACCAATCAAGTGATGCCCACCCCAGAAAATGACCAAATACACCTGAAGGCATATTGGTTTGTATTATTTCTCCAGAAGGATCCATTACAAACACAGACAGATTAGTATTATTACTAATCCATGAAAGTTCAATTGCTGCAGTGTTGATAGATTCGTTTTGAATATCAAAATAATATTGACGCCAATCACCAGCCATGTATCGATTGACCATATCAAATGCGCCTTTTGTATATCCATTTCCATAAAGGATATCATCACTTTGTTTTCCTTTGATCAAAATTGTAGAATCATTTTCACTTACAGGTTGTTTAATCACAAAAGATACAGGGGCATTTACAATATGTTTATCACTTTCAAAAGTTAGAAATCCTTGATATACACCTGTTTGGAAATCACTTGGAGTTATCAATGTCATATCAACAGTTGCCAAACTTTGAGGAGGAACAGAGAGTGTCTCAAATTCAGACCATATGACAGGCCACTTTTCTTTTTCATAATAACTGGCAGAAATTGTATAATCCATGGATGTTGAATTTTGTTTAGTGTCACCTAACCAGTAAGAGTATCTTGTAGGTACAGGATAAACTCCAACTAGAGGTACTCCTTCAAACTTTTCATTAGGTTCTGAAATTCTTAATTCCTGAACTGTTCCCCAAGAACCTGCCCTGTTCACCATAGATAATTCATCACTAGTAATTTTTGTGTCATTGTTGTTGTCAATCCAATCATAAAGATACAGAGAAGCAATTTTTAGATCATCAGCATAAACATCAGAAGTATTGTTCATAAAATCATGAAATTGATAATTTACATTTAATATCATTAGTGATGATTCATCAGGGATTGGATCATCGTCATTAAAAAATGTCTTTAGTTCACTTGGATTTCCAAGCTGAGATAATTTAACATAGTTTGGAATAAAAGTGCCAGTATTGTTCAGTATGGAATCTTGTTGTTGTACAATTGTTGTCCCATTGAATTGTGTTTTTGATATTAAGGACAAAGTTTGAGGTTTAACATTAATTGTTAAGGTATCATTAGTTGGATTGTCAATTGTGAATGCAGTGGTGCTTCTATCCCCTGGAAGTAGCTGTCCTGCAAACCAACTAGTCATTGGAAATGAATGCGATGAAAGTTGGAATTTATCAAATCCTATCGATGTTGAATTGATTTTTTCAATTGCAGGCTCAAGCATTTTTTTGACATTATCATAAGATCCATCGTTATGTACAATGAAAACTCCATTTTGGCCATTAACGTAATCCAAAGCCGATTCAATGTTTACCAATCCAGATCCTTGGGCAAAAGGATCATTATACAGATCAGTTGCAGTAGACATTAGAATATTTTTTATTAAAAATGAATCATAGTCTTTGGATTGTTTTTTCATCTCTTCAATTAGAATTGCCGCACTACCAGATACGATAGGGGCAGCCATGCTAGTTCCGCCAAATAATGAAAAGGATTCATCTTTAGAATCTTTATGAATTTTTAAAACATTTGAGGGTACAAATCCATGAGCTCCAATGCTCATCACATCGGGTTTTGGATCACCTATTGAACTAGGGCCACGACTAGAAAAATCCACTACGTTGTTAGAATGATCAGTTGTATTTCCAAATCTAGGTTGATCTTTGAAGGGACCATATCCAACAAAGACATTGTTTGTTGTAGCGCCAACTGATATTCCAAATGGGGATGCGTTAGGTAATCCGATTGTTCCATAACCATGACCAGAATTTCCAGCACTGGAAATTATTGTGACACCGGGATAATCGTCATCTAAAGAATTAGGAGTTGCAAGTACACTAAGAATTAATGACAAAATATCCATTCCAGGCGATGTGTTAAAAGATGGGAAATTTGACACGCCCCAACTGTTAGAAATAATATCAACTTTGGGTTGACCTGAAAATTTCCAAGAATGATCTTTGTTTTCAAATCCTGCAGACCACAACCAACCATAAACAGTGTCACCGAACCATAATGCCTTTACTGGAATGATTTTTGCATCAGGAGCTACACCAGTGATCGAATATTTTTTTGAGTTATTGTAAATATCATAAGTTTCTTGACCACGTGAAGTAATAGATGCTGCACTAGAAGTGCCATGTCCCATAAAATCAGTCATTAGACCAAAAAATTGACCACTTGAATCCAAAGAAGGTAAAAGAGTTCCATTAATTGCCTTTAGGGTATCATCAATGTCAGTAGAATTGTTTTTGATTGCTCCATAAACATCTAAAACTTGCGCTCCAATTGTTCCTGCACTGTAATCATTTTTTCCATCATTGTTTGAATCATATACAAGAAATTCTTTTCCACTACCTAGCACTATTGGTTTCTCATCAGTAAAATCAAAATCATAGTCTGGCAATTTACCGGATTTTAAATCATATCTAGTGTAATCTTCCCACGAGGTACTTAGATCAGGAATTATAGTATCATATACGCCAGGAGTAAATGAATCAACTACTAAAACAGGTACAACCTGTATTTGAGGAAATGCCCCACTTAATGCCCCTTGATATATTACACCAAGATGGTAAATTCCACTTTTTGATTTAATATAATTACGATTATCCTCTCCAATTTTCATATCAGTTGTAAGAGTTCCGTTAAAGATTACTGATGATCCCATTTGTGGAAAAAATGAATTATAAATTGGTATAATACTTCCTTTTCCCCCTTGAGATATATCAAGAAACACCCCATCACGTGAAACATAAGCTGAAGATGTCATGTGTGAAGGAATTGGCTTGCTGTAATTTCTAATAATTTCATTTTCATCAACATATGCAAAAAAAGTGGCATTTGTTAATACGATTCCTTGACCGTCTGGATCAAGCATAATTGGATGATTGATTTTGTCTCTAGCAAGAGAGTGTTGTATGTCAGGATTTGAAAAATCAACGCCTGTATCTACAATTGCAATTACAGTGCCATTACCAGTTGAATCATATTTTATTTTAGCTAAATTAGAACCAGTAATTTCACCAATTCTGGAGGCGTCTTGAATTGAATCATCAGGTGAATGAAAATCCAATTTAAAATCTTCAACAACATGATAACCCTGTGAAATCAAATTTGATGCAGAACTTTCAGACATAATCGATACAGAAAAAAAACCACTGTCGGATTGAACTCCATAAATTGAATTTAATTTTGAAAAATTATTTTTTTGTAATTCTGTACCAAAAATCAAATATCTTTTAAAATCATTTTCAGTGTAAAAATCAGGATCAATTTTTATAATATCTGAATTCAAAGTAAAATCATTTTCAGATTTCTTTTCAGGGATTAAATCTGCAGGAAAAAATGCATGTGAATTTGAAACCATAGGAGAAAATAACAATACACAAAAGAAAATAGCCGCCTTGGGCATCGATTAATTTTCCATTCTTATGTTATTATAACTATCTTCTTCGGGCAAGAATTGCAACTTGTAATGCTACAATCAGTCCAATTGATGCAATTATTGGCAGTAACAATGCATTTAGTTGCGCTGAAGATTCACTGATTGATTTTGCAGAAAGTGCAAAGGTTCCAATATTTTCATCAATTTGAGTACTTGCATATTTTACTGTAGTATCAAATCCGGTAATTTCAGATTTTAGTATTGTGAGTTCATTTGATGTTTCATCTAGAATGGAATTTAGTGTTATAATTTGATCAGAAATTCCTCCAAGATCTTGACTTAGAACATTCGTAGCTGCTGAACCATGAGATGTAGTGCCCTGACTAAATGCAACTACATGAAACACATGTGTTCCTTCCTCTATTGGAGTATAATCGACATAATACAATCCCTGATGCAGGGTTTTGAATGAATTTGAAAGAGTTATTGAAATTCCAGATGGAAGATGAACGTGTGTGGTTCCCAGTAATTTAGATGGTTCATTTCCAATCAAAAGACCATCACTGGTAGTTTGAACAAATACTCTGATCGGATGACCAATTGCTGCAGTTTCTGGAGCAAAAACCAGAGTATTTACAAATCTTTCAATAGTTACATCAAGTAATTCTGTTGAAGATGAAAATTTAACATCAATCTTTTGTGAAGCGCCATTTTGTTCTGTGCTAATAACTTCTACAGTGTATGTACCATATGGAAAATCAGTTGAGGGTTCAGGCCAAGTTAATAATGAATAATTAAAGGAACCATCAGGATTAGTGGTTATTTGATCAAATTTTGCAATGGATTCATCAGGAGCAAAAACTCTAATAATTAAATTTTCTTTAGGTAAACCTTTTCCATAAACTTGTAAATTGTGTTCAGGGGCGTAAACTTTGCTATTTGTAAACAATTCTAATTGCTCTGAATAAGAATTTGGTATGTTAAGAAATAACAAAACAGCAAAGAAAGAAAATAAAATTTTAATTTTCAATTCAATTGATTGTCAATCTTCTCCTAGATATTACTTGTGAAAAAATTGTGCATAACTTTCGTTAAGAGGTATTCAAAAAAAAGAAAAAAAGGAAAATTAGAACTAGTTATCTTACTTATTGTACAGTTACGGTTGTACTGACTGGTGGTGATAATGCCGTTGGATTATCTACTGATTCCCATACAAATGCAGTTGCTGTGTAAGTTCCTGCTTGTGTTGGAATCCATGATAATGCCGGGCTGAATGATTGACCAGCAGATAGTGAACCTGTAATCCATGCGAGTGATACTGTGACACCATTGCCATCCTGGATCTGTACCAAGTATGCGAATGCTTGCTCTCTATCCTGACCATTTGCTAAGTCAGCGCTGATTTGTACCTGTTGGTCAACGGAGACAGTATCTAAACTGTTACCGAATGCATCAACGGTTCTCAAGTTAGCAGCTGGTGCTCTCTCGAGAGGTGGTACTACAGTGCCGATTAGTGAAGTGGCAGTAATATCAAGTTCATCTGCAGTTGTGTACGGATCTGGTAATGTATTGTCCTCATATTCTGCGGTGACAGTGTCACCTTCTGCGACTCTGAGTCTGTGACCAGAAGATTCGTCAGTAACTGTAAAGAATACAGTACCCTCGAATATTCCAGTTGCCTCATTAGTCTCAGTTACAGTAAGGTCAATACCTCCGGCATCGGAGTCAGACCACACGTCGACATCGAAGTTGTCGACTGATTCTGGATCTAAGTTCATGTCTGGATCAATTACTCTTACAACACCTGTTCCGCTAGCTGGATAGCTTGCTTCAAGCCACTGAACTTCACCAATATTCCATCTGATAAGTGATGAACCGACTACAGTTTCATCCTCTGAGAATTCAAAGGAGACAGTAAGTCCGTCATCGTCATCGGTTTGGAGGTATCCATCTGTTGGGCCGGAGCCATCAGCAGATGTTCTTGGATTAGTATCATCACCTGTGATACCATCAGCATCGTGAGCAAATCCTGTTAGGATTACTTCACCTGTGAAGATACCTGTATCAGTACCAGTTTCGACGAGTTTATAGTTGTCAATATTGAATCCTCTGGTTGAGACCTTTATTGGGTCTTTATCAGTATCTCCAATTTCGTCAACTAAGTTGCCGTCAAAGTTGTGATCTGGTGCGACAATGGTAATGTATACTTTATCAGTCCATGTGTAAACTTTTTGGTCAAGCTCTACAGTTGCGCCAAAGTTTGAAGTGAAGATTGTCAAGTTGACATCTTCGTCTTCGTTACCTACAAAGTCAGCTCCTGATGGACCCCAATCTGTATACTCGAGGATAATTTCTTCTCCTCTTTCTAAGTTATCACCATCTAATTCTTGAGGAATCTCGATGACTATCTGGAAGATACCAGTAGAGTCACCTGTTTCTCTAAAGTTAAGTGGTTCTGGGTCAAATGCGGCTCCTTGGCCGTCAGCGTCACCCATGGTGACGGTTGCGGCATCAGAGTCCCATTCAATCAAGTCCAAGTCATATGTCTCAGCCTGGTCATTGTCCAAATCTAAGTCTGGTTCAATGAGGGTCAAGATCATATCGGATCCGATAATGTAAACTGATTTGTCAGATTGAATTACACCGTTTCTTAGGTCAAAAGTAGCAGAGTCTGTTACAGTATTGACATCACCTGAAGCATCGGCCGGATCAGTGTATTCTACTTGGAGAATATCTCCTTGTAAAATACAATAATTAGTACCGCTTGCTGGGGTTGCGTCAAATCTGCTAGTTACTGCATTATTACCATTATTAGCGTCGCCGTTAATTGGGATAAAGTTGTCAGTAACTGGACATGTGCTGCTTGCTGGACCGTCAGTATATCTTATTACGATATCAGTCTCAAATATTCCTGCATCTGGTGCGATTTCATTCATTGGACCGAATTGTCTGGCTGCTTTGGCGTTGTTATTAGCAACGTCAATTGGACCATTCAATTTAGCATCACCACCTGCATAACCTAGGACTACTTGTGAAGCGCCTCTGATAACAGAGACCTTTACAGGTCCTACTTTAGTACTGGTTGTGTTTTGATTAATGAAGTCTTCACCACTTGCGGAAGTATCAAAGTCTGGATCGTTGACTCTAACGTGGATAGTCAAGCCACCTTTCTCTAAGAATTCACCAGATTGTAGACCTGCAGATGACCTAGTGGTACCTGCTGTATCCATTCCTGATTGATGTATTGGGAATAGAGATCTAGATGCTGGAGTAGTCTTATCGTTGGTGTCATATCTAGCCGGAGTACCAAATGGTACCGGATAGACTGTTCTATCTAGACTTACTGAACCTGTGTTTGCACGCACTCCTGCGGCATCACCTACTTCAATGACTTCACCAGAAGCATCTCTAAAGTCAACATAGTTGACTTCAATATCGAGACCGGTTACAGATTCAGATGTTGTTGCACCTGATCTACACCATGCTGTTGGGATTTGGAAGTCACCAATAAAGATACCAGTTTCAGGTCCGGTTTCAATTAATGTGAAACCAGTTGCACCTAAACCAGCATCAATACCTGAAGCTAGGCTACAAGTATTCTTGGCTGTCCAAAGTTGGTCATCAAATGTGACATCCAATAGTCTACCTAGTTGGTCGCCATTAGAGAGAGCAATGGATGTACCATTGTTTAATGCTGTAACAGTGCTTACTGCACCACTTCCAACAACATCCCTGTTTGGATCACCAGTATTGAGAACTACTGTATAGATATCAATAAGATCAGAGTCTACGTTAAGGTCTAAGTCTTCGAGTGTAATTGTAACTGTGTCAGCATTCTTGTAACTACTTGCGTCAAATGATACGACACCTGAGTGACTTGGAGCTTCTTCTTGATCAGCAACTTGTGTTGTAACACCATCTGCACCTAAGTCGTTATAGTTGACTCTTGGTGAATCTTCATCTGTGAGATCTTCAATTACAATGAAAGTTGGATCATTGGCAATTGGAGATAATGAGGTGTATGTGCTAACATCACGAATGTTTAACTGATTAATCATGGTGTATTCCAAGCTACCTGCAAAGGTACTTGTATTATCACCTGTTTCTTCGGCTTCAATTCTGATTATTTGGTTAGCAACTCTTTCGTCTGCTTCCAAACCATCATTGTAGAAACCAAATGAGAAGAAGTCTAGAACAATTGGATCAGCACTTGATGTACTTGATACGTTTTGAATATTATTCAAAGATGTACCAGTTTCATAGATAAGTGCGCCAACTACTCTGCTGTCACTAAAGTCTTCGTCGAAAATTGCATTGTTGATAGCCGTGGTATTCAAACTGACCAAACCTGTTTGTGCACTTAATCCACTTGCAAGCAATACTTTACCAACGGTAGCGTCAATGCTACCATTGGTTTCAATAATGTTTGTAGTTGCGTTGAGTAAGTATACAGAGTATACACCAGTTGAGTTAAAGCTTCTGACGTCCATGTTAAGGAAGTTAAATCCTTCTAGACGTTCAGTTGCAGTACTGTTGGTGTTACCAAGAGTACTTCTTAAGTCACCTAATGTGGTTTGGAAGTCTATGACAATAGCATTAGCACCATTTGCAACAGTGTTACTTGCTTGAACTCTTCCTATTTTGGAGAAAGAATCTACAGCCAAAGTAATTGGTGCAGTGATGTTTGTGTTATTGACGGTGATACCAAGTGATGGTACAGCTGTAACATTGGCATAAATTACCTTTGTAGAGTTGCTGCCTTCACCTAATGTGAATGGATCGCCAGTTACTAATGATGGAATCAATGTAACGTTTGGATCATTCAAATCAAGATCTTCATCTGCTCTGCTGTTTTTGTTTGCATCACTGTCAACGAGGACTACAGGAATCTCTTCACCAGAGTTCCATTCGTCATCAGTTGGTTGGATATCAATTGTTGCAAATCCGAATCCTACAAGTACTGTTGTTGGTGTTTCATTGTAATCAATAGTTGCAGAGGTTCCCCTTGCTGCATTGCTAGTGACTTTTAGTACTGATACATCTGATTCATCATATGTACCAAATACACCACTGTTTGGACCTTGTTCTGTTATTGTTACAGGTACTGATCCTGTTCCTAAGTTAGCTGTTGCAATTGCTACACCAAATGCGGTTGCATTGTTGGCAGTAGCAGTTGTATTTAGCTGATTTAAGACACTATCAGCATTGTCCTGTATGGTAAGAACATTGTTGGCTGCACCTTGGGTGTTTGGATTAACAATCATATTACAGTTATCCTCACACATGAGGCTACTGATTTTTGATTTAATGTTAATTGCTGCACCGCCGGTTTGACCGTTTTCATTGAATACTTGGTAGTAAGGGCCATGGCTTGTTGCGTTGGCTGAGTTAGTACCAAATGTCCAAGAGTCTTCATCAGTTGGGTCAATGTTTAACCATAGATCTGTAATCGTTGCATGGATCTGTGATCTTTGAGGATACACGGATCTATCTAAACTTGCACTGGCAAATTGATCAACAGAATCAAAGGTTAGTGTTACTGATTGAGCACCACCACCTTTGTTGTACTGTACGACAACGTTACCAGTTGGGTTTAGAGTATACAGTTGAATGACAGGCCATACAGCATCATCAAGACCAATTTGTCCGACTGCTCCAGATATTGAAGCGCCGGCGTTTAGGGTTTTGAATTCTCTAACAACATTGTTACTGTTAGTACCATCAGCAGTATTTACTGTGATATTTGTACAGTCAGGGAATGTTTGGCCTGCACCAGTACCATCGGCACCGTTGGTTAGACCGTCTTCAGGTAGTGCAACACCGTTTGTATCAGTGAATGTTACAGTAGAGTTTGTACCACCTAAGTTAGAAGTGAAGCTTGCATCACAAAATTCACCAAAGTCTAAACCAGAACCATTAGTGGCACCAGTTGTAGAATCGGCAATTGCTGCCATGTCTTTATCAGCAAAGTAACCATACCAGTTACCGTCTACAGCTTGAGCCATTCTCAGGATCTTGCCGTTTACTGTAACGTCTGGTTCACCTTTTGCTTGATCTGTATCATTGATATCAGAATCTATGACAACGACCTCAATTACTTGAGGTCCTGACATGTAGTTATCAAACTGTGAGTTTTCTGCGGAAACAAATAGGTTAGCGTTGGCTGCATGTGCCATTGGTGTCATTCCTGGGAATGCAACGGTCATACCGCCTGCTAACATAATTGTCATTAATGTAAGACTAGTTATTTTACGTCCTATTTCGTTATTCATGTTATTGGCTATTTTCACTAAAATTTGTATATAAGACTAATGGACGAATTGTCCACAATTGAATCATTTTTTGTAATTTTTCTATTAAATTTATAAAATTAATAAATATTCTAGATCATTTTACCATTATAATCATATTTTAACTCATAAAATATTGATTGATCCACATAATTTTTACATTTTACTGATAATTTATGTAATTTTTACAGACTATTTTACGCCTTGATCTCTCTACCTAGCAGACTCTTGTATAATGATATGGCATCAGATTCATCCTTGGTACCTACGACAACAGCAGATCCTTTCTTCATAAAGCTTACAGACAAATCACTAGTCCTCATTGACAATCCAAGATTTCCTTGATTTTCTACAATGAATCCTTTTTCCTTTGCAATACGAGTTACAATATCTGCATCAACATCAAATGTTTCAGTCGGGGTAATAGAATAGGTCCTCTTACCGCGATTGCGTCCACATAATTCTTCCAAGATTAATTCTTCTTTTTGTATAACTTCGAGTTTTCCTGTTCCACAAATTGGACATTCCTCAGCTCTGAATGTTCTGGTGAAATTAAAATCCAAGTTTTCTAAATCTACATGTAAAATTCTTTGAGAAAGATTTGGAGTTTTTCCGAGTATTATTTTAACGGCTTCTGCAACTTCAATTGCACCAATAATGGAAAGTATTGGTGGATGGACTCCTTCAATACTGCATGTTGGCATTGTGTCCTCATCTAATTCAGGGAACATGCAATAGTAACATGCAGATTTTTTTGGTAGAATAGTAAAGGCTTGTCCAGATGTTCCAACTGCAGCTCCTGTAACAAAAGGAATCTCAAACTTTACACATGCTTTGTTTAATGCATATCTTGCATTGACACTGTCGAGTGCATCAATTACAACATCGCAACCTTCAACAACTTCTAATGCAGTATAGTCATTTACAGACACAGCTAGTGCTTCAATTTTACAATCAGGGTTTAGTTTCTGTAATTTTTTTGCAGCCACTTCAACTTTGACTTGGCCAACATCATCTTCATCAAACATCATTTGCCTGTGCAGATTTGATAATTCTATCACATCTCTATCAACAATGCGTAAAGTTCCAACTCCCATTGTAGCTAGTCTAGATATTATTGGATGTCCCAAACCGCCTGTTCCAACAACACAGACTTTGGCATTTTTTAATTTTAATTGACCACCATATCCAATTTCTTCAAGCATCACTTGTCTTGAAAATTTATCCAATTCTTTTGGAGAAAGTTCTTCAGAACCACCAGCTACTGCTGGCAATATGTAAACTTCATCACCGTCATTTAGAATAGTATTCATACCGTCAGAAAATTTTGAATTCTTTCCATTAATGTAAACATTAATCAGGGATCGCGGGGTTCCATCACCTTCCAATACTCTCCGCTTAAAATCATCACCCATAATTTCTGAAATTTTTACAAACGCATCAGTTAACGATTCAGTAGAGATTTCTACCTTTTTTTCTCCACCGCTTTGATTTAGTACCGATGGGACTGTAAATGTAATATTTGCCATTAGTTTACTACCGCCGAAATTTCTTCAATGTCTGCCTTCATTACTGTGGGTTTCTTCAAAACTTCCATAATTGATTCAGTTGCCTTTAGACCATTACCAGTCACATAACATACCACTTTATCGTTTTTGTCAATCTTTCCTTGCTCAACCATTTTTTGAAGAATAGCAACAGATACTCCACCTGCAGGCTCTGTAAATATCCCTTCAGTTTGTGCAAGTAACAATATTGCATCAAGAATTTCCTTATTGTTGCATTCTTCAGCAAATCCATTATACTGTGCCAATCTCTTCAAAACATATCTTCCATCTCCAGGATCACCTATTGCTAAACTTTTTGCAATAGTGTCAGGATTTTCAACAGGAATCACTTCTTTAGAATTTTTCTTAAATGCATCAACGATTGGCGCACATCCGTGTGGTTGTGCTGCAATCATGTGCATGTTGGATACATCATTTAGCAATGATACAGTTTGTAACTCTTCAAAGCCTTTACAAATTGCATTAAGCATGGCACCACTACCAACTGGAACTATCAATTGATCAGGTACTTGCCAGTCAAGTTGTTCTGCAACTTCGTATGAGAATGTTTTAGAGCCTTCTACATAGTGAGAACGCATGTTAATGTTTACTATGCCAATCCCTTTACTGTCACCAATTTGTGCTGCAATTCTGTTTGCATCATCGTATGTTCCATCAACTGCGATATAGTTTGCACCGTATGACAACGCCTGTGTAATCTTTGCCATCTCGATATTACTTGGTGCAAATACATGGCATGGCAATCCGGCTTTAGCTGCATGTGCTGCAGTTGCTGATGCTAAATTACCAGTAGATGCACACCCAACTGCTGACAATCCAAATTCTTTGGCTTTGGATATTGCAACTCCAGCTGGTCTGTCTTTGAATGAAAATGTAGGGTTTACAGAATCATTTTTTATGTAAAGATTGTTTAATCCTAATTTTTTTCCAAGATTATCAGCCTTGATAAGAGGAGTCATTCCAGCACCAATGCTAACTATATTTGATTTGTTCTCTATTGGAAGTAATTCAAAGTATCTCCAGTAGGTATGCTCACGATTTGTGAATGTCTCTTTTGTTAATTTAGGGAAATTATATTTTACATCAAGTGGTCCAAAGCAGTCTTCACACACATACTTGAAAGCAGTGTCATATTCTTTTTTACATTCTCTGCATTGGAGCGAGGTTCTAGTCAAGATCAATAGATCCTATGAAAACACAGATAAAAAATCCTAATATCAAGTTAAGTAATACTTAATTTTAATGGTTAAAAAATATAGTGAATACTAATCAACATACGGGGAAAAATAGGAAAAATCAGATTTTTTTGAAATTATCAATCATGAGGAAGGTTTTTAGATATTTTTGCAAGTGTAATTTTGTGAATAACAAAATTGCAATTCCAATCATTATAGGAATTATCATAATAGTAGGAATCATTGTAATAACAAATCAAGAGTCAAATTCTATGGAGGTTGAAGATACTCTAAATAAAGAATTACACCCAGAAGAAGAAATCACTCCAGAAATTCAAGAAAAATTAGATAGTATTGAGAAAATAAATTTAGAAAATGAATATTCGCCAAAAGAAAGAGAGTGGATAACTTCAGGACCATTTCAAATTGATCGAAGTGAATATGTTTTGGGGGAAAAAATTTTTCTCAGAACTGGGGGATTGGGATTTGATGAAAAGGGTCAAGTGGCATTTCTTAGACCACTAAACACCACTCACTATGAAGTTTATCTGACAATACCATTTGATGGCTCTGATAATTCAGCATTCAATTACTATTTACAACCACAACTTTCAAAGGCGAAAGGGTTTTGTTCTGCAGATGATTTTGTAGGTGATTGGAGAGTTGTTTTTAGAGGAACAGATTATCCTAACTTAGAATTTAAAATTACTAAAGATATTCTTCCAGGTGATGAAGATGATTACGAACCAGTATGCTGATTTATTTTTCTAAAGAATTATGAAAGCAAACTCTTTCACCAGTATGGCATGCAGGACCAGATGGTTCAACTAGATAAATAATAGCATCAGAATCACAATCAACTAAAATTTCTCTAATTTTTTGAGTATTTCCAGATTCTTCTCCTTTCATCCAAAGCTTATTTCTTGAACGACTCCAAAACCAAGAGTTTCCAGTTTTTTTTGCAAGTGCTAGGGATTCTTTATTTGCATATGCTAATGTCAAAACATCTTTTGTATTTGCATCCTGAACAATTACAGGTACAAGACCTCCACTCTTCTCAAAATCTAACTCATCAATAGATTTTTCCATAGTGAGAAATGTGAAATTAGCTATTATAATCTTACAGGAATGTCTCTGTCTTTCAAGTATGACTTTACGCCATTTACTCCATGCGTCTCATAGTGAAATATCGAGGCAGCTAATGCCGCATCGACATTCGTTTCCTTGAAAACATTAATCATATCATCAGGTTTTCCACAACCTCCTGAAGCAATGACAGGAATAGTTACAGAATCAACGACATTTTTAGTCAGTAAAATATCATATCCGTCTTTGGTTCCATCCTTGTCAATACTAGTAAGAAGAATCTCGCCAGCACCTAATTTTTCAGCATCTTTAACCCATTGAATAACATCCATTCCAGTCCCTTCTTTTCCACCATAAATGAAAACTTCAAACCAAAACTGTTTATCATTTTCAGTAAAAATATTTTTTGAGTCGTCAATGTTGTAATTCCTTTTTGCATCAACAGCAATCACAACGCATTGACGTCCAAACAATTCCATTAATTCTGTAATAATTTTGGGATTTTTTATTGCGCCAGTATTGATTCCGACTTTATCAGCACCATTAAGCAAAATATTTCTTGCATCTTCTAGAGATTTAACCCCACCACCTACGGTAAACGGGATATCAATTACAGAAGCTACTTTTCTAACCAAGTCTTTGATTGTTTTTCGTTGTTCGTCAGATGCAGTAATGTCTAAAAAAACTAGCTCATCTGCACCTTCATTACTGTATTTTTCTGCCAATTCCACAGGATCTCCTGCGTCCTTAATTGATTCAAAGTTTAATCCCTTGACGACTCTACCGTTTTTTACATCCAAGCAAGGAATTATTCGTTTAGTCAATGTCATGATAATTTTTTTGCCTCTTGAATTGAAATTTTATTCTCATATAGTGCTTTACCAAGAATTACTCCAAATGCATTTTTTTCTTTTACATCTTTAACATCAGAAATATTAGAAATCCCTCCACTTGCAATAACATTTGCATTAGACAAGTTGCATGCTTGCTCTAAAAATTCCAAGTCTGGTCCCTCCATAGTGCCATCGCGACTAACATTTGTTAGTAAAAATTCAGTAAAACCCATTTCTAGAAATTCATTAATTGCAGGAATTAATTTAATCCCAGTATCTTTTTGCCAACCATGAATTACAATTTCTCCATCTTTATGATCAACTGAAATTACAATTTTTTCTGCTCCCAGTTCAGACAATAATGATTTCAATAATGACTTATCTTTGAATGCCAAAGTTCCCAGTACAATTCGTTCAGATAATTTTGCAACATCTAAAACTAGTGATCTATCTCGCAAACCTCCAGCAACTTCAACTGGAATTGAAACAGATTTGAGAATTTTTTTAATCATATCGAGATTAGAGCCAATCCCAAGAGTTGCATCCAGATCAACTAAATGAAGAATGTCTGCACCTGCAGATTCCCATTTTTTTGCAATGTTCACAGGATCGTCACTGTATACGGTTTTTTGGTTAGGATCCCCCTTGTACAATCTAACGACTTTGCCATCCATTAGATCAATTGCAGGAATTATTTTCATTTTCTGCACTCTTTTAGAAAATTCTCCAACATTATTTTTCCTATAGTACTTGATTTTTCAGGATGAAATTGTGTACCATAGAAATTATCATATTCCACTACAGCTGGTACTTTAATTCCATAATCAGATTCAGCAGTTATGACATCATTTGATTCAGGTTTTACTCTATACGAATGAACAAAGTATGCCCATGAACCGTCTTTTACTCCTTCAAGAATTTTTCCAGGTTTTTTTATTTCTAGATTATTCCATCCCATGTGTGGCACTTTCATCGAAGATGGAAGGATAATTACTTCACCATCAATGACATTCAGGCCTTTCTCTTTTCCTTCTTCACTTTTTTCAAAAAACATTTCCATTCCAAGACAAATACCTAGAACAGGCATGTTTTCAACATATTCTTTAAATTGAATCTTGGAAAAATTTCTAATACTATTCATAGCAGGATCAAAATTGCCTACACCTGGAAGTAGCAATCCAGAATAAATATTTGCATCATCAAAATTTGTTATCACATCAACTGTAGCTCCTACTTTTTCAAGTGAATTTTTCAGACTGAAAATATTTCCAGCGCCATAATCAAAAATTGCAACACTTGTCATTACATTGAACCTTTTGTACTTGGAATTCCTTTTTGTTTTTTATCTAATGATGATGCATTTCTTAATGCAACTGCAAGTGATTTTATGGCAGCCTCTACTTTGTGATGATCATTATCTCCATACTTTACAGTGAGGTGGATACAGCTGTTGAGATTTTGTAATAACGATTGGAAGAAATGTTCAAGATCCTCTTTTGATACATCCTCAATTTTATTTCGTTTGATTAACAATGTCAATTTCCAAAATGGACGTTTTACTAGATCAATTGAAGCCTCAGCAAGAGATTCATCCATTGGAACAGAAGCATAGCTGAATCTAGTAATTCCACGTCTAGAACTTAGTGCTTTGTCAATTGTTTGGCCCATTGTAATTGCAGTGTCTTCAATCAAGTGGTGTTCTATACCATCATTTGATTTTGCATCAACTTTAAGATCCATCATTCCATGTGTTCCAAATGATACAATCAAGTGATCAAGGAATTTTATTCCAGTTTTAATAGATGTCTTACCCGATCCATCAAGATTCACAGATACAGAAACGCTGGTTTCTTTTGTATTTCGTTTAATTGATGTCTTTCGTGGTGCCATTTTTCTCACAGATTATGTAATTTCCATCATTCTAAATTTAATACCTTTGGTAACAGATGGATTGAATCCAGTGCCAAAATAGCATCATTTTTCTCAAATAGTTCCAATTTCTCTTGTGGATTTTTACTAGTGCCAATAATTCCACAAAATATGGTCTTATGTCCTAAATCAGTAGTTCTTTTGGCCATAATAAAATCCTCCATAGAATCTCCAACATAGAGAGTCAAAGTGCAATTCATTCCTTGAATTGAGTTTAAAAGAGATTTTGGATTAGGTTTTGCAAGTTCACGCGGTTCATCCTCAAGAAACATGGAATTTGATAAATTAAATTTTGCCAATAGTGATTTTAAAGAATATCTTACAGATTCTTTTCCTCTTCCAGTGACCATGGCAATTTTTGAATTAAATTTTTTCTGTAATTTTTCAAATAAAATGTCATTTAGAATTACATCATCTTGCTCAATTAGACCAGGTTCAGAAAAGTTTGAAGCATTGTTAAATAATTTCTGATACAATTCCGGTCCATAAAAAATTTGATCAAATATACGATACAAAGGATTGTCATGATGAGTTCCAGGGTAGGATAGTTGTTTTTTAATATCAGATATATCAATTTGATTTTCAATATATTTTTCTACAGATATAATTCCGCTAGAATCAGAGTTTTGAATTACATCGAAGATAAAACTGGTTTGATCTTTTTCTAATTTTTTGGCAGCAACAATGGAGATTATAGCAGCATAAGTCAAATCAACCTCATCATTAAATCCTCCAGTGGATTTGAACCCATCAATAATTTTAAAATCAACGTCAATGGATGAATCAATTTTTGCTAGATTTTTCAAAACATATTGGGTTGTTTTTGTTATTGCTAGATCATATGATTTTGTAATATCAATTAATACGCCATCGCAATCAAAAATTACTGCATCTATTTTGTCGAGTATTTGAATCTGAGAATCATCTGTATAGATCCCTTCAGATTTTTTTGTTAAAGTCATCCCAATAAATCACGGATAGCCAGTAAGAATTTTGAGTTCATTTCCTTTGTTCCAACAGTTACTCTAAGACATCCATCGTGATTTCCAATTTTGCCAAGTTTACGAATTGAAATTCCCTGTTCAGCAAGTGCAGAATAAACACGTTTGTAGGCACCATGAGCATCAAAAAGCACGAAATTAGCCTTGGAATCAAACACTTCAAAGGCATCAAAAGATTGCAGAGTTTCAATAATTCTTTTTCTTTCAGTTTTGATACTATCAATCGCATCTTTCATGAGTTTTGATTTTTCCAGAGCATGGATTCCAGATTCGATTGTAATTGTACTAATAGGATATGGGTATTGTAAAACATTCATAAAAGTTTCAGTGAATTGTTTGCTTGCAATAAAATAACCCAGTCTCAATCCAGCCAATCCAAATGATTTTGAAAGAGTTTGAACGACAATCAAATTGTTTTGAGTCTTGACCATGCTTGAAAGAGAATATTCACTAAACTCCCCATATGCCTCATCAATTATAACAAGACCAGCAAAAGATTTTACAAGTTTTTGTAATTCATTTTTAGAAAATTGAAAACCCGTAGGATTGTTTGGAGAGTCAAGATAAAGTATATCTGCATTTTTAGATTCCTTTAGAAAATCCTTAATGTCTAATTTCATATCATCAGAAAAGGGAATTGTAATTAATGGTATATTGTATAATTTACAACGTTCTTCAAAAAACCCAAATGTAGGATTGGATGTGAGAACTTTGGTTTCTTTTGATGCAAAATTAGAAAGAATCAAATCCAAGATTTGATCAGATCCATTTCCAACACCAATCATGGATGATTGAATTTTAACAAATTTTGATATTGTATCAATTAACCTTTCAACTCCCCCTAGAGGATATTCCCTAATGTCGGAATTTTTTTTGGCCAAAGAAAGTATATCGTTTTGAAATTGTTTTGGAATCACATAATTCTCATTTGAATCAAGTTTTACTGAATCTTCAACAAGTTCGGGTTTTTGATAACCGCCTATTGAATTGAATTTTTTAATTTTTTCCTCAAACCAATTTTTTTTCAATTCAATCTACCTCTTACTGCCTCATAGTGGTTTGTAAGACCTTCAGCTTTTGTTAAAACTTCAAGATATTTGGAGATTTTTGATAGTGATTTTTTAGATGATGTAATCTGAGTGTTCACTTTGATAAAGTCCAAAACTGAAAGTGAGCCCCTAATTTTTCCAAATCCATTAGTTGGCAGGATATGATTTGAGCCTAGAACGTAATCACTTGCTGATGATGGAGTATTATTCCCAATCAAAACAAGCCCTGAAGAAGTAATTTTTGATGCTACAGATTCTGAATTTTTAGTCATAATTTGCAAGTGTTCAGGAGCTAAAATATTTGCAAGTTTTATCATATCAGAATTAGTTTTACATATTCCAATAAATCCATTATTTCTTAAGCTAGATTGAGCAATTTTTCCTCTTTGGATAGTCGGAATTAGTTCTGAAACTGTTTTGTTTACAGACTTTGCAAGCTTTTCTGATGTAGTAATCAAATAACAAAATGTGTCATTGCTGTGCTCAGCTTGAGATATTAAATCTAAAGCGACAAATTTCGGATTTGCAGAATTATCTGCCATTATTCCCAATTCAGTTGGACCTGCAAGCATGTCAATTCCCGTCTGATCACTTATCATAAATTTTGCAGTTGTAACAAATGCACCTCCAGGACCTACGATTTTATCCACTTTAGGAATTGATTTTGTTCCAAAAGATAATGCTGCAATAGATTGAACGCCGCCTGTTTTGTAAATTTCATTTGCCCCACAAATGTCAGCACTGACTATAGTTAACGGATCAATTTTTCCATCAGAGTTTGGAGGAGATACGACTACGATTCTTTTTACTCCTGCAATTTTAGCTGGAACTACAGACATGATTACAGAACTTGGATATTTTGCTAATCCACCAGGAATGTAGCATCCAACGCTTTGAATAGCAATAAACTTTTTAGAAATTTTTATTCCATCCTGGTTGATTATTTTGTTTTTAAGTAGCGATTTAACAATGGATTCTGTTTTTCCAAGTCTAGTTTTTGCCAATCGTAGTGCACCGAGTTCTGTTTTAGATATTTTAGAATATGCATTTTTTATTTCACTTTGAGTTAAACGCAATGATGATATGTTTGCTTTACTGAATTTTTTTTCATATTTACGAATTGCAACGTCTCCGTTTTTTCTAACATCTTTTAGAATTGATTCAACTATAGTTTTGTTGTTTTGAGGCTGTTTTGGAAGTATTTTCGACGCAAACTGTTCAACATTAGTTACTTTAATTATTCTCATCAATTTTCTTCGTCACGTTTTATTTCCTCAAGTTCAAGTATCTGTCTAGGTTCATGGACTACAAGACCTTGAGCAATCTTTCGTAATTTAGGAATGAGTTTGTGGAATTCTTCTTTTTTGATTACCGTATTTACGCCAAACCATCCTTCTTCGCTCAGTGGACTGATTGTTGGTTTTTTGAGAGACGGCATCTGTGTCAAAAGTTTTTTCAGATTTTTTTCTTCAACATTTAGATAAATGTGTAAAAATTTCTTACCTTGAACTGCACCTCTCATCAAAGTCACAATATCATATATTTTTTCACGTTTTTTAGGATCTTTTAATGATTTTTTATTTACAATCAAATGGGCAGTTGAGGTAAGGACATCATCTACGATTTTGAGCTTATTTTGTTTCAAAGTCGTACCTGTTTCTGTAACATCCATAATTGCATCTACATCCTCAGGTGGTTTTGCCTCTGTAGCACCAAAGGATAGATGAATTTGGACACTTTTGTTATTTCCCAGTCTAACCCAAGGAGTGACAATCAGCGGATCTTTGGAACCATAATGTTTTTTGTAAGATTTTGATTGTTTTAGAAATTTTGATGCTGTTGTAAGATATTCAGATGAAATTCTAAGGGTTTTCTTCTTTTTAGCATAATCTGCAATCATTTCATCAAGATTTTTGTAACTATATTTATCAGGAAATGCAATTACCAATCTGATTTTTCCATACTCTAAATCTAAAATTGGTTCAACATCAGAATTTGTTTCACCCACCCAATCCTTTCCAGTGATTCCTACATCGTACAATCCTTCTGCAACTAATGTTGGAATTTCTTGGGGACGAAGCATTTTGACAATAATGCTTGGATCGTCTAGATAGACTCGATACGTTCTACTTTTTCGATTTACTTTAGTAAATGATCTTTCTAATAGTTTGAAAGTGGCTTCCTCCAAACTTCCTTTTGGAATAGCAAATTTTACATCAGACATTTTTAATTTTTTCACTTTTTAGGTATATAATCGCATGTTTAAATTTGCTCAAGTAATTCTTTAGCCCTATCAAGTGAAATTTTCTTTTCTTCAATCATTTTTTGAACAATTTCATCAATTTGATCAGGTGTAGCACCTGCAGCAGCTGCCAGATTCCTTGCATGAAGGCGCATGTGTCCTTTTTGAATTCCTTCAGTTGCAAGAGCTCGAATTGCACTATAATTCTGAGCCAATCCCGTAGCAGTCATCACACATGCAAGTTCTTGAGCAGATTTTGCCCCTAGAATTTTTGCACATACTTTGGCTACCGGATGAACATTTGCAATTCCGCCCACAATTCCTACAGAAAGAGGCATTTCCAAAGTTCCGACCAGGTTCCCCTCATCATCTTTACTCCATTTACTCAAAGAACGATATTTTCCAGTTTGAGCAGCATATGCATTTGCTGCAGCCTCTATTGCTCTGCTATCCTGGCCTACAGCATTTGCAACAGCTATGGTCCCATTCATGATACCTTTGTTGTGAGTGACGGCTCGATACACATCATTGTCAGCAAACTCAAATGCAGAAATAATATTATCAACAACTTGTTCTCCACCCACAGCCTCTTTTTCAAATACTGCTTTTGCTTTCACCATTCGTCTAGTGGAATAGTTAGATAGTATTCTTAGTAGTGCTCTACCACCAGTAATTTTTTCAATTAAAGGAGAAACAGCTTCGCACATGGTATTTGTGACATTAGCGCCCATGGCATCACCTACATCAATGAGTAATTCAACAATTAGCATTTTTCCTGAAGGTGCATCAATTTCTTTACACGAGATTTCTTTTGCACCTTTGCCCATTTTAGACAAAGTATTACTTTTTGAATTTGCTAATTGGAGAATTTCATTTGTAGAATTTTTTATTTGTAATATGGCTGATTGGATATCAACATCTAACATTTGTATTTGGCCAACGCTAAAAGATTCATCAGCAGAGACTTCAAAGCCTCCCTTAATTCGTGCGACTTTGGCACCCTTTGACGCAGCAGCTATTACTGATGGTTCTTCAATGACCATAGGAACAACGTAATCCTTACCATTAATCTTAAAATTTGTAGCAATTCCTAATGGAAGTGAAAAAGTTCCAATGGCATTTTCAACCATTTTATCAGCTTTATCAAAAGAAATTCCCCCATTATCATTTTGTAAAATTTCCAATTCTTCATTTGAGAGATTTGCAAAATTAGCAATGACATCCAATCTTTCTTTTCTAGATTTTTCAAAAAATTTTGAAATTGATGAATCAGGCATTTTATTTCAATATCCTCAACAGTTTATCATCCATACTATCTGGAAAACCTTTTCCATCAGTATTTGAAGTAATTACATAAAGACTGCCATCAGGACCTTGCACTACATCACGCACACGACCTATACCACTAAGAATTGATTTTTGTGAACTCAGTCCTTCTTCAAAATCCACTTGATAGAGATTTGCAGCCCTCATGGAAGCCATAATGAATGAAGATTCAAAATCTAAAGAATCCCCAGTGTAAAACAAGATACCGCCGGGTTCTATACTTGGATCATAGCAAATAATGGCATCTACAAAAGATTCATTGCCAGAACATTGTTGTTCAGGCCACCCATAGTTTTTTCCTGCTTGAATTAGATTAATTTCATCATTTTTTTCTGGCCCAAATTCTGCAACAAACAAATTTCCATCATCATCCCAAGTCATCCCTTGGGGATTTCTGTGACCTAATGAATAGATAGGAGAATTAGAAAATGGATTGTCATCAGGAAAAGTACCGTCATCATTTATTCTTAAAATTTTTCCAGACAAAGAATCAAGATCTTGTGGAAGATGAGATGCATCAGAGACTGTACCTGTACCAATATACAATTTTTCATCAGGTCCAAATTTAATAAAACCCCCATTTGTAAATGAAGAGCCAGGAATTTTATCTAAAATAACTTCTGCGTTTTGTAGTTTATTTTCAGATTCAGTAATTTTTAAAATCTTATTCCATAAATCTCCATTCTCAGCATATGTCAAAAATACATACAGATGGTGGTTAGTGGAAAAATTTGGATGCAACGCAATTCCCAATAACCCACCATCAAATACATCAGCACCACGCAATGTGGCTAATGGTGATTCAAGCAAGGTGTTGTTTTGAATTACTTTGATTGCTCCATCTTTTTCTGTAACAAAAATTCTATCATCAGAAACAGCGATAGCACGAGGTTTATCGAGATTTTCAGCTAAAATAGTTACAAAATCACTTTCAGAATTAGAATTTGGAAGAGGTAATGGAATCGGATCAGTTGGAGATGTTAAAACTAATACTGAAAATACAATGGCAATAACAATTGCAGCAACTTGAATTTTTTTATCCACGAAAAGATGAGGACTTAAAATCCTATTAATTACTTTCAAGAATTTGATAAAGCGTATATACGGCTCAGCTTCATTTATGTTCAGCGGGGTGGGGAAGCCAGGTCATCCCGGCGGGCTCATAACCCGCAGTTCAGTAGTTCAAATCTACTCCCCGCTACTTATTTTCATAAACACAAAACCATGAAAGAGAATCATCGAATTTGGATGATCCGTTAACAATTCCAATTCTCTGCAAGGGTCTAGTTAGATGCCTGTGAGCAGAAAGTTTTGGAAGGTAAAGTTGTTTTTTTATATTTCTTGAAATTTCATGAGTGGTTTTTTTGGAAGATTTTTTTCCACAACGGACACACTGAAATCCTTGATTAACGCCTTTAGATTTCATTTTTTTATTACATTTTTTACACTCAGGATTAGTCAAAGTGGTATTCTTTTCAAGTGAAACAACATTAAGGAATTCAAGATTAATTATTCGTGGGAAATTTTTAGAGGCCTTTCTGACTCCGCCGCCAACAATAATTTTATCTCCTTTTAGTAAATTTGACGCAACAACAGTCATTCCAGTGGGTTTGTAAACAGCACACCAAAATTCATGGTTCTTTGAAATGATTTTAAAAAACACATGACCACCTTTTACAATTTTTGGCATATTTGATACAACTCCAGAAATTTTTCCAGACGCGTAAGGTTTCATGTTTTCAAAATTTAATTCATTTTTTAAATGATCACCAGTTCCCTGATTAGATTTGAAGATCATGTATCCGTCTAATTTCTCAGATGTTTTTAGAATTTTGGTGGCATAAATCAATGAATCCACATTCTCACCTCTAACACCATAAAAAACAGGATCAGGTCCATGAGGAGTAATTAAAACTCGACCTTTCTTTGTGTCAAAGCTGTTAAATGTATTTGGAGAAGTTTTTTCTTGCATATTTTTTACGCTCTCCGTAGAAATTTTTCTTTCTTTTCCAAACTTTGATTTTTTTCTATAACTCAAAAGTTCTAGTGTATGATCATGAAAATCATAGCCAATTGCACCTATAGCACCGATTAATCCTTGGCCATTTCCTTGATAATGAATCTCAAGGTTGTTTTTTTTAGCAAATGTTTTTGCATTGTTGCGATTAATTAATTGCCATAAAGCTAATTTGCTAAATTTAGTAAATTCAGATGGAATAGTATCACTTTCAAAAAATACTAGTCCAGGATTTGCACCATTTTTAGTATCAGAATATTTTAAAACGAGATTTTTAATTTGGTTTTTTATTTTAGAGGGGTTTTTTGTCTTTATTTTAAAAGAGACTGCTCCGTTTCCCCTAGTTTTCCAAGGAATATTAGGATTGAATCTGATTAAACGTGGGAAATCTAAAAATTCTGTTTTTTGTTTTTGTAGTAAATCAACGATTTTGTAAGCAAGAAAGGTGGTGCACATCCCTTTAGGTGAATCAGTATCATCAAATCCAACATTGAGAATAGATTCCTTTTCCATGACTTGTTTTAATTAATCAGACATTTTTAGTTGTTGTACGCTACAGTTGATTTAAATTAATAACACAGTATTCCAAGCTGAATTGATTGTAATAGATGAAGCAAGAATTTTTAAAGAAATAGAAGAAAAAAAACCAGCATCAGTTTCATTAAATGGTCCAGATGGCATGCTACCTCAAGTTCAGGATATGGCAATTAAAATCTCAACAAAATATGAAATACCAGCATATGTTTTAGCAGACACCACATGGGGAACTTGTGATTTGAATACAACAGGTTCAAAAATATTAGGAGCAGAAATTCAATTTAATATCGGACATACCATCAATACAGAATCATTAGAAAAAAATTTAGTCTTAATTGATGCTTTTGATGATGTTGGATTTGATAGTGTTGCAGAAAAATGTACAGATCTCTTAAAAGGAAAATTGATTTCGCTAGTTACAGATAGTCAACATTTGCATCAAATGGATAGAGTTGAAAAAATTTTAACAAAAAATGGAATTAAGGTGAAAATTGGAAAGGGGAAAGGACAGTTAAATGATGGCCAAGTATTTGGTTGTGAATTTTATCCTGCTACAGAATTAAAAAAAGAAGTCGATGCCTATGTATTTTTAGGACAAAGTAATTTTCATGCCGCAGGAATTGCATTATCAACGAATTTACCAACATTTGTTTTAGATCCTTATTTTAATGAAGTAAGAGAAGTGACAGAGTTTGCACGTACGCTAAAAAAGAAAGCATCTCTAGCAATATTCAAAGCGGCAGAAGCAAAATCATTTGGAATAATCATCGGATTAAAAGAAGGGCAATTATCCAAGGTATTTGGCTTGAAATTTAAAAAAGAATTAGAAAAAGAAGGGAAAGCAGTTCAATTATTTGCACTTACAGATATTACAAATGAGCGATTAAACAATCTTAGAGGAATTGATGCATTCATTCAAGTTGCATGCCCAAGGATTTCTACAGACAATCAATTTGACAAGCCAGTGTTATCTACCCCTCAGGCTAATGCACTTCTAAAAGTTTTACGAAAAGAAAGTATTGATGAATATCTAGAAATTCCACATTGGTTATAATTATAAAATTAATTTTTTAAATTTAGGATCATCTAATAATTTTTCAAATATTTTTGATTTTTTGGCTTTTATTTTGTATTTTGTTCCTTGAGAAATAGCACGCTCAAGTAAATCTAATGCTTCTTCATTTTTTGACAACATTACAAAACTACAAGATTTGTCAAATAAAACATCCCCATTATCAGGATAATCATCCAAGATTTGATTACAACATTCGATAGATTCATCAAAATTGCCAACTGAGAATAAAATTCGCTCTTTATGATATAGTGCAATCTTATATTTTGAATTATTACCTAGTATATGATCACACATTGCTAATGCATCAACAAATTTTTCCTGTTTACGAAATGACGAAATTTTGTTAACTAATAATGAAAGATCACCTGGAGAACTCTGTAAAGCAGCATCATAGCATTTTATGGCATTATCAAAATCTTTTAGTTTGCTGAGAGCATATCCCTTATTGTTCAGTGAGCTTACATGCCGAGGGTTTTCAGATAAGATTTTGTCATAGTATTCTATTGCTTCATATAATTTGCCTTGTAAAAATAATCTATTACCTTCATCTAAAATAGAGTTTGTTTTTGGATCATCCATATCATTAAGATCCTGGTTTGATCAGGATTTTTCCAAACAGACCTTTACCTTTAAGCATTTTTGTATGAGCCTCTGCAGCATCTTCTAGTGAATATATAGAATCAATAATAGACTTAATTTTGCCTTGTGACATCCAATACAGACCTTGTTCTAATTCAGCCCTAGTTCCCTGAGTAGAACCTAAGATGTTGATTCCTTTGAAAAAAATATGACGTAAATCAGTTTTTGCATCATATCCTGTTGTTGCACCAGTTGTTACAATAGTTCCACCATAATTTAGTAAAGTAAGTTCTTTGTTCCAATGAGTGCCACCAATATGTTCAAAAATAACATCAACTCCAGGTACATCTCCAAAGGGTTTAGGGATTTTTTTAGCAATTGATCTTACTTCTTTATGCCAATCTTCTTTTCTATGGTCTACAGCATAGTCAGCTCCTAGTTCCAATAATTTATCTAGTTTATCAGGGCTGGCAGTAGCAATTACAGTACATCCAAAAAGTTTTGCAATTTGAATCCCATAATTTCCAACTCCAGAGCTACCTCCCATAATCAATACTACTTGTCCTGGTTGAATTTTTGCTCTGCCAATTAGCATATGCCATGAAGTTAACAAAGTCATTGATGCGGCAGCTGCTTGATCGTATGAAACACCTTCTGGGATTTTTACAACATTGACTTCTGGAAGATGTGTAAATTCACAATATCCGCCCCAAAGAGGTCCTGTTTCAAAACCCCAGATGGTTCGTTGTCTGCAATCAAATTCTCTACCATCAGTACATGCTCTACAAACTCTACACGACATATTTCCATGTGAGACAACCCTATCGCCAATTTTGATATTTTTAACATCACTACCAATAGCTGTTACTTCACCAGCCGCATCAGTTCCAGAAATATGAGGTAACGGAATTGCCAATGGCTTACCTCTCATTCCCCAAATATCATCATAATTTAGAGCAGCAGTTTTTACTTTAATTATGACTTCGTTAGATTTTGGTTCAGGGATTGGAATTTCTTTAATTTTTAAGATTTTAGAAAAATCATCATCAATAGTATATTGATCATATACCAAGGCTTTCATGATTTTTATCTAATTTTTGAAGATATATGATTTATCAAGATCCATTAAACCACAAACAATTATAATCATAAAAGCAGAATTCTCAATATGTCTGAAAATACAATATTTCCAGGTGACAAAATAGCATCTATTGAAGAATACGAGGCAGGGCATAACGCTTTTGACGATGGAGATATGGTCAGAGCAGCAACTGTTGGAGTAAAAGATATTGATAAGGAATCAAGGACCGTAAATGTAAAACATCCAAAACTCCTATCCATTCCCAATGTAGGAGACATCATTATTGGAACAGTTGCAGCAGTCATGTCATCAATGATTGCAGTTTCTATTGATTATATCAATGGAAAACCAACTACATCAAAAGTTGAATGTATTTGTGGAACACGTAATTTGAGAATTAGAAATATTGCACTAGTCAATGACATTGTTACACTAAAAATTATTAGTCATCTAAACGGTACCATTCATGCGTCAATTAGTGAACCAAATTTAGGAGTTTTATTTACCAAATGCAGAAAATGTGGAGGTAAAGTTGTTGCAATGCGCGATGCAATAAAATGTACAGACTGCGCATGGATTGATGAGAGAAAACTTTCTGCAAACTTTGGAAATACTGATTTCGTAAATTTAAGAGGTTAAGAAATGATTCAAGTTTCGTTCCAAGGTGAACGAGGTGCTTATAGTGAAGCCGCAGCAAGATCATTTTTCAAGGAACAAATTGAAACTATACCCCATGCAACATTTGCAGATGTACTGGAAAGTACTTCTAGGGATAAAACACAGTATTCAGTATTACCAGTAGAGAATTCTTTGGAAGGAAGTGTTGGTGAAAGTTATGATTTGTTGTATTTGACATCTCTAAATGCAACAGGGGAAATTTATCATAGAATTGAACATTGTTTGATTGGAACTGGCAAAATTAATGAGATAGATACAGTATATTCACATCCACAAGCTTTAGGTCAATGTAGAAAATTTATTGAAGAACACAACATGAAAACAATTCCTGCATACGATACTGCGGGAAGTGTGAAGATGGTCAAAGAATTAAATGAAAAAAATTGTGCATGTATTGCCAGCAAGGATGCAGCAAAAATTTATGGCATGCCCATAATTTTAGATAATATTGCAAATAATCTCAATAATTATACAAGATTTTTAATTCTATCAAAAGAGAGTAATTCTGAAACAGGTAATGACAAAACATCAATAATCTTTTCAATAAAACATGAACCAGGTTCATTATTTAGAATAATAGAGAATTTTCACAGAAACAATGTTAATCTAACAAAAATTGAATCAAGGCCTACAAAGACAAATACTTGGGAGTATAATTTCTATGTAGATTTTGAAGGGCATCAAAATAATTCCAAAATTTCAGAAATGCTAGAGAAAATAAAACAAGAAACACTATTTATGAAAACATTGGGATCCTATCCTTCTGCAAAATTAAACTAAAATCCTTTAGGCTTTCGCAATGTAAAGCCCATACTAAATCCAATAATTACCATTCCAGAGGTAATTACCATTAGATCATAAGTGAACCAAACAGGATCAGAACTTCGAATTAATGTTCCAGTAACAGATAATTCAGAACTGCCGGTGTTTTGAATTAGGATTTTAGTTTCCCCATCTTCTAAATGAGTCCAATCTAATTTCAATTCATTTTTGTATGAAGTGATTGGAATCTGTAATCCTGCTCCAGGACTTGCAAGTTTTAGATCAAAAGCATCACCCATAATCTTCATGGATTGAGGAGTGTGATTAGGTGCAGGAATTGTATATGACATTGAATCACCTACAGCTACTGTATAATCTTCATTAACTGTAAGTGGTCCAATATGTGTAAGTAAAGAATATCCTCCAATTGCAATAATTGCACTTCCAACAATCATACCAATAATAGTTCTTTTAGAAAGCACATTGAAATTACTCTTGATACTGTTTAAAAAATTACCGGAAAGGCATGTGAAATCAATAATGAAATGGTTTTAGTTAAAATCCCCACATTGGGAATATATACAAAAAATTACCTATAATTGCTAAGAGAAACGCTGCAAACACTAAGAAACGTATTGTTTTATTTGGAATTTTATAGATAATGGTTGTCAATCCCGCCCCCATTATTGGTAAAAAATATATCATATAATATGCAAAAGTGTCTCTCAACACATCTATTATCAAATAGGGTATAAAGAAACTAAATCCGGAAATAATAAAAATTACATCCTTAGAAACATAAATTTTATTTTTAACTCTCTGAAAAATTGCGTAACCTATCAACACAACACAACTCCAAAAACCAATATGCCACCAAGTATAGTTGATTATAGACTGAACCCACAAAGTTGAGTATTCTTTTTGATGTCTCTCGATTCCTTCATCATCAATGTATGTTTTATCATAACCATATGTAATATTATGAACGGTTTTACCACTTGAAATTGGGAGAAATGACGCAATGAATTCATTGGTGCTGACTTCCTGCTGTGTATAATATCCCTTGGTGAATATAACCTGTAAATGATGTATGGGGTCAGTTACTTGAGATACATAGTTAAACTGTTCAACAGGTTTTTGATATATTTCAGTAGTACTCCTCAAGATATCAAATCTCATGACACCAGGATCAAAATTTTCATTTACAGTAAAATATTCTGGAAATCTTGTAGAATACTCCAAAACAGTTATGGTGTTGTCATAAATCATTAGGGGAATTAAAAACGCAGTAGTCATTATCAACAAAGAAATCAGTGGAGTTTTGATAAATTTGAAACTATGTTTTTGTATATTTTTGACAGCTAAGACAAATTCCTCTCGGTTATGGAGACAATGATATATTGCAATGAATATAACAAAAAATATCGCTGTCTCTTTGATTAATGCCGATAATCCTATGAATAATGCTGCAAAATAGTATTTTTGTTTAAAATACAAGTAGATTGAGAAAAAACCTATTGCCATAACGGGCATGTCTCTTAACATCAGTGACGAAGATACAAAAATTACAGGACTGAATGCCATGATTATGCTCGTTATTAATGCAATTTTTTTAGTTGAGATATGTTCAACTACTTTATAATAAAAATACAAAAAAACCATTCCAAGTATTACTATTGGAAACCTCCATGATGCCCAGTTGTCCCCAAACACATAGACGAATGGAGAAACAATAAAAGATAATCCTGGAAGTTGATATGGCGTATGATCAATTCCCAACATGAACCACCTCATAAAAGTTGTAAAAAATACTTCATCCAACACCTCAAAGTTTGGATGAGATATTACAAACATGTGAATTGAAAAGGATGTAAAAATAATATGTAAAATGGTAATCTTTTGTAATTTTTCAGATAGAAATTGTAAAATTTCCAATAAATTTAATATTAAAATTACTCATATTAACTTTAAATCATAATTCTAATCATTACTAACTTTTTACATATGTAGAATTTTTTTACTGTTAGTTGATAACCCCAGTATTTTTTGTTAAGATCTAAAAATCAGATTATCTAAAATTTCTTAATCATCTCGAGTAAAACCTTACTTTGATGAATAGCGCGTTCAGGATAACAATTTAGCATCCAACCATTGTCAATTTTATCAAATCCCATATCCGTGCAATCTGTATTATATTCTAGATGACTATTGTCAAATTTCCAATCAAACCCATTCCTTATTTCTAATTCAGGGAAGTTATGGCCTCTATGAAGAGTCATTAAATTATTGTTATAATCTACCTTAATTTCAGCATAAAGTGCATTAGGATACAAGTAAACAACATTTGGATGATTTGTGATTGCATCAAATTCTTTTTTGGTCACATATTCATTATGTAATAAAATTACTTTTTCATATCGTTTAAGAATATCAGGGTTTTGATCTACCTCAATATCAGATATGCTTTCATATCCCAATAATTTTAATATTTGAAATCCGTTACCGCTTGAAAAGAAATTCAGAGTAGATTCTTTTGGAATTTCAAGTGTTAGACATTCTTCATCACATTCTCCTCTATAATATGTATAAAATCCAGGTTCATTGTATGCTACTGAAGTAAAAATTGGAAATATGACAATAGTATTTTCATTAGGAATGTATCTTAGCTTTTCATACAATTCATTATTTTTAGGATTTAATTCAAATTGTACATTTATCCATGTTTTTTTTCCATCTATAATTTCAAACTGATCCTCAAAGCCAAAAATATTAAAAAGTGAAGGAGTATCTAATGGGGTTTTTCTAATTTCATTTGAAAATTGATCATCATTTTCAAATTTATCGTATGGAAAAAACTGGAAAATCATAACAAACACACCAATAACAATAATTATGTAAATGGGAAATTTTATTTTCATGTCTGTTTAATTATTTTTTATAATAATTGAATTTTAAAGTATTTACATCAAAGAGACATCATGAGGCTGGCTTTCTGCAAATCCTGCTCTTGACATTTTGATAAATTCTGCATTTTCTTGCATTTGCAGAATTGTATGTGCTCCACAATAACTCAATCCGGAGCGTACGCCACCAGTTAGTTGTTTTAGAATATCAGTTACAGTTCCTTTGTATGGGACCATTGCCTCAACTCCTTCTGCAACATAATCATTAAGATCATCATCAAGTGAAATTGAACCTGTCTCTTTAGATTTTCTGCCTATTGATGCCGCTAATGATGCCATGCCTCGATAAACTTTGAATCGTTTTCCATTTTTAGTCAAAACTGTACCAGGGGATTCATCAGTTCCGCCAAGCATACTGCCAACCATAACAGTTGAAGCACCAGAAGCTAAAGCTTTAGTTGCATCACCTGAAGTTCTAGTTCCTCCATCAGAAATTATTGGAATGCCGTGATCTTTGCCAACTTTAGCACAATCCATTACTGCAGTTAATTGAGGAACACCTGAGCCAGTAATTACTCTAGTAATACAAATTGAACCAGAACCTACACCTACCTTTACAGCATCTACACCAGCTTTAATCAAGTCTTCAGCTCCTTGAGCAGTTGCAATATTTCCTGCAATTAATTCACAGTTTGGGAATGCTTTTTTGATATTCCTAACTGTACTGATTGCGTTTTCACTATGTCCATGAGCAATATCAACTACAAGTACATCTACACCTGCTTCCAAAAGAGATTCACTTCTTTCTAAAAAGTCACCTTTAACTCCAACTGCAGCGCCAACTAGTGGTCTTCCCTTCTTATCTTTAGATGCGTTTGGAAAATCTGCATTATTTGTTATATCTTTACTTGTAATCAAGCCTTTGATGATTCCTGAATCATCAACTATAGGTAATTTTTCAATTCTGTGTTTATGTAAAATTTCTTTAGATTCGTCTAAAGTTACACCCATTTTTGCTGTGACTACATCCTTTGTCATAACATCTTGAATTTTACTAGATTTATTTGCAAATAATAAATCCCTTTCAGTTACAATTCCTATTAGTTTTGAATTAGAATCAACAACTAAGAGGCCTGAAATTTCTTTATCTTGTGCATAATCCATAGCATATTCAATTGACTTGTCTGCAGATATTGAATATGGATTTTCAATCATTACACTTCCAGATCTTTTGACTTTTAGAACCTCACTTGCTTGCTCCTTAATTGTCAAAAATCTATGAATAATTCCAATCCCTCCAGCACGAGCCATTGCTCCAGCCATAGAAGATTCTGTCACTGTATCCATATTTGCACTCACAAAAGGAATGTTGATTGTAATATTTCGAGATAATTTTGTAGATAGATCGGTCTGACTTCTGCTAGTAATATCAGAATATTTTGGTACAAGGAGAACGTCGTCAAATGTTAATCCTTCTTTGAATTCCAATGAAACCTTGTTAAGAAAGTAAAATATTGATTATAAGCCTTTGTGTTATTTTGATAATTTAGAGGCGATCGTTACGGCATCTTTAGTAGCCTCTACATTGTGTGTACGAATAATATCAGCTCCATGTAATACAGATATTACTTCTGCAGAAATAGAGCCAAATAATCGATCGCTTGGATTTTCTTTTCCCAAAATTTTTCCTATGAATGATTTATTTGAAACAGAGATCAGAAGGGGGTAATTTTGTTTGATTGAATTTAGATTTTTTAATATAGATAGATCTCTCTCTAACCAGTCTGATTTAATTTTTGTAAAAAATGGTCCTTTTCCAGTTTTTCTAAAAAACCCAATAGCAGGATCTAACACGATTTTTTCAGAAGAAACATGTGATTTTTTTGCTATCTTCAAGCTATCTTGCAATAATTTCTTAGTTACTGTAACAGGATTCCCATAAACAATTTTTGAATTATACGCACATAAAATTAAAGAGGGACTGTATTCTGAAATGACTTCTTGCATTTTTTTATCATATTTTAATCCAGAAATATCATTAATTATTTCAATTCCATACTCTAAAGCATCTTTTGCGACTTTTGCTCTACAAGTATCAACAGATATTGGAAGATTTGTAAAATTTTGAATGATTTTAATTGCATTTTGAATTCTCTTTGACTCAATTTTTTCTGAAACTGATGTAGATAGATATGGTGCAGTTGACATACCTCCAACATCAACAAAGTCTGCACCTTGATCCTCCATCATCTTAACAGTATTTTTTATGTGGATTTTGCTAGTAATAACAGACTTTTTGTAAAATGACTCAGGACTAGTATTTAGAATTCCCATTATTCGTACAGGATTCTTTCCACCTACACCTACGTTCCCAATTTTTGCCACATGATTTATCAAATCTAATGCAATTTGAGTGATATGATGATTATAGGTTGGGAAAAGAGATACCGTGAGATTTTAAAAGAATTCAAGTATAGTGAAAAAAAGGACAAAGAATCAGCCATTATTTTAAATTCAATTTTAAAAAAAACTGAGGTTAATGAAAAAATCATCAGTTTAATCAAAGGAAAAACAGTTTTGGTGATTGGTTCTGGACCATCTTTGACATCTGCCATTCCAAAATTAAAAAATTATAAAAAAATTGTCAAAATCGCTGCAGATAGTTCGATAAAACCACTTGTAGAAAATGGCATCATACCAGACATTATTGTAACAGATTTAGATGGAGATGTAAATACGCTTGAAAAAATTGGAAAAACTAAATCCATCTTTGTGGTACACGCACATGGTGATAACATAGAAAAATTAGAATTTGTAAAGAAATTTAAAAATTATATTGGAACAACACAATCATCGCCTTTTGGTAAAATAGAAAATTTTGGTGGTTTTACAGATGGAGATAGAGGAGTTTTTCTAGCTAATCATTTCCAAGCAAAAAAAATTATTTTGATAGGAATGGATTTTGGAGAACGGATTGGAAAATATTCAGAAACTAAAAGATCAGATAGGAAAATAAAATTGATGAAATTAAAAAGAGGCGAATCTCTTTTGAAATGGCTATCCACATTTACAAAGGCAGAATTGTTCACCACATCAAAGCCAATTGAAGGATTTAAAAAAATATCATACAAAGAGATGGATATCATAATTACCTAGAATGCATTTAATACCCATTCATGATTAATCAAATCATGAAATTCTCAGAAGAGCAAGTAAAAGAGATCGTTGCTTTAAAGGAAAGTTTGATCGAGCAAATTGACAAACACCAGGAAGGGATAGAAATGCTAGAAAAAAATATTACAGTTTTAGACTTGTTCTTAAAAGGATCTAGTTTCACTAAAGCTTCTCAAATAGAAATAAAAAAAGAGATTGAACCAAAACCGGAAATAATAGAAAAACCTGTGGAAAATTCAATTCCAATTAAAAGAGTCAATGATGGTAAAATTATCGCCAATGCATTTGTCACACCAGATCAGGTTTCCATAGTTTTAGATAATGAAATTATAATTAATGCAGATACCCCACCTTTCAAATCATTCTTTTTAGATAGAATAATTGGAGAAATGAAAAAGAAGGATGTTGCAGAGGCAGAAAATGGAAAAATCCAAAAAGAATCAGTGATTGATTATATTGTTAACAAAAATGGCGCAGACATTAGAGAAATCATAATTAAAAATTATAGGCAAAAAGAAAGAGTAAATGAGTTAATTAACACAGCAGGATGGTCACTAACTAGAATGCTTGAGAACATAAACAAGTGATAGTATGGACAAAATTGTAGTTTTAGATTTTGGTTCTCAATACAGCCATTTAATTTGCAGAAGAATTAGAGAATTTTCAGTTTATGCAGAACTGGTTCCATATGACATTAGTTATGAGGAATTACAAAAACTAAATCCTACAGGAATAATTTTTTCTGGAGGTCCATCAAGTGTTTATAGTTCAGATGCTCCAATACCAGAAAATAAAATTTTTGATATGAATTTACCACTTCTTGGAATTTGTTATGGTCATCAATTGATTGTTAACAAATTTGGAGGTAAAGTGAAAAGAGCAAACAAAGAATATGGTTCATCATTACTAACAATTGACAATGATAAGGATCTCCTAAACGGAATTGGTGAATCAGTTAGAGCATGGATGAGTCACGGTGATGAAGCAGAGGAAATTCCTGAAGGTTTCAAAGTAATAGGCCACACCGAAGGCGCAAAAGCAGCAGCAATTGCATCAGAGGAAAAATCAATTTACGGTATTCAATTTCATCCTGAAGTGGTACACACAGAACAAGGTACAGAAATTCTAAAGAATTTTGTTTTGAAGGTTTGTGGTGCAAAACAAGATTGGACCATGGAGGGTTTTATCGATACAGCTGTTGAGAAAATTTCAAAAATTGACGGAAATGTACTTTGCGGAGTAAGCGGAGGCATAGATTCAACAGTAGTAGCATTGTTAATTCACAAAGCAATAGGAGATAGGCTAAAGTGTGTTTTTGTAAATAATGGGTTGTTACGATTAAACGAAGAAAAAGAAATTGAAGATATGTTCAAAGACAATTTCAAAGTAGATTTTACCTCAATTAATGCTGCTGATCAATTTCTTGGAAAACTCAAAGGAGTAGAAGACCCTGAAAAGAAAAGAATGATTGTAGGAGAAGAATTTATTCATGTTTTTACAGATTTTGCTAAAAACAGCGGTCCTTTCAAATGGTTAGCTCAGGGTACACTATATCCAGATGTAATTGAAAGCGGCGTATCAAAAGGGCCTGCAGCAGTAATCAAATCTCATCATAATGTAGGCGGACTACCAGATTGGCTTGATTTAGAAATTTTAGAGCCGCTAAGAGATTTGTATAAAGATGAAGTAAGGAAAATTGCAAAAATTCTTCAAGTTCCAGAAAAGCTTTTCATGAGACATCCATTTCCAGGTCCAGGATTATCAGTTAGAATAATTGGAGAAATAACTCCAACAAAACTGGAAATTTGTAAAGTTGCAAGTAAGATTGTAGAAGAAGAGTTGATGGTAGCAGGTTTGTATGAAAAAGTATGGCAAGCATACGCTGCAGTAGGAGATGACAGAGCAGTAGGAGTTGTCGGAGATGAACGTAGATATGGGAACATAGTCATGATCAGAGTCGTAGATTCAGTAGATGCCATGACTGCAGATTGGACAAGATTGCCACATGGATTATTAGAAAAAATGAGCAATAGAATAACAAATGAGATTGAAGATGTTACTTGGGTCACATATACTATTTCAAGCAAACCACCTGCAACCATTGAACCTCAATAGTGATTAAAATGGAATATGAAAAAATTTGTGACGAGATTTTAGAGTGTGATAAAGATATTCGGTATGTTGGAATGTATGATTTCGGAGAGCTGTATGAAAAAATGAGACCAGGATTGAAAAGCCATCTATCAAGAGAGGAAACTGAATTATCATTATCTCAAGCAGTGTACCGTTGGTCTACACGTAAAAAAACTGCAGATAAGATTGGAAAACCAATTTATGCATTAGCTAAATATGAAAAAATTTATCGAGTAACAATTCCAATTGGGGGGGCAGGATTAATTTTAACTAGTGTTGAATTAAATGCAGATGTAAATACAATTGTTGAAAAAATTCTAACAATTAAAAATAAGCACTCATCATAAATTGTGATCAGTATGGATTTTCATGTTTTTGATACATATGTAAAGGCAAAAGATGGCCATACAATGCATTTTGATGTAGTCACAGACACAAGCGATATAGAAAAAGCAATATCCTATGCTAAAGAATGGCTAAAATCTATCGGGGAGGAATCATCCACAGTAACTACAAATGAATGCAAGTTTTGTCATACACAGTCAGTACCAGAAGACATGGAGATTGAAATCATGACTGATGGCTATTCTATTTCAAAGATGGAAGGATGTCCAAATTAACTCACATTGATAATTTTTTCAGAAATTAAATATTCTATTGCAGATAATAGTTCATTTTCTGAAATTGTTTCCTCTGCATACCATACAAAAATGTCATGAACCCAAGTTGGTATTTTAGATTCTATTGGATTTTCAATCTGTAATAATTGAACTTCTTTTTCTAATTCAACTTCCACTTCAGATTCCTCAATATTTTGAGTAACAATTACAGGCTTGCTAGATTGAATTATAGAAAATGTTGATGAAGCAGATGTTGGACCAAATTCAGAAAAAACTCTCAACCCATATTCACCTACAATGTTTGTTTCAAAATCACCAGGTTCAAGATAATGTAATATTTGAACTCCAAATAGATTATCGTTTATAACTTTAGGTAAAATTTCAGTGGTTTTGAGAATTTCCCCATCACTTAATCTAGTAATCTCCATAAAGTGGTAACCATGTTGTGGATCATAATTTTGAATTTGAATATCGGCTCTAATCATTTGAGGATTTTTATCAAGATCAATAATGGTTCCAGAGATAAAATCTATAGTGACAATAGGCAATTCATCAAGACCATAAATGGAATTTATTTGAAATAACATTGCTATTGAGAAAAATCCAAGTATTATTTTTGAAATCAATTTTTATCTAAAATTCATTAAATTAGATTGAATATATCTATAATGGACAAGTTTTTTGACAAGTAGATTCCAATTTGGAAATATCATTCAAGCATGCATGCACCAAAAACACCTGCAGAATCACCCAATTTATTTTTCAAAATAGGAGTATCGATTAAATCAGAAAATACTTTATCATAAACAGATTCTTTTCCTTCAGTATACAAAAAATCAATATTTGATAAACCACCACCTAAAACAATTGCATCAGGATCCAAAATATCAATAACATTTGCAAGACCATATCCAAAATTTTCTACAAATTCATTTTTCCATTTTTCCCAATATTCATTATCAACATCAGTAAGAATTTCAGGTAAATGTTGGGATTTTCCGGTTAGTTGGGTCCAATGACTTTCTAGTGACGGACCGCTAATGTACGTCTCCACACATCCAGTTTTACCACAATAACACTGATTTCCATTACGATGCAAGGTATGATGGCCCCACTCACCACCAATGTTACTTCTTCCAGTATGGAGTTTTTTATTAATCACTATTCCGCCCCCAATACCAGTTCCAAGTACAACACCAAAAACTAAATCAAAATCCGCAGCAGCACCTAATGTTGCTTCTGCCATCGCAAAACAATTTGCATCATTTTCCATAGAAATTTTTTTCCCAAGTTTATTTTCTAGATCTGCCTTTAATGATTTTCCAATCAAGCATTGTGTATTACTATTTTTAATCAAACCAGTTTGCTTAGAAATTGCTCCAGGTGTGCAAATTCCTAAAGAATAATCAGATATGCCCTCAGATATTTCCATAATTAAAGATGACATAGAATTTAGAATTTTTTGGTAATCATCTTTGGGTGTTGGAATTCTTTTTCTTTTAATGACGTTAAAATTTACATCTAGAAGAACTGCTTCAGTTTTAGTGCCACCTAAATCAACACCAAGTTTGTACATCAATTATTTACAGAAATTAAAACGCTTAAGCTTTGACTAAGATTTTATCCCATTCCGCCTGGGGCACCAGATACGGCGATAACATCATCGATTCTAAGAATCATGCATGCAGCTTCAGTTGCAGATTTGATAATCTGTTCTTTAACTACAATTGGTTCTACGACGTTAATTGCCATCATATCTGCAATCTTCATATTTCTAGCATCAATGCCAGTCCATTTTTGACCTTGATTTTGTCTTGCTCTAAGATTAGCCATTGTATCAATTGGGTCCATTCCAGCATTTTCAGCAATTGTAAGTGGAATTGTTTCTAATGCCTCTGCATATTTTTTAATTGCAAGTTGTTCTCGTCCATCAAAATTATCAGCCCAATCTTTGAGAAGTGAGGCTGCAAATGCTTCAGGTGCGCCACCGCCAGCTACGATTGCTGGTTTTTCAATAACATCTTTTACAACCATTAAAGAATCATGAATTGAACGATCAACTTCATCAATTACTCTTTGTGTACCACCACGAATCAACATTGTGACGGATTGTGGATGTTTGCAACCTTCAATGAAGACCCATTTGTCAGATTCAACTTTCTTTTGATGAGCCAAATTTGCAATACCAAGATCATTTTCTGAAAGATCATCAAGATTACTAATTACACGTCCCCCTGTGGCTTTAGAAAGTTTAATCATATCACTCTCTTTGACACGACGAACTGCCATAATACCATACTTTGCAAGATAATGTTGTGAAATATCATCAATTCCTTTTTGACAGATTAGAACATTGGCTCCTACATCATGTAACTTATCAACCATAGATTTTAGCATTCTATTTTCTTCTTCTAAGAACATCTGCATTTGAGTTGGATCAGTAATTCTGATTTCTGCACTTAGTTCAGTTTTTTCAATTTCTAATGCTGAATTAAGTAATGCTATTTTTGCATTTTCAATTTTTGTAGGCATTCCACTATGGACAATTTCTTTATCTAAAACAATTCCTTTGATAATTTGTGTATCATCAATTGAGCCACCAGCTTTCTTTTCTACTTTAATATTTTCAAGATCAACAGAATAAGCATCACCTTTCTTTGTTGCAATGCTAAGAACAGCATCAACGATAATTTTGGAAAGGAATGTGCTATCTTCAGAAATTAATTTTGATTGCATACTTGTTGTAGCAATTTTTAATAGAGATGCTCTATCATCAGGCTGAATTTTCTTTGCCATATCAGAGTAAATTTCAAGTGTTTTATCAGCTGCTGCTTGATATCCATCGATAATAGTTGAAGAATGAACATCTTTGTTAAGAAGGTCTTCAGCTCTGGCCAATAATGCACCCCCAAAAATCACAGAAGATGTTGTACCATCTCCTACTTCATTATCTACAGTTTTAGAAATTTCAACCATCATTTTGGCTGCAGGATGCTGAACATCAATTTCTTTTAAAATTGTTGCACCATCGTTTGTAATAGTAACATCACCTAAGGAATCAACTAACATTTTATCTAATCCTCTAGGTCCAAGACTGCTTCTAACTAATTGTGCGACTAGTTTTGCTGCAGCAATATTATTTTGTTGAGCATCTTTACCTTTTTGCTGTAATGCACTCTCTTTGAGAACTAAAACTGGTCCATTAGGTCCTTGTTGAATTGATGCCATTTAGATTCAGCTTCAATCCACTGAATCCCCCTTTTTAACATTTACTTAGTAGATCGGTGAAATGTAACAGCGTTTTTTCACATCAACAATTCCACCAGAAAGAATTCTAACAGACGGTAGTGCCAGAAAAGGCAGGAATAACGGAATCAAGTGTGGTCTAGAAAATTTAGAACCTGAATCCACAATAGTATTATTGATTTTTTCAAAATTAGATGAAACTTTTTCAAAAGAATCCGTAGAAATAATCCCACCAAACTGCAAAGGTAGTGAAGCAGCAATCTTTCCAGATTTGACTACAACCAGACCACCCTGATTCTTGATAAGATGATTTGAAGCAATTGCCATATCAGAATCATTTGATCCAATTACGATCATGTCATTTTCATGAAAACTCCATGTTGAGGCAAATGCACCAATGTCTGCGCCAAAATTTTCAAGAAATCCCATAGAATGTTTCTTAGTCCCATGAACTCTATCAAATGCTGCAACTTTCCAAATATCAGAATCTAATGAAGATGATACATGGCCATCTTTAGAATGAAGTTCGGCAGAGCCTATCTTTGTAATAATTTCAGTTTGCATGTAGATGGTATTTGCAATAACATCTTTCTTTTTTGATTTTATAACAAAGTCATTTTCAGAGAATTTTTTTAATTTTACAGTTTTTTTAATCCAAGACGGGATTATTTGTTTCTTAATTGGTGCGACTATTTGTCCATTAGATACTACAAGTTTGCCTCCAACAAAGACTTTGTTTGGTTTGAATGATTTTAAATCATCAAAAATTAAAATATCTGCTAATTTTCCAGGAGCAATACCACCAAGATCTTTTCCCATATTATAATAATCAAAATTGTTCTTTGATGCCATAGTAACTGCATCTATTGGGGTTAGACCAAGTTTGATTGATTCTCTTATGCAGTGATCTATATGACCAAATTTAGACATATCAAGTGGATCAAGACCATCAGAACAGAACATTAAGCGATTAAGATATGTTCCATGAGACAAAACATGTGGAATTATTTCCTTTAAATCACGTCTAATAGAACCCTCTCTGATCATTATCCACATTCCAAGACGTAATCTTTCTAAAACTTGATCAAAATTTATTGGTTCATGACAAGATAAGATTCCAGATGAGACATATGCATTGAGTTTTTTCTCACTTGCACCAGCAGTATGTCCATTAATTATGCAATCACATTCCAACATTGATGAAAGTGATTTCATTGTTTTTGGTTCACGTGAAGTAACTTTAGTCCAAGAAAAAACTTCACCTAATCCAAGTACATGTGGATGCTTCACTGCAGATTTTTCTTGAGATAATGATAATGATTTACTACTACTAAATTTTGCATCTACTGGAAGACCGCCTGGAACTACTTGGAAAATCCGGATTGGGGTATTCTCACCAAGTTTTAAAAATTCTTGAAAACCCCGATACCCTCCCACACTTACTATATCAATAGGATCAGAAAATAGAGAAGTTACACCACAAAGTAAAGCCTTTTTTACAAATTCAGATGGTAAGACGAATTGATCAATGTGTAAATGCGGATCTGCAAAACCAGGACTGGCATATTTTTCTTTTACATCAATTACAATAGTTTTTGGACCAACAGTATGTGTTGCATCTGGACCAACATAGGCAATTCTGTCATTGATAATAGCAATCTGAATTTTTGGAATTATTTCTCTTGTATAGACAGACAGTAAATTGCAATTTTTTAAAATCAGATCGGCTTTCTTATCACCCATTGCTACAGAGTTAAGGGACAAGATCGAATTTGCTAGGCTCGAAGTCACTTCTTTTAATTGGTTTTTGCGCCTATTATAGATTCAATGCTTAAATTACGGTTGAAGAGGTTTTGTTGATATGAACATTCCTAAGGTGATCAGAAAGTATTGTGCAAAATGCAAAACACATACCGAACAAAAGGTCTCCATTTACAAGGCTGGAAAAAGAAGAGGTTCTGCAGCAGGTGAGCGTAGACATGCAGAACGTAAACAGGGATATGGTGGACAAAAATTCCCAAAATTAGCAAAACCAGCCAAAGTTACAAAGAAAGTTACTCCTCTTATGACATGTACTGTTTGTAAAAAGAAATACAATAAAAAAGGCGTTAGAATTAAGAAATTTGAGTTGGTAGCAGCATGAAGAAAGATCATATTGAAATTCCAAAGCCATCTAGCAAGTTTCAAAAAGTCAATTGCAATGAATGTGGTGAATTGCAAATAGTTTATTCACATGCATCAACACAAATTGCATGCAATTCCTGTGGAAATGCCATTTCAGAACCAACTGGATCCAAAGCCCAAATCAATGGCAAGATTTCAGGCAGTGCTGAGTAAATCATAATCTTGTTTAGAATTTAGATTAAATGCGATTCTCTTATCATCAATTATGATATAATTTTCAATTAAGCTTTCCATAGAAGAAATTTTTTCTGAATTAACTAAAGAAATTCCAGTGTAATGACATGTTTGGCCGTTAAAATCAACAGAGAAATCAGACTCTAGACCAAGTGTGGTTAAAAATTTGTTAGTCACAAGAATACTAGTCCAAGTTTTTTTAGGATCAAATTGATTAGCTATTGTTTTAATTATTTCTTCATCAAGCAATGGTAAATCGCCAGAAGTGACTAAAACATGATCATGTATAGTTTTTAGTGTTGAATTTAGATCTTCAACATAACCAATTCCTGAAGTGTCAAAAGTTTCAACATCATTTTCTTCTAATAGTTTTTTTGTTTTAGGAGAATTGCAACTGGTAACAGCTAGAATTTTTGAAAAAGATTTTGAATTTTTTAGTGAATCAATTACATGAAGAATAACAGGTTTTTTAAATTTGAGTAATAATTTTTCATCATCCAAATTCATTCTAGTACCTTTACCACCAGCCATAACAAGTCCAATCATATTGAAACAAACACCATCAAAGAAGCTAATCGAGTAAATTCGTTAGTAGATCCGAGAACATCACCGGTAATTCCACCAAAACTACGAGTAGATAGAGCTAAAAGAAACATGGTTAAAACAACAGTCACACCAAGCATTATCAAACCTGTAGTTTCACCAATTACAATTACAGGGATAAGCATAATGAGAAATGCTGCTGAAAGCTTTTTCTTGTCTTTCATAAATTCGACAAATGGAGAATTTGAGCCTAACGAAGCTGATTTTCCCAAACTAGCCATCAAAACCATTGAAAATTTCGCTAAAATTTCACTAATCAAAATTGCCTTAAACAAATCAAATCCACTGGTAAGAGAAATAGTGACTATCAAACCAATAATGTACAATACAATTGCAACAATACCTGCTGAACCAGTAGAAAGATCTTTCATGGCTTTGAGTTTTTTATCTTTTGAACCTTTCACCATCAATCCATCTGCAAAATCAGCCAAACCATCTGCATGATGTATTCCAGTGACTATTGCAATAGATGCAACTACTAACAAGCTAACTAACAATGGTTCTAAGAAAAAAGACAAACCAAAACCTAATGAACCAATTAAAAGTCCAATAGCAATTCCAACAATGGGGAACATGAACATGTATTTTGCAATATTATCTAACGAAGCATTTGATGATGGGAAGATCGTCAAAAATGAAAAAACAGATCCAATTTCTTTAAACATGTATCCACCATCCTACAAAAGATAAAATGGAAATTATTGGAATAGCGATTATTCCAAAGAAAAGTATCGAAGTAAGTTTCATAATAGATATTGCAGAATGCACATGTTGTTTTGTTAGAATCATTTCACCATCACCTAGTTTGTAATGATTGATTTTTTCAAATTTTGTTTCCAGAGCTCCTGCTAAAGCAGCCATAGGATATCCAGCATTAGGACTCTCAGTTTTTTTACCATCTCTGATCATTATTTTGTAAGATTCTTTCCAATTGTTTTGTAAAATAGCAGCAGAGAGAATCATTACCAATCCTGTTAGTCTAGAGGGAATGTAATTTAGAATACTATCACAATTTGCTGCAAACCAACCAATATTTTTAAAAATATCAGTCTTGTACCCAATCATCGAATCTGCGGTATTAATCACACGGTATACAAATGCTCCAGGCAGTCCAAAAAGTGCATAGTAAAACAATGGTCCAGTTATCCCATCAACTGTGTTTTCACTAATACTTTCAAGTACGCCTGAAAGTACATGATTCTCGTCTAGATTCTTAGTATTTCGCTTAACAATCATAGACAGATGATTTCGAGCCATATCGAGATTTTCCTCATCCAAGGATTGCAAAACAGATTTTGCATGTTTTTCCATTCCATTAATGGCAATGGTAGTTTTTAGTAATAATCCACCAAGAATTACAGAAACAATCAATGAAACATAATCAATGGTTATCAAAGTTATTCCAATATTTAATGCAAAAAGTAATGAAATTACCAAACCAGAAGTAATTGTAACAACACAGATACCACCAAATTTTTCTATCAAAGGATGTTCATTTTTTGCCATAGGAGTGAGTTTGGCAATTAAAATTCCAATCCAAGATGTAGGGTGATATTTATTTTTAGGATCTCCAAATTTAAAATCAAGTAAAATAGCTAAACCAATTACAAAAAAAGATTCAATAATCATTGTAGCATCTTCTCAATAGATTTTATATCAACATTAGATTTGACAGTTTTTGCCAATTTATTTAATTCATCATCAATTTTTGAAATATTTTTCTTAGTCCATTTAATATTTTTAGGAGTAGAATTAAGAGAATCTTCTTCTGGCAAGTCTAAGGGTATTAACGGAACAGTGCCAATAACTGGGATCTTTGTAATGTTTTTGAGTTTTTCAAATCCAGGTCTCAGTACATCCAAATCTCCTCGAAATTTGTTAAAGATGAAACCTTTTACTAATTTTTGATATTTTTTTTCAATTAAAGCCATCGTTCCAACAAGACTTGCAAAAGAACCACCTTTGTCAATATCTGAAACCAACAATACAGCAGCGTTTGCTTTGTGAGCAATCCTCATATTTGCAATATCAAATTTTTGTAAATTGATTTCAGCTGGAGATCCTGCACCTTCTAAAACAACTAAATCATAATTTTTTTGTAATATTTTAAGAGATTTTACTGCAACTTCAATGCCTTTGTGATTTACAAATTTTTCATAGTATTCTTTTGCATGCATTTTCTTGTATCGTTTTCCGTTTAGATATACAATGCTGTTGTAATTTCCTATTGGTTTTAATAAAATTGGATTTAGATCTGGAGTAATTTTACATCGTGAACCAATAGCCTGAATCGCCTGAGCACGAGATATCTCAAATTCAGGCGTAACATATGAAAAATTTGACATATTTTGGGATTTGAAAGGTGCGACACTGTAACCTTTATCAGAAAAAATTCTGCAAAGAGCTGCAACCAATGTTGTTTTTCCAGCTCCAGATGAAGTACCTTGAATCATCAAAGATTTCATTTTATCTTCTCCAATGCTTTTACAAGTTTTAGATTGTCTTTATGGGATTTAACGGCAATTCTAATATGATGATTGTTTAATCCTCTAAAATTTTTACAGTCTCTAACTAAGATTTTATGTTCAAGTAATTTCTTTTGTAATTGAGTTGAATCTTTTATTGTTTTTATTAGAATAAAATTTGTTGAAGAATAATTGCAATCAAATCCATTTAATTCACTAATTTTACTTGTTAAATAATTTAGTTCTTTTTTGATTACAAAGTTTGATTTAATAAGATGAGATTTATTTTTAAGAGATGTATTTGCTGCATCTTGAGCTAATGAATTTACACTCCATGGAATTTTTATTTTTTGTAAAATTTTAATCATTTCTTTTGAACCTGCTGCATATCCAATACGAATTCCAGGTAATGCAAATGATTTTGTCAGAGAACGTAAAACAAAAAGATTTTTGTATTTTTTAACATAAGATATTACAGATTCATTTGATTCTGGAACCATTTCTATAAAACATTCATCTACAAATACAATTGTAGATAGTTTTTTTGCTTTTATAATTATTTGAAGTAATTGGTTTTTTGATAATAGTTGCCCTGTAGGATTATTAGGATTGCAAATGAATACACAGCCTTTTTTTGGGATTTTTGAAATAAAAATATCTAGATTTTCAGATAAATTCATAGTTTTGAAATATGAAATTTTACATTCGTTGAGTTTAGCTGCTGTTTCATATTCTTGAAAAGTTGGAATTGGAATCAACACTTTAGTTTTTTTAGATAAAAATGAAAAACAAAAATTATAAAGTATCTCAATTGCCCCATTCCCAACTATGAGATTTGATCTTTCCAAGTTCGTATATTTTTTCAGGCTTGAAATTACTGTTGATGAACTAAAATCTGGATAGTGTTTGATATTTTCAATGTTTTTTTTGAGAATTTTTTTGACAGATGATGGCGTTCCTATAGGGGATACATTTGAGCTAAAATCAATAATTTGTGAGTCAGTACTTTGTGAAGAGTTCCTTCCACCGTGAACCACAGGTACATGTCTACGAATTGATGATTTTGTTCTTATTTTCACAGTTCCAAATAGAATTAGCCGATTTAGTATGTTTTGGTAATCCAGAAAACGATTATTAGTTGAAAGCGATCAATAAAGAAAACATGAGTAAAAAAAGAGTGGCAATAATTGGAGTTACAGGTTCTGTTGGTCAAGAATTTGTTCAGTCATTAAATAATCATCCATGGTTTGAAGTTACTCAAATTGCCGCATCTTCACGTTCAGCAGGAAAAAAATATCTTGATTCAATTAAAGATGCAAGTGGAATTGTAGCATGGGATGTAGGAGGGGAAATTCCAGAATACATCAAAGAAATGACAGTTAAATCAGTTGATGAGTTAGATGTTTCTCAATTGGATCTAGTGTTTTCAGCAGTAGAATCAGAAGCAGCTAGAGCTATTGAAACTAAAATGGCTGCAGATTTGCCAGTTATCTCTACTAGTTCTGCTTATAGATATGAAGACGATGTCCCAATACTGATTCCAGGAATTAATGATGAGCAAACAGAATTGCTTGAGACCCAAAAGAAGAATAGGAACTGGAAAGGTTGGGTAGCACCATTACCAAATTGTACTACAACAGGGTTAGCAATTACATTAAAACCATTACTTGAAAAATATGGAGCAAAAAAAGTCATGATGACTTCTATGCAAGCAATATCTGGTGGCGGAAAATCAGGCGTTTCAGCAATGGGAATTACTGATAATATCATCCCATATATTCCAAAAGAAGAAGGTAAAGTAAAATTAGAAACAAGGAAAATTTTAGGCAAGCTAAAAGATGGGAAAATTGTGGATGCAGATATTAGAATTAGTTGTACTTGTACAAGAGTCCCAGTAATAGACGGTCATACTGAATCAGTTTTTGTTGAAACTACAGAAAAAATTGATCCCATAAAAGCAAAAGATACCTATGATCAATGCAACAAAGATATTTCAGTAGCTGGATTACCATCTGCTCCTGAAAAATACTATGCATTTCATGAAGATCCAACTAGACCTCAACCAAGAATGGAAAGAGGTGTAGGAGATGGAATGACTACAACGATTGGAAGAGTTGAAACAGAGGAATTATTTGATAACGGTTTGAAATACATGTTGTTCTCCCACAATAAAAAAATGGGTTCAGCAAAAGGAGCAGTTTTGTTAGCAGAGATGTTATACAAAAAAGGCAAGATTTAGATAATTTTTTGCAATTTTTACAATAATAACTTTATAAGATCCAAAAATCTAGATCGACTCAGGTGTTTTAAACGGTAAAAGTAGATGAGCTAGATTTACAAATTTTATCAGAATTATCCAGTGATGCCTCAATTTCAGTTCCTCGTTTATCAAAAAAAATCAATGTTAACTCATCCGTAGTATATTCCAGAATCAAACGATTAGTAAAGAGAAAATTAATTGAGCGTTTTACAATTGTTGTTAATGATGAAGAGCTTGGATATACTGTAAAAGCATTAACTGGAATCAATATGGATACAAAAAAACGAGATCACATTATTGAAGAATTATTCAAAATTGATGGAGTTAGAGAAGTTGCCGAAGTTACAGGTAGATTTGACATTCTAGTTACAATGTATTCAAAATCATTGGATCAAATGCATAAAATGGTCTCTGAAAAAATCGGTAGAATTGAAGGAATTCAATCTTCTGAATCATTTATTGAAATGAAATCACGAATGAAAGCAATGCCATATATGCCATCAAAGGATAGTGACTGATATTGCAAAAGCAAAAGTCAGAATCCAGAGTAGCAGTATATTATGAATTAACAAAGCCAAAGATTTGGTATTTACTGGTTTTTACAGCATTTGGTGCAGCATTAACAGCTTCCAATATTTATGATATAGAAATATCTCCAGCCACTTGGCTTTTGATGCTATTTTCTGTCGCAGCTGGTTCAGCAGCTGCAAATACTTTGACTAATTATCATGATAGAGATATCGATGCGATTATGGAAAGAACAAAAGACAGACCTTTACCATCAAAAAGAATCTATCCTGCAGTAAAGGCAAGGAATTTTGGATTAGTATTAGCAGGCATCTCATTAGTTTTAGCATTTGGAATCTCTTTTACAACCACATTGGAGCAAGGAGCGTGGGCGACTGCTTTCATTGCATTTGGATTAGTAAACAACATCATAATTTACTCATATGTTTTAAAACGGAATTCAAGAACTAACATAATTTTAGGTGGATTATGTGGAGGCTCACCACCAATGATTGGTTGGGTAGCAGTAAGTATGTCTGATTTATGGACAATGGGTCTTGTCATGGCAGGGCTAGTGTTCATTTGGATTCCAATGCACATTTGGGCACTTACTTTGCATTTCAAAGAAGATTATAACAAAGTAAATGTTCCAATGTTAACTGCAGTGCAGTCAGAAAAAACTTCTGCAAGAGCTATTGCAGTTTCAACAGTTGTAATGGTATTATTTTCAATTGCCCCATTTTTCATTACAACACAAAGCGGTGAAGAAATGGTTGGAGCAGTATATCTATGGACTGCAATCGCTTCAGGTGCACTAATGTTAGGATTATCAATATGGGTAATGATTAAACCAATGGAAAAAGCTGCCTGGACATTGTTTAAATTCTCCAGCCCATATTTGGCAGTATTATTTATTGCACTGATGGTTGATTCTGCATTATAAAATACTCCCTTTATCATCTAAGCTGTTTAATTCTTTAGTGATTTCAGAATGATTTTCTACCAGATTTTTAATCTCAATTTTTAATTCTTCAGAGTTCCATTCAGATGAAATTAGAGCAGTCAATTTTGCAACAATTTTCCATTGGATATTATTCTGATCATCAATTAATTTTAAAAATTGTTTCCCTTTCTCTTCATCATCCATAATTTTTTGGTATTATGCAATCATAAAAAGTTAGCATTGGTAATTACATAATTTCAAAGTTTTATTAGTGAATAATAGATGTTTTTTCTAATGCAATGCAGCATATCAGAGTGTAAAGAAAAAGCCATAGAGACGGTACAAATCAGCTTTAAGGAGACACGAAATTTATGCAAAAACCATTTTAAATTATTTAAAAATAAGGATGAAAAACACAATCCAATATTTTCCAAGGCATCTGATTTTTAGTGCTCCCAAATATTTCGATATAATAAAATTGTTGAAAGATTTATCATCTACTATTTTTAAAATATAATGTGGCAGTCAAGAAAAAGAGCATTCCTAAAAAGACGGTGAAAAAAAATACGCCTAAAAAGTCAGTAAAAAAACCTGCTTCTAAACCTAAAAAACAAGTTACAAATTCATCAAAAAAACCAGAATTTGAAAAAGCTTGGAAAGACTACAATTCTGCTTTAAGTGGTTGGAAGGATTCTCTTGCACAGTGGCAAAAAGCCACTAATGAGACTTTGATGACATATCATGATGCATGCCAAAAAGCATTAGAATCAGATGCAGAATTGTTAAAAAAAGTCAGTTCAAGTTGGGAAAACACTTGGGAAGAGATCGGTCCTGAATACATTAAGCAACAAACAAAGATGGTAGAAAATATCTTTAAAGAAACTAACATAGAATCAATTAAAAAATTCAATGAACAGTGGGAAAAATTTCTAAAGACTTCTGGAGATGATTCAATAACAGCATATCAAGAGGCTATCAAAAAATTCAATCAAACTTGGCAATCAAGTTAGATGTGATTATTATCATATATCGAGACTTTATTTTTTCATTTTACCTATTCTGAAAACTTTGCAATCACATACTGAGCAGATTCCTTTAATTGCAGGTCTGCCATTTTTCATAATAGTTTCTTCAGGATTTTTTACAAGTCTTTTTACCTTACACTTAACACAATAGGCTTCTTGTGAAGAAGTTTTAGAAGTTTTGATTTCAACATTATCTGAATTGTGAAGTTTGTTTTCTATATCATCAAGTTTTTTATTTTGTTTTCGTAGTTTTTGAATAGTTTCATATTCAACATCTACAGACTCTAATTCTTTAATCTTTTTTTCTAATTCCTTAACTTTTAATAATTGTTCAGGAGTAGCTTCTTCCTCTGGTTCATCATCAAATAATTTTTGGTTAAAGATAATATTTTCTAGATCATCTATTTGTTTTTGGATATCATTTACCTGTGATAATTGTTCAGGAGTAGCTTCTTCCTCTGGTTCAGTTATTGATTCAGGTAGTAATTCTAATTCTTGAGGAAGTTCTTCTGCGGAATCTTTTGGTAGTGAACCTCTAGGACTTGAGGGTGGTTCTGGTTCAGTTATTGATTCAGGTAGTAATTCTAATTCTTGAGGAAGTTCTTCTGCGGAATCTTTTGGTAGTGAACCTCTAGGACTTGAGGGTGGTTCTGGTTCAGTTATTGATTCAGGTAGTAATT
>NZ_JBSWSN010000009.1:0-73850 GCF_054095935.1 Candidatus Nitrosopumilus sp. bin_32a | reverse complement strand
GACTGTCTCGTGGGCTCGGAGATGTGTATAAGAGACAGGAACCTGAACCAACACCAGAACCTGAACCAACACCAGAACCTGAACCAACACCAGAACTAGAATCCAATCCTGAAGATCCTTTTGAAGGAATCAAAGATGTAGATATCACAACATATTCTGAACTATTTGATATTCCTCCACCTGAAAATGATGATGATGCAATCAATTTGGGTGATAAGATTCGTAAATGGATTGAATCTGGCAGACCTAAACCTGGAGAATCAAATGATACACATGATGTCCGAGACAAAGAGATACAAAAACATGATAAAGAAGACAAACCTGAAAAGAAACGAGGAAGATTTGGATTCTTAAGAAAATGAAACTTCAAACTAAAAATTTACTCACTTTGGCGGAATTGTCACCAAAAGAATTTGCAGGATTAATCGATGATTCCATTAAACTAAAAAAAGAACTCAAACAAGGTGGAAACAAACCTATTTTAAAAAATAAAACATTGACAATGATTTTTCAAAAACCTTCTACAAGAACACGTGTTAGTTTTGAAGTTGGCATGTATCAATTGGGTGGACATGCAATTAATCTTTCATCAAATGACATGCAGTTATCTCGTGGAGAATCAATAGAAGATACTGCAAAAACTCTATCACGATATTCTGATTGTATTATGGCACGTGTATATGATCATGAATTACTTGAAAAACTATCTGAATTTGCAAGCGTCCCTGTAATTAATGGACTTTCTGATACATTTCATCCTTGCCAAATATTGGCAGACTTTATGACAATTAAAGAAAAAAAGAAAAAATTCAAAGGATTAAAAATTGCATGGATTGGCGATGGTAATAATGTCTGCAACTCTATGATTTATGGTGCAGCATTAGCGGGAATCTCGATGTCTATTGCCACTCCAAAGGGCTTTGAGCCAGACAAAAATGTTGTAAAGCAAGCCAAAAAATCAACAAACATAGAATTGATATCTGATCCATTTATTGCAGCTAAAAATGCCGATGTAATTGTTGCAGATACTTTTTCATCCATTCATAATCTTGACAAAAAAAGATTACAGAAATTCTTGCCAAAGTATCAAGTTAATGATGAATTGATGAAGTCAGCAAAGAAAGATGCGATCTTTTTACACTGCCTTCCAGCTAAGAGAGAACAAGAAGTAACTTCATCAGTAATTGATGGTCCACAGTCAGTTGTTTGGGATGAAGCAGAAAATCGTTTACATACACAGAAAGCTTTACTTGCTGCTCTAATTCGCGCTTAACGTATATAAGAGCAGATTCAAACTCGGTTTCTATAGATGGCCTATTCGAAAATATTGAGAAGATTAAGAGAGGAAAAGACCAATTATAAAAAACGTGGAACCATGTTGATGGGTAAGCGCGATTTTATCACTGTTAATATTACTAATGAAAATACCCAAGTCCAAATTTTAAAACCTGGCATGACTGGTGATACAGTTATTGCTTCTGCACATTCTAGATACTTACTTGAAAAAGGATGGAAGGGTTCTAGAAAAAGTGTACCTGCTGCATATCTAACTGGTTACTTGGCTGGTAAGAAGGCCTTGGGAAATGGTGCAAAAGGTGCAATCTTGTATACTGGAACTAGACGATATACTCAAAGAATGGCTGCTGCTCTGAAAGGAGTAATTGATGCCGGTGTTGAGGTTCCAGCTGATTCAGAAACATTTCCATCTGATGAGAGAATTAACGGCGAACATCTTACAGTAAAAAATGAAGTTTCAAAAATAAAATCATCAATTGATAGTGAGGTCAAATAGAAATGAGTCAAACAGCACAAACTAAACCTGGACAATCCAAACCCGGACAAGGGGGAAGAGGTAGAGGTCCACCAGTATATGGCAGAGGTCCACCAGGTGGAGCTGCAGGTGGAGATCGTCCAAGACGACCACGACGAGAAGCAGAAGAAGAGGTTTGGGTTCCAAAAACTATCTTGGGACAAAAAGTTGCATCTGGGGAAATTTCATCCTTGGAAGAAATTTATGAAGCCGGATTACGTATTCAAGAGTCTGGAATTATCAAGAAATTATTACCTGATTTGAAAAGTGAAGTCGTTGATGTAGGCATTATCCAAAGAATGACTACAAACGGTCAATCAACTAGATTCAAAGCAATTGTTGCCACTGGTAATGAGAATGGTTACTTGGGTATTGGACAAGGAAAATCAAAACAAATGAGAATTGCTATTGAAAAAGCAACTAGCCAAGCTTTTCTTAATGTCAGCCCTATCAAAATGGGATGCGGTAGTTGGGAATGTAGATGTGATCAAAAACATTCTGTACCATTCAAAGTTAAAGGAAAAGGTGGAAGTGTTACAATTGAAATTATTCCTGCACCTCGTGGATTAGGTCTTGTAGCAGGTGGTAAAATTAAACGATTATTGGAATTAGCTGGTCTTAAAGACGCATGGACTACAGCAAAAGGTTCTACTCCTACAATGGGTTCTACTTCAAAAGCAGTATTGGCTTGTCTTAGGCAGACATTCAGTCAGGGTTGATAAATTATGGTTAACGCATATCTTGTTGTCAGAATAAAAGGTCAAGCAGATTGTCCGTATTGGGCAACAACTACTATGACTTTGTTAAAATTAGATAAAAAATATCGTGCAACTATTCTACCTGCCAAAGACAATACTTTGGGAATGTTAAGAAAAGTACAACACTATGTTTCTTGGGTTGAAATTGATGCATCTTTGGCAACTGAATTGGTAGATAAGAAAGCAAGAAAAGGCGGTTATCAAAAAGTAACTGCCGATGATTTAAAAGAATTAGGATTTGCAAGTGTTGAAGAATTGGGGGCAGCTTTGGCTGAAGGTAAGGCAACACTATCAAAATTAAAACCCCTAAAACCTTGGTTTGCTTTAGCACCTCCTGTTCATGGATTCAAAAAAAGTACAAAGAAACTTTATGGACAGAAAGGTGTTCTTGGACAAAACAAAGAACTTGACACTATCGTAAGGAGAATGATTTAACATGGCAACTAGATTACGAAAAACAAGACGACTTAGAGGCGGACGACACATGGGATGGGGGCAAGTAGGTCAACACCGTGCAAGTGGTCACAAAGGTGGTCTTGGAGTTACTGGTATGAAAAAACATCATAGAAGCACTATGTTGAAAGAAGATCCAGATCATTATGGCCATGATATACCTAAAACACCTCACCCAAACATTATCAAAAACTGGGCAAGTCTTAGAGATCTAGATGACCTGTTCATAAAGTTCGGTAAAGAAGAAGGAGGCAAAAAAATTGTAGACCTTGTAAGTGCAGGATACAAAAAACTCCTCGGTGGCGGAAAAATAACGAATGCATATTCCGTCAAAGTTCAACAATTTACTGCATCTGCTGAAGAAAAACTAAAAGCTGTTGGGGGAGAAGTGTTATCTGATAATGGCTGAAGGTAGCTTAACTAGCATTATTCGAAAAGTAGTTTTCAAAGCAGAACCATATTTACCTCAAGTTCCAAAACCTAAAAAGAAAATTTCTCTACAAGTTAGATTGCTCTGGTGTGGAATTGCATTGCTTATCTACATGATAATGGGCCAGACTCCTTTATTTGGAGCAACTGCACCTCAATTTGATTTTCTAGCATTTGCTAGAGTTATTTTTGCATCACAACAAGGAACTCTGGTTGAATTAGGGATTGGGCCTATAGTTACAGCTGGACTCTTGATGCAATTATTGAGAGGTTCAGATATTCTAAAATTTGATTTCAAGAAACCTGAGGAAAGAGGAATCTTTCAAACAGCTACTAAACTGGTAACCTACATTGTAATTGTGGCTGAATCCATTGTATATGCTGCAGCTGTTTATGGTCCAGGTGTTACCGAACCTTATGTTCTATATGTTCTGATTGGCCAATTGATGGCGGCGTCGGTAATTATCATGTTTCTTGATGAATTAATTCAGAAAGGCTGGGGACTCGGAAGTGGAATCAGTTTATTCATCATGGCAGGCGTTGCTCAACAGATTCTTTGGAGTATGTTTAGCCCATTACCTGCTGGAGATGGAGGAATGATTGGTATCATTCCATACATCGTTCAATCTTTAACTGGTAGTGGTGATATTACAAATATTTTATTCCGTTCAAATCAATTACCTAGTATCTTTGGATTATTTCTTACTGCAGGCATTCTGTTGGTTCTTGTATTTACTCAAGGCATTAAAATTGAAATTCCAATTGTTTCTACAAAATACAGAGGTTTCTCTGCTGTCTATCCAATCAAATTGATGTATGTCTCAAACATTCCAGTCATTTTAGCATCAGCACTTACGGCAAATGCTGTTTTCATATTCCAAATGTTATGGGCAAACATGAATCCACGTAACAATAATTTCTTTATGAATTTTATAGCGCAATTTGATCCTACCAGTCCAAATACTCCTGTCGGTGGTATCATTTACTACATTACTCCTCCAAGAGGTTTGGATGTTGCAGCTTTAGATCCAATGCGTGCAGTAGGGTATATTCTATTTATGATCGGAATTGTTATTGTGTTTGGTAGATTATGGGTTGAACTTGGTGGCCTATCTCCAAAAACTGCAGCTCAAAACTTACTTGATGCAGATGTCCAAATTCCTGGATTTAGAAGATCAAATGCTCCAGTTGAAGCATTGTTAAACAAATACATTCCATCAGTTACCATCATAGGTTCTGCAATCTTGGGTCTCTTAGCCGGAGTATCTGATGTACTTGGAGTCTTTGGATCTGGAATCGGCATCTTACTTATGGTCGATATTCTCATCAACTATTACACACAATTAGTTAGAGAACAAGTTGAAGTTGTTATGCCGCGTTTGGGTGCTTTACTTGGTAGAAAATAAAAAAATCATAATGATAGGAATTCCTGGTGTAGGAAAAACCACTTTACTATCAAAAATTGTTGAAATTCTAAAAAACCATAAAAAAAATGTTCATATGATTAGTTATGGAACTTTGATGTTTGATGTTGCTAAAGAAAATGGTCTTACTGATAGAGATGAACTTAGAAAATTATCTGTATCTGAACAACAACGTCTTCAAAAAGTTGCTGCAGAAAAAATTGCTGCATATACTGAAGAAATTATAATCATTGACACTCATGCATTCATTAATTCTCCAGAAGGATATTATCCTGGATTGCCAGAACATGTTCTTAAAATAATTAAACCAACAAACTTTGTATCTGTTTCTGCAAAACCTGAAGAAATCTACAATAGACGAATGAAAGACGATACTCGAAATAGAGATAAAATTACTCTTGCTAATATTAAAAAAGAATTGGATGTTCAATCGGGTATGATTTCTGCATGCGCTGTAATTACTGGAGCGCCAGTAAGGCATGTGCTTAATGGTGAGGGAAAGGTTGAAGAAGCGGCAGCTAAAATCATTAATGCAATAGGACTGTAAAAAATGGATTTCAACTTTATTCTACTCTTTATCGATGTAATGCATCTCCAGCTGCCAGACTTCCTTGGCGGTGAAAGACATGCTTTAGGCAGTGATGATCCTATTATCCAAGGAGTAATTCTGTCAATGTTTGCTGTTTCTGGATTTGGCATTCTGCTTAATTTGTTTAATGCTGGAGTTAGAAAGAAAATGGTTGATCAAGTAAAGTTAAAACGAATTATGAAAGAAACTCGGGGTTGGCAAAAAGAAAGAATGGCTGCAATGAGAGCCAAAGATCAAGCCAAGATTGCTGAACTGGGAAAAAAATCATCTTACATGAACAAAATGTCAATGGAGATGATGCAAATGAATATGAGACCTATGATGATTACTTTTGTTCCATTGATACTGATATTCTATCTTGTATTGCCACAACTGTTTTCTTACACTGTAGCTCTTTCACCAATTCCTCTAAACGTACTCCCTGGAGATATGTTTCAGTTGACATGTACTGCAGCACAAGCACTTGAAGAAGGACACCATTGTTTTGGTAAAGAAAATGCTCTGTACCTTTGGGCTTGGTATTTCCTTTCATCTATTGCATTTAGTGGAATTATCATGAGACTCACAAAAACATCTATGGATCTTAGTTGACAAAATCTATTGTTATTTCTGGTCCTCCCGCAGTAGGAAAAACAACTGTTGCTAAAGGATTAGCAGAAGAGTTTGAATTAAAATATCTTAGTGGTGGGGATGTTCTAAAGGAGATGGCAAGCGAACATGGATTTGATTCTAAAGGGGATGATTGGTGGGATACTGAAGAAGGAATGAAATTTCTTAATCAACGTGAACAAAATTCTGAATTTGATAAAAAATTAGATGAAAAACTTATTGCTCTTTTCAATCAAGGTGGAATGGTAATTACCAGCTACACTCTGCCTTGGCTAATTGAAGATGGAATCAGAATTTGGCTGGAGGGATCTCATGAAAGCAGTACTAAAAGAATGCAGACCCGAGACAATATGGGTCTTGATGATGCCTATGAAATAACAAAAGAAAGATTTGATAAGAATAAAGCATTGTACAAAAAACTATATGATTTTGATTTTGGTGATGACCAATCTGTATTCGATTTAATTATAAATACGGATAATTTATCAGCACAACAAGTAATTGACGTTGCTAAAGAAACTGTGAGAAAATTGCTATGACGCTAAAACAACTTGAAAACCTTGTCGAAATTGATCAGGATATCACTGATGATGCATATGGGACATATTATGATAAAAGAACAATCAAACAATTACTGAACTACGGACTTATAATTTTGGATAAACCTCCTGGCCCTACAAGCCATGAAACTGTTGCATGGACAAAACGTCTCTTGAAACTTCCAAAAATTGGTCATAGTGGTACATTAGATCCCCAAGTGTCAGGAGTATTGCCTTTGGGTCTGGGTGAGGCAACTAAAGCATTGGGTGTTTTACTGTATGGTCCAAAAGAATACCATGCTTTAGGAAGAGTTCACTCTCTTCCATCAAAGGAAAAACTCAATGAAATTGTTGAAATGTTTAGGGGAGAAATTTTCCAAAAACCTCCACAACGTTCAGCTGTTCTTAGACAAACGAGAACTAGAACAATCTATGAGTTTGAAGTTTTAGAACAAAAAGAAAGATTACTCTTAACTAGAATTTTATGCGAAGCTGGAACATACATTAGAAAACTTTACTATGATATTGGAGAAATTTTGGGACCCGGCGCAACTATGATTGAACTTAGACGAACTAGGGTTGACCAATTTTATGAACGTGATGGCTTGGTCACCTTACATGAACTAGCAGATGCATTTGCACGGTGGGAAGAGACAAAAGATGATACCAAACTTATGACTATGATTAAACCTGTAGAATTTGCCCTTAGTGAATTAAAATCAGTGGTAATTCGAGATTCAGCAGTTGATGCAATGTGTCATGGGGCACAATTAGCAATACCTGGAGTATTACAAATTTCTCAAAATCTCAAAAAGGGTGACATTGTTGGAGTTTATACACAAAAAGGCGAAGCTGTGGCATTAGCAGAAGCAACAATGTCTGAGGAAGAAATTCAAGATGCTGCAAAAGGGTATGCATTTGAAACAAAAAGAATCATTATGGCTCCAAATACTTATCCTAAAAAATGGCGAACAAAGCCCACTCCTCCAAAGGATTAAAAAATCAAGAATTATTTTAAAAGAAATTGCTAGCAAAAAGCCTTGTACTCTTTATTGGGATTGGTGTAATAACAGGACTTGGATTTGGAGTTTATTTGATTGATGTCAAAAATACCAGCCAATTAGTTTTTGTCGAAGGTTCTTCTATTTCTGTAGTTACTGAAAAATCTGATTTTAAAAAAGGTGAAGAGATTGAAATTAGAATTGTAAATTCTGGAACTGTTCCACTAACATTCTCTGATACATCATACGGTCTTCGAATAACGGGACTATCTGGAATATTGATGTATGCTCCGATATCTGCACAGGTAATATCTAGTTTAGAATCTGGTGATGAAATTACTCTTTCATGGAATCAAATAAAGAATGATGGCGATGCAGCTTTAGAAGGTCTTTACAAAATATCTGCCAAGGCAATTGATGATGAAGGAAATAATGTAGAAAAATCAACAACTATTACAATTTGGAAATAGTTTCTAAGTAACATAATTTATAATCACATTTTACAGAACATAAATGTCGCAAGACTTGTGCCGGGGTCGCCTAGCCTGGTAGGGCGCGCGCCTGGAAATTGTTTAACCATAAAGCGCGTTCTCGCAAGGGAACGGGAGTTCAAATCTCCCTCCCGGCGCCATTTTTAATTTTAGATTTGAATTTTATATGCACCACTATTCTATTAATCGTTGAATGCTTTGGAATCTTCTGAAATTTCTTCATCTGAATGGATATCTATTAACCAGTTTCTTCATGAGATAAAATTAATTAACTCTACATGTGTGTCTGTCTATTATCCTTATGGCAAGGGAAATGAAATTATTTCTTTACTGGATGAAAATCATAGAACTGCTACCATTGAAAGAATTGAATCTAAAATTCAAAAAAGAATTCTGGAACTTAGAAAAGATCCTTCATCCGTTGGAAAATTCGTACAAACTCTTTGTATTTTTGGTTGGATAAATAATGACAAAATAATAATTAAAGAAATTGGAACTTCAAAAAAACTTCCTTACATCTACATGGTAAGCAAAAAGCCATACATTAAACCGTTTAACGATGTCCTAAAAACAAACTATGATGTTTTACTGGTGACCCTTGATCAAAAAACTGCAAGAATACAAAAATTTCATGGCAGCCAAATACTACAAGAATCTAAACTGAAAATTGATTTGCAGGGCAGGCATAGAAAAGGTGGACAAAGCCAAGGGAGATTTTTGAGGGCAAGACAAACAAAAATTCATGTCTTCTTTAAAAAAATTGCAAATAAAATCAAAACAATGGATTTGGATTCTGAATTAATTTTATTGGGTGGGATAGGTCCAGCTAAAACAGAGTTTTACCATGAACTTGATTCAGAATTAATAAAAAAATGCAGATTTGTAGAACATCTATCTTTTTCAACTTCTATTAAAGAAATCCATGAAATAATCATTCATCATTTGTATCAGCATAGGAGGAAACGTGTGGTGGAACTGCTTGAAAAATATGAAAAATTATTCAAGGATGGGTTAACTGCTAAAAGAAATAATGTAATTTACAAGGCATTGGAAATGGGTGCTGTGGATACCTTAATTGTATCTGCAAACTATCATACAAATTCACAATTTAAAAAAATCATTAAAATGCTTGAGATTGCAAAAAATACTTCCTCTAAAATAGAATTTGCAATCTCTCCAAATATAATTAAAAAATTAGATCTTGATAATTCTGTTTTAGCAATTCTTAGATATAAAATAAAATAATCTTTATCTGTTCTCTGGACTTGATTTACTTGATTTTTTCTATAATTTCATTGAATTTCCATGGACCACATTGCGTATCTAGATCTTCACTGACAAGTAATCCTGATTCATTAAGACGACTAACAATGTGTGCTGAAAATGGTAGTGCCCCTGTAGCTCCTGGTGAATTGTAGTTCAAAATATGAAACGACATGTCATCTTCTACTTGAATTACGTCTGGTGCAAATTTTCCATTTTCATCAATAATTGATGATCTTATTCCTGCGGTACCTTTTTGAGTTATTTTGTTTGCATCTATTTTTGGCAAGAATTTTTTTACTCTGTCAACCATTGCAGTTTTTGACATTGATGATTGTATTTCATTCATTGCAAGTTCTTGAAATTGTTTATCAAAAATTGCTTTTCTTGCACCAGAACCTAACATTTCTAGAATTTTTGGAATGAATTCTTTGATATTTTCTGATTTACTATATCCATAAGGACTAAAAACTGGAACTGCATTTGGCCCAATTTCACAACTACCATCAACTCTGAGAATCCAATGAGGATCTAAGAATGGGTATTCTGGAAATTCGGGAACAGAATACACGCTAGATTTTGTAAGATTATTGTATTGGTTAGGAACTTTCCAATATTCTCCTCTAAAATGTACATCTGTAAATTTTTTTGCCACTCCAACATCATGTGCAATGTTTACTGCTTCTCCTCCTGCAGCATTGATTAGAAATTTTGCATAAATTTTATGTTCACCATTTAATGTGATTTCCCATCTGCCTTTTTCTTTTCTTATTTTTGTAACTCTTGCATCTAACAAAAATGTCGTACCGTTTTCTTTACTATCTTTCATTATTGAATTTGTAAATAAAGCATAATCTGTTGATGCATCTTTGTAAACACATAATGCAGATTCACACTTTATTTCTGGCTCTATTTTTTTTAATTCTTCCTTGTTCAATAATTCAATATCTGTATCTTCTAAACCGTTTTGTTTTCCCCATTTGAGATATTTCTCAAGAACATTGATTCCTTTTTGATCTAAAGCAACTTCGATAACTCCATCTTTTTTAAATGGTAAATTTTTTAATTTTGCATACACTTCCCACATTTCATAACCTAAAAAAGCTGATTTTGCAAACAATTTTTTCTTTTCAGGATTGTATAGATATGGGGCATGAACTTTTCCGGTATTTCTTCCACTTGTATGAAACGCAACTGTATGAGCTTGTTCTACAACTGCTATTTTTTTGGATTTGTTTAGAAACGATAAAAAATATGATATTGATGTTCCAAGAATACCTCCACCAATAACTATTATATCAAAATTATGTGCCAATAACTTTCAATCTGAATTTAATTTAGCTGATAATAAATTGAATCTATAACAATCAAGATTAATATCTGATAAAATGCCAAACCAGACCATGTTACCTGATAAATGCTCAGTAATGGAAGAGGGAAAACAATGCGTAAATCCTCCTGAATTCATTGTGTCAATTATTTCAGGAAATGATGAATATATGGTAGGTGTAGCATGTCAAAAACACCAACACATCGTTTCAGGTAAAATAAGCATTTTACAAAATGAGGGCAAAATACATGAGGGAAAAATTAGTTTCTCACCTGTAAAAGCAATTGGAACTGATTGTGTGCATGGCGATACTGATGATTTTGTTCAAATTGAAATGAATCGTTCAAAAAATTGAAATAACTACCTTTTCAACAATCATTGTTGCTTTTAGAATTGTTATCTGATTTGGTAAAAATTGATGATGTTTTATTCATCATAAAAAATAATGGTGCCACTAGCGAGATTAGAAGTAATTCTCTTAATATTCGACAAAAAGACAAATGGATCACTATTGGTGAAAATGACGGTCCAGCACATATGCATGTCAATTCAGAATTGATAAAACGTGCAGAATTTACTCAAGAAGAAAAACCTGAAAAAATTAGTTTTAGCGTTAGATTTTTTGATGAAAATAATGAACGTGTTCTTGCAGCTTTTTTTACAAAAATGTATGATACATCTAAACAATTGGTTGTTGAAAGAAAAAAACTCTATGATCTATTAAACCAAAAATTTACTTCAAAAATTCAATTTTAAAAAAAACCTTGTCTGAAGAAGACAAGAAATAAAAATATTATTCTTTAGATTCTTTTTCCTTCTTCTCTTTTTCAGACTGTAGTTTAGCTAATTCTAATTCTTCGTTTGTATGTTTGAATTTTTTCAATGTAATTTTAGACCACAAATTAGATATAAAAACCGCACAATTTATGGGATTCAAACCCATGCGTGAAAGTTAGTATCCTACCGAATATGTTGGTTTTTTTCCATTAATCCCTAAATTCAAATTTTTTACAGTGATCTCTGCCATTTTGATTCTTGTTTCTTTAGTTGAACTTCCTATATGTGGGGCAAGTACAATGTTTGGTAATTTCATTAATGGATGACTTTTTTTAATTGGTTCTTTATCAAATACATCCAAGCCTGCACCTGAGATGATTTTTTTCTTTAATGCAATGGCGAGATCTTTCTCATTTACCACTTTTCCCCTTGACGTGTTGATTAAAAATGATGTTTTCTTCATTTTTTTAAAAATTCCCATGTTAAACAATTTGTCTGTCTCTTTTGTATGTGGAACATGTATTGAAAGAAAATCGCTTTCAGTGATTAGCTTTTCAAATGAAACATATTTTGCATCCAATGCTTTTTCTTTAGATTTTGCAACTGGATTTCTATTATGGTATATAATTTTCATATCAAATGCTTTTGCTCTTTTAGCAAGTGTACTGCCGATTCTACCTAAACCTAAAATTCCAATTGTTTTTCCTTGAAGATCTACTCCTACATAATCAAATGCACCGTAGATTTCTTTCCATTTCCCTTCTCTGATAATTCGGTCTCCTTCAGTAACTCTTCTGGCAATATCTAACAATAATGAAAATGCCATATCTGCTGTTGCGTCAGTTAACACTTCTGGAGTAAAACCCACACGAATTTTCTTTTTTTTGGCATGTTCAATATCAATGTGATCAAAACCAACACTATACGTACTAATGACTTTGAGGTTTCTACCTTTTTCAATTAATTCTTTATCGATGTTATCATATGGAAAACAAATTAGTCCGTCTATCTCTTTAATCTTTGATCGCAATTTTGTTTGTGGAATGGGAATTTTTCCTGAATGAATTTCAATCTGATATTTTCCCCTTAACTCTTTTAGTGCAAAGTCGTGTAAAGTTCTTGTAAGAAAGACTTTCTTTTTCATCAATCTTGATATTCATCTCAAACCATTTATACGATTTCTTTCTAATTCTTCTATGGCTTCTAAAGTTGAAGAGGAAGAATTTGCTATTTGTGTAGAATGTGGAAATTCTATTGAAAAATGTGTTTGTGTATGTCCTTATTGTGGTGAACGTGATAAATGTGAATGTGCATTGTTTGATGCAGCCACCGGAGGTTAGAAGAAATGAACCATCTTACTATTAAAATTCAGGAATTCTGTGAATAATCGTGAATACTCTTGATTTTACCTGGCTAATTGGAGGTCCACAAGGTAGTGGTGTTGAATCTGCGGCAAATATTTTCTCAAAAGTGTGTGCTGAAATGGGATATCAGATATTTGGTAAACGTGAATTTTACTCAAATATCAAAGGAGAACATAGTTACTTCACAGTCCGTGTTGCTGATAAAAAAATTAACTCAAACGTTAATGATGTAAATCTCATGGCATCATTTGATGCTGAAACCCTCTTTCGTCATTATGATGAGGTAATCTCTGGTGGAGGAATAATTTATGATTCTGATTTGGAGGAAATTAAAACAGATGCTGTACATACACTTGATGCCCCATTCAAAAAAAGATTACATAAAGAATTAGAATCTAAAAATAAACCCTTTACCGTTGCTGGTGTTTTGGAAATTGCAAAAGATAAAGGCGTTAAACTATTTCCCATATCTTTTAAATCCATTCTTGAAACTCTTTCTGAGGAAACTGAGAATCCTCGCTTGAGGGGATTGGTTAGAATGTATAATGTAATTGGAGTCTCTTTGTCTTTGGGATTAGTTAACATGCCTCCTGATTCATTACAAAAAACTATTGAATCTATTTTTTCAAAAAAACCTGAAATTGCAAAAATAAATCAGCAAACTGCAAATTATTCTTACAATTATGCAACTGCAAAATTTGAAAACTTTGATCATGTTTTATCTGGAACAGAAAAAGAACCGGGAACCATGTTGGTGCAAGGTTTTCAGGGAACTGCTCTGGGAAAAATGGCATGCGGTTGTAGATTTCAACCTTATTATCCAATTACTCCTGCATCTGATGAATCTGTTTTTCTTGAATCAAATGAAATTTTAGAAATTATTGATGATAGACCTGGTTCTACTGCTGTAATTCAAACAGAAGATGAAATCAGTGCAATGGGTATGACTATTGGTGGCGCGTTAACTGGAACTCGTTCGGCAACTTGTACGTCTGGTCCTGGATTTGCATTGATGACTGAAATGTTGGGTTGGGCAGGAATGAATGAGGTGCCAATTGTAATTACTAATTATCAGAGGAGTGGCCCATCTACAGGTCTTCCAACACGACATGGACAGGATGATTTACTTTTTGCAGTGCATGCTGGACATGGTGATTTTCCAAAAATCGTTTATGCTTCTGGAGACATTGAAGAGAGTTTCTATGATACTGGAAATTGTTTTAACTATACGGATATTTTTCAAGTTCCACTGATTCATCTTATGGATAAATTCCATGCAAGTTCTGTCATTACATGTAAGAGATTTGATCCACAAAAGATCTCCATCAATAGAGGAAAACTCTTAGAAAAAGTAGATGATGGGTATAGGCGATTTGAATTTACAGATGATGGTATATCTCCTCGTTCAAGATTAGGCATGGATAATGGAATTTTTTGGAATACTGGAGATGAATCTGATGAAACTGGTCATATTACTGAGGATCCAATTTTGCGTGTGAAAATGATGGATAAGAGAATGTCTCGTTTAGATTTAATTCTAAAAGAGATTCCTGATGATGAACAAGTAAAATTATTTGGTGTTGAAGAGTACACTATAATCTCTTGGGGTTCTGCAAAAGGTCCTATACTTGATGCACTAGATATGCTCAAAAAAGAAGGAATTTCTATAGGATTTATTCAACTAAAATTATTACATCCATTTCCAGGCGATTACGTTAATTCCTTGTTAAAAGATGCAAAGACGATTATTGATATTGAAGCAAATTATTCTGGACAATTAGGAAAACTTTTCAAGCAAAATACTGGACGTGAAATTGATTACTTTATCTTAAAATACTCTGGACGAGCTATGACTTGCACTGAAGTTTATGATTCACTTAAGAAAATTATTCAGAACAAAGCGGACAAACGGGAGGTTCTAATGCATGGCGCTTAAACTTGCAGATTACAAAACAGATGTTCATAATGATTGGTGTCCTGGATGTGGAGACTTTGGAATAGTGAACGCAATTCAGATGGCTTTGGCGGAAATGGGTATTGAGCGAGATAAAGCTGTAATGTTCTCTGGAATCGGATGTTCTGGCAAAACTTCTCATTTCATCAATACCTATGGTGTCCACACATTACATGGAAGAGTTTTGACATTTGCACAAGGTGCAAAGATTGCAAATCCTGATCTGACTGTTGTTGCAGTAGGCGGTGACGGTGACGGTTTAGGAATAGGTGCTGGACATTTTGTTGCAGCTGGCAGACGAAATGTGGATATGACTTACATTATTTTTGATAATGGAGTATATGGCTTGACAAAAGGTCAGGCATCTCCTACTTTGAAACTTGGTGAAAAAACAAAATCGTTGCCTTCCCCAAATACAAATTCTAATGTTAATCCAATAGGGTTGGCAATTGCAAGTGGATTTACATTTGTAGCTCGTGGATATTCTTATGATGTTAGACATCTCAAGGATCTGATTGTTCAGGCGGTAAGTCACAAAGGTCTTTCATTTCTTGATGTATTACAACCATGTCCAACTTACAATGATCTTAATACTCGAGATTGGTATGCAGGAGCTGATTTAGTTGATGAGGCTCAAAAAAGACATTCCAGAATTTACAAACTAGAAGAACAAGGATATGAGCCACTGATTCATTATGATTCTGAAGTTGAAATTAATGAGAAATTATCTCAAGCATTGATAAAATCACTTGAATGGGGAAACAAAATACCTACAGGTGTTTTTTACAAAAATGAACTCATCTCCCCATATACTCAAAGAATAAAAGATAAGATTCCAAACTATTTAGAAAATCCGCCTGCAAAACAAAATATTTCAAAAAATGGCTATTCTAATACTGATATTTCCAAACTATTGGATTCTTTGGAAGTATAGATTTTACCTTGAACCTAAGAAGTTATAGGCAAGTTTCTTAGAATGATATTTTGCATTTGAATATTAATGAAGCAAATAAAATATTTAGAAAATCTATCATAAAGGGTTTCTTTGAACCCCAACTGGTTAATCTAGATTTCAAAAAATCACCTGTTAAACATCCATTTATCAACGATGATGGTCTTATGCAATCTGACTTGCTACATGTGTTCTTTGATGTAGAAACTGGTTCTGATTATCCTGATGGTGATGAATGGTTTATTGTTGAATTGCTGTTTCCTCATGATGTGAAACTTCCTGATACTATGAAGGGATCTGATTACTTCACTACTTTATCTGTAGATGATAATACAACATACTGGCATCATCGTGAATTAATTCGCTACAAATATGGAAAATCCAAAAAACTTCCTGACGCTTTAGAATTTTTAGAATCAAAGTATAAAGAACTACATGAACTGTTAGAACCTTTACAAAAAGATCTCAATTAATTTCATTCCATACGTCTCCTCTGAATTTGTATTTTTTATTTTCAGACAAAGCTGTATCTAGACGCCATCTAATTGATTCTGAATCAAACTTGTATATTATTTCAGAAATTTTTAATGGTATTTTTTTTGGATCTAGGTGATATGGTAATAATTCTAAAACAAAATCGATTTTTTCTAATGCGTTATCAAACCACTGCCTATCTTCAATATCTATGTTGAAAACTATTTTTGGTTTTCCAGAAAAATTAATTACAATCTTTAAAGCATTACCACTACCTCTTCTCCTTTTCATTTCCTTAAAAACAGATTTGATTTTTTCCCATCGCTTAAAATCAAACCATTGAAAAAATTCTTCATTGAATTGGAGTGGAATGTCGATATCTAAGAAACTAACAAAATTTTCATCATCTGCTTCTATTTCATCCTGAATTATGGTAAAGTGAGAATTTAGAAATCCATACAAAACTTCGATTTCCCAAGGTGAAATTCCATAATATCTCAATGTCGTTTTCACATTTTCTGACAATGATTTAAAACCCTGAAAATTGTAATTAAAGCTTCAAACTTGTTAAATTTAGTAAAAATTCACCTTAAAATTATATTGAATGAGATACATCTCTAGATATGAAGAAAGAATTTGTAGTAAAAAGCATTGATTCTGCACCTGATGGAGCACCATACGTTGTAGTTTCATTATCGTCTCTAAAAGATCTAAAGGAAGGAACTCAAAACCCACCTGCTTTTGGAACACCAAAAGTGATGGGATTCTCAAACATGAATGACATGATGAAGGATTTGAACAAGATGATGTCTGGTATGGGGGGAGCAGGAATGCAATCTGGTGTAACTCAATTAAAACTTGAAATGCATGAGTACAAAGACATGGGTCTGTCTGTTGGAGATAAAGTCTTTTTAGAATTGAGTAAAGCTGAAACTCTCGGTGTTTGATCTACCAGATTGTGTTAAAATATTTCCAACCGTAGAATGCTGCAATAGTGCCAATCACAAACAACATTGGTTTCCATGCAAATACTGGGATGCTTGGTGTTGCAAGTTTTACTTTGTAATTATCCACTATGGCATGAACATTTTTTTTAACTTTATCATGCCAAATATTGTAATCCACCTGGTATTTTTTTAAAATTTCTTCTACCTCGTAAACTACTGGTGTTCTTTGAGAAAACAAATGTTGTAGATAATCTCTTGAAACTTCCACTTCTGCATGAATTCCGATTAGCCCTTTTTTCAAATCAACCATCCTGACATGCATTTCCCATGGTTTTTTTAATTTTAAATTTAGACCACTTCCAATTTGATCTGGCTGTTTATGTTCAAGTTTAACTTTAGTAAAACCTTCATCTTTGAAAATTTTTGTTAACTCTTCAAAACTTTTCTTTACTACGATGTGGAGTTGTTCAACACCGTCTTTACTGTCAACATCAATTCTGTGTTTTATTCCATCAAAAAATGATATTGTTTTGGGATATGTGGTGAGGTACTCCATTAACTTTTTCACCAAATTCCTCTATTTAAAGCAGAACTAGATTACGGGTTAGAATTTTGGGGGATTTGATAGTCCTCTTACGTAGACGCATTGATCAGGCGAAATTGCCATTTCTGATGGATTGATTTTTCTATCTGTAAGAATGGCCTCTGAATTTCTAACTATTGCAAATGGTTTTGATTCAGCACCTTCACCCATTTTGTGATTTGCGATTGTAGCTAGATTGTCCACCACTGCTTGAAATGTAACTTTTAGTGGATTGCCATCAAGATCATTTTTTGCTCTCATATCTAAGACTGGCTCAATACCTGCACAAGATATTGCAACACCTGATGTGCCAATTCTTGCAGGCATTAGTCTGCTATCTGCGAGAATCACTCCTGTATGAATAAGAAATTTTAAGAAAATTTTTCTGCGAATTTCTTCTGCGGTGAGATATGGGTTTATTGGATATAGTATGGCTAGACCTTTTTTTGCATTTGATTTGTCAATTCCTGCATTTGGCGCCATAATGTTATCTGATGATGTAATTACAAATCCTCCAATACCACCAAAAATTTTATCTGATTCTCTGATGATAATTTCTGCTATTTCTGATTTTAATTGATACTCCTTTGAAACTTTCATTCCTTCTTCTGACGTAATAATTTTTTCTAAATCTATGATTCTTCCTTGTGAGTTTGAGATGTATTTTGTAGAAATCACCAAAACATCTCCTTCTTCTAAAATCATATTATTTTTTTCTAATGTTTTGAGCAATGTTTCAAAAACATCGAATTTTGTGTCCATTCTTTCTGCTAAAAGTGGGAAAACTGTCAATTGCACGATATTTTGAGGTTTCTTTTCTTTTTTATTGTTGTGAATAATTGGAATTGTTGTAGGTATAATATTGTGGAACAAAATGAAATAGATGAAATATTAGATCACATTAATACTAAATTTGCTGAAGATGTGCCCAGTCTTGTAAAAATGATTGTTAGAAAAAAGATATCTAGTTTTCAGTCATTTGAGGCTGAATCTCTGCCAGATTCATTGAGAAATTGCTCTGTTGAAGAATTAATTTCTATAGTTAAACATGGTTTAGATGTTGGAAAATTAAAAATTTAGATTATGGAATGAAATTTAATATCAACAACGATTAGTTGTCTGATAATAATTCCAATTACATTATATTTTTTAAAATAGCATTTAGAGTATGCTGATAATTTGTATGAATAAATCATTCATTATGGTTTTAAGTAAATTTTGTTATATTATGTCATGTCAAAGAATAACAAGTCTGAATCTTGGGAGCAACTCTATGGGTTGTCTTGGACAATCCTTGATGAAGAATAATCTCTCAGGTTTCACCAGATAGGCGATGTGCCATGGACATTTTTGGTGATATGTATCTCAAACCATTCATACGTGATCAAACCTGAGAGTCCCTCCTGCAATGGCTACAAACCAAAATCATTAGGAACATTACTAGTGAAAAAACGGATTAAAGGCGTAGGTTATTGTGAAAAATAAACTCTTTTGAGGCTTTAATCCGAGTCTTTTGAATCTTGATGTTTTACTATGTTACTGCTATAGAGATTACAAATCATAGATACATAATGATTAATAATAACTTCTTTTGAATTAGGCTTAGTGAATCTTTATCTTTTATTGCCTTTGATTTTGGGGGTATTAGTTATTGGAAATTTGTCAAGTTCCTTTGCTGATATCGAATCCGTTGATGTTGTTGAAAATAAACTGGTGACTTTGATTGGTCAAGGACATGATTCTGATACGGGAGATCTTACATTCCAGTGGACTCAGATTTATGGTGATTCTGTAAAGTTATCCTCCACAACTATTCCTGAACCAACGTTCATGGCCCCTAATGTCAAAAATGGTGAAATCAAAGTTCTTACTTTTGAATTACTGGTTACTGATCCTCAAGGTGAAAGCAGTTCAGATACTGTAGAAATTATTGTAAATTCTGTAAATAATCCCCCTGTTGTAGATGCTGGACGTGATATCTTTGCAATCCAATCAATTAATGCAATCAGCATTATTCCTCAAATCACTGATAAAGACGGAGATATCCTCACCTACAAATGGGAACAACTTTCCGGACAACAAGTAAGTTTGTCTTCTGTTACAAAAAAACACCTTACACTTAGACCTGTGCTTTTTGATTTTTCACAAAATGAGCCTTTAACATTTAGAATTACTGTTGATGACGGATTTGGAGGAGTTGTAAGTGATACTGTAAATGTAATATTGTTTTCTAGCCAAATTAATAATAAATCTATTTCAATTGAAGCAGGACCTATACAAACAGTTACTGAAGGTCAGACTGTAAGTCTTGATGTTACTGGAAATACATTGAATAACCAACCAATTAGTTATACCTGGATTCAGTTTATTGGAACTCCTGTTAAACTTAGTTCGTTTAATGGAGATCACATTGAATTTACAGCTCCTGATGTTGGTGATTATGAAGAACTGATGTCCTTTCATGTTACTGGATATTCTCAAGGTAATGGATATGCAAATGATATGGCTCTAGTCAAAGTGATTCCATCAAACCATGCCCCAATAGCTGATGCTGGAAAAGATCAAAATGTGCCTCAAAGAACATTTGTGTATTTAGCAGGTAGCGGTATTGATGCAGATAATGACAATATTAGATTTTCTTGGTCTCAAAAATCTGGAATTCCAACTGAAATTTATGAATATACTCAACCTTCTGCATATTTCATTTCTCCCACAATCACATCTTTATCCGAACCATTGGTGTTTGAGCTCAAAGTAACTGACTCTAAAGGAAATTCTGATATTGACGATGTACAAATTACTGTAAGTACTGTAAACAGTCCTCCACGAGCATATGCTGGTGTTGATAAGCGAGTTCATGGAGGGGATGATGTTTCGATCATGGGCACCGCAATTGATTTGAATAGTGATTCTCTAAAAACAGAATGGAAGCAAATTTTTGGTGATGCTGTTTCTTTTGATAAATCTAATTTGAAATTATCATTTACTGCACCTGAAGTTGCTCCGACCTCTTCTAAGCGATTGGCTTTTGAACTAACTGTTACAGATCCACAAGGCCTAACTGACTCTGATCAGGTTGTAGTGTTTGTATCTCCTGAAAATAGCTCCCCAAAGGCTAATGCTGGTGCTGATTTTACTGTAGATGAAAATACTGTCATCAATTTAATGTGTACTGGAATTGACCCTGATGGTAATAGACTTGCGTATTCATGGAGTACTACTTCAAGATCTGAAATCAAACAAAACGATGACCCTAAAACTATGGTGAAAATTCCAAATGTTGTACGTGATTCTTCAATGACATTTACTTGTACTGTATCTGATGGAACCTATTCTGATTCTGATAGTGTAAATGTTTTAGTTCGAAATACTATCAGTGCCGACATTGTATCTGATGCTGGTCTTGATAAAATAGTTAATGAAAATGTAAAAGTTTCATTAGATGGAAGCAAAAGCAATGATCCTGAAAATCAACAACTATCCTTCAAATGGACTCAACTATCTGGAGAATCAGTTAAACTGTCTTCTGCTTCTAGTATTAATCCATCATTTACTAGCCCAATTGTAAATAACGGTGAAATCAAAGTTCTAACTTTTGAACTCAAAGTTTTCGATGATAATGGACGTTCCAGTAATGATACAGTAGTAATCACTGTTGACCCTGTCAATTCTCCTCCAGAAGCATCTGCATCAGCTAAACAATAGAATTCGATCTTTTTCCTTTTTACACTAATTTTGTGTTCATTTTTGTCCTCGAAATAATGACAAAGTCTATGGTCGTACAGAATTTTTTTGACGCCCTTTTGGTTGCAGGAATCAAATAGTGCCTTTCCATATCTGACACAAAGAGATTCTGAAAAGCTTTTAATCTGTAGAGCAAGTTTTTTTGATCATGAATATCACTGAGAAGATTCTTGCTCGTGGAGCAGGAAAGTCGTCTGTTTCTCCTGATGATGTGGTTTTTGCTAAAGTAGACAAGGTAATGATGCATGATGTATCTGGACCTGGTGTCATTAAGGTATTTGATAAACTCAAAAAACAGGGAATTTCAGTAGACAAACTATGGGATTCTACAAAAGTTTGGGTAGCTGAGGATCATTTTGTTCCATCTGCAGAAAAGGTATCAGCTGAAAATATTGTAAAACTATCAAAATTTACAAAACATTATGGGATTGAAAAACATTTCAAGTATGGGATGGGTCAGTATGGAATTTGCCATACCATATCTCATGAAGAAGCAATGGTGATGCCTGGTGATGTTTATGTTGGTGGGGATTCTCATACTAACACTACTGGTGCATTGGGTGCGTTTGCTTGTGGTTTAGGGCATACTGACATTGCTTATGTTTTACTTAATGGACAAATTTGGTTTAAGGTTCCTGAAACTTATTATTTTAAACTAAATGGAAAATTGCCTGATCATGTGATGGCAAAAGATTTGATTTTAAAAATTATAGGCGAAATAGGAACTGATGGTGGTGCATACCAGACAATGCAGTTTGGTGGAAGTGGTATTGATGCAATGTCTGTTGAAAGCAGATTGACTATGTGTAATATGACTACTGAAGCTGGTGCAAAGAATGGTATTGTAGAACCAGATCAAAAAGTGGTGGACTATCTTACTCAAAGAGGTGCAACTAATATGAATTTGATAAAAGGTGATGACGATGCTGAGTATTCTAAGATTTTTGAATTTGAAAGTTCTGAGATGGAGCCAACTGTGGCAAAACCGTTTTCCCCTGAAAATACTTGTGTTGTGAGGGAAGCACCTTCTGTGGAATTGGATAAATCTTACATTGGCTCTTGTACTGGAGCAAAATACGAAGATTTGGAAGCTGCAGCAAGAATCCTTAAAGGGAGAAAGGTAAAGATTCGAACCGAAATTTTACCTGCAGCAATTTCAATTTATCAGCGAGCCATGGAAAATGGATTGTTGAAAATTTTCTTAGATGCCGGAGCTACTGTTGGACCGCCAACTTGTGGTGCTTGTTGTGGTGCCCATATGGGTGTTTTAGCAAAAGATGAAATTTGTATCAGCACTACAAATAGAAATTTTCCTGGTAGAATGGGCCATGTGGAGTCTCAAACATACCTTGCATCTCCTATGGTGGCAGCAGCATCTGCAGTGACTGGTAAAATTACTGATCCGAGGGATTTGCAATGAAGGGTAACGTCATAAAATATGCTCAAGATAATATCGACACTGATGTCATAATTCCTGGTACCTATCTAAAAATCCATGATTATGCTGAACTTGCAACACATGCTATGGAGGGATTGGATCCTGATTTTCATTCTAAAGTAAAAGAAGGTGATTTTATTTTATCTGGTAAAAATTTTGGATGTGGTTCTTCTCGTGAACATGCTCCAATTGCATTATCTCATTCTGGAATAAAGGCTGTTCTTGCATTGTCTTTTGCAAGAATTTTTTATCGAAATGCCGTAGATGGTGCATTTTTGTTACCTATTGAAATAGGTCAGGACGCATATGATGGAATTTCAGAAAGTGATGAAATAGAAATTGATGTGTCTGCTAATGAAATTAAAAATATTACAAAAAATCAAACATACAAAATGAAACCATTTTCAGAAATTATTGGAAAGATAATTGCTGCTGGTGGACTCTTCAAGTATAAGCCAGATCAGGATTAAAATGGGAAAAACTCTTTTTGAAAAGATTTGGGAATCACATGTTGTTGTTGAAAAACAAAATAATCCATCCTTAATCTATATTGATAGGCATCTTGTTCATGAAGTAACTTCTCCACAAGCTTTTGATGGATTACGTATGAATAACAGAAAAGTTAGACGTCCTGATCTTACTATTGCTACAATGGATCATAATGTCCCGACAACTGATCGTTCTCTTCCAATTTTAGATCAAACATCTTCTATTCAAATTAAAACCCTGGAAAAAAATTGTAAGGATTTTGGAATTAAATTATTTGATATCAACAGTTCCAATCAAGGAATTGTTCACGTTATTGGCCCTCAATTGGGAATAACATTGCCTGGTTCTACAATTGTTTGTGGTGATAGCCATACTTCTACTCATGGGGCTTTTGGGGCATTAGCTTTGGGGATTGGAACTAGTGATGTGGAACACGTTTTAGCATCTCAAACTATGTGGTTGGAAAAACCAAAACCTTTTGAAATTCGAGTTGAAGGAAAACGAAAAAACCCTCATGCAGTAACTGCCAAAGACATCATTCTGTCCATTATCAAGAATATTGGAACTGGTGGAGGCAATGGAACTGTAATTGAATATCGTGGTGAGGGGATTTCTGATCTTTCAATGGAACAACGAATGACTATTTGCAATATGTCTATTGAGGCTGGAGCACGTGCAGGTTTGATTGCACCTGATGAAAAAACATTTGATTATCTAAGAAATAGAGAGTATACTCCAAAGAACTATGAGTCATTAGTCGATTCTTGGAAAGACCATCTTAGAACTGACAATGATGCTAAATTTGAAAAAGAATTCCTTTTACACATTGATGACATTGCTCCACAAGTGAGTTGGGGGACAAATCCTGGCATGACGTGTAATGTCACAGATTCTATCCCTTCACCTGATGAATATTCAAAGGGTGATCCAAATCAAAAGAAGGGAGCTGAAAAGGCACTTGATTACATGGCTCTAAAACCTGGAACTCTAATTGAGGATATCAAAATAGATAGAGTGTTTATTGGTTCATGTACTAATGCTAGATTAGAAGATCTTATTGAAGCATCAAAAGTTATCAAAGGACAGAAAATTTCACCACATGTTAAAGCAATGGTGGTTCCTGGTTCTCAAATGGTAAAGAAACAAGCTGAAGAAATGGGACTGGATAAAATTTTCATTAATGCTAATTTTGAATGGAGAGAATCTGGTTGTAGTATGTGCCTTGGAATGAATCCTGATATTTTATCTCCTGGAGAGCGATGTGCCAGTACATCCAATAGAAATTTTGAAGGTAGACAAGGTACTGGGGGAAGGACCCATTTGGTAAGCCCTGTGATGGCTGCAGCAGCTGCAATCTATGGGCATTTTGTTGATGTAAGGGAGATTGATTTGAGTTAATATGGAATCTTTCAAAAAAGTAACTAGTATTGTAACTCCGCTTGATAAAGTAAATGTTGATACTGATCAAATCGTTCCAAAACAATTCTTGAAACTAGTTCAAAAATCTGGCTTTGGAAAATTCCTGTTCTTTAACTGGAGATATGATGAACAGGATAATGAAAAATCTGATTTTGTCTTGAATAATCCAAAATATGAAAATTCACAAATTCTTGTGGCTGGGGATAATTTTGGTTGTGGTTCTAGCCGTGAACATGCAGTTTGGGCATTGCTTGATTATGGTTTTTCTGTAATTATTGCTCCTTCATTTGCAGATATTTTCTTTAGCAATTGTTTCAAAAATGGTGTTTTACCAATCATCCTCGACCAAAAACTTGTGGAAAAGTTGTTACAAGAAACTGGTATGATTGAAGTGGATTTAGAAAACCAAATTATCAAAACACCATTGGATGAGATATCTTTTGAGATTGATTCATACCAGAAAAAAATTCTTTTAGAGGGGCTAGATGATATTTCGCTTACTTTTCAATATGAAGATAAAATTTTAGAATTTGAAAAACAATCTAAAATCCCATCTGTTTTATAATTTTCTTTACTGTTTTTTCGTTTCTTTCTAACACCATTGGAGATTCAGCATCTATCCATTCTTTTTCACCTATATCATAGGAGCTGATTTTCCCTTCTTTTGACAATTCTTGTAGGATGTCAAATGACAGATTAATTTCCTTTTGTTTTTGTTTTGTTTTAATTTTTTTGATAATTTCTTTTCCTAGCATGTATACTCCTAAACATTCTGATAATTGTAATTTCATTACTGGTTTTTCTTTAAATTCTTTTATGATTCCATTTTCCACTGTGGCAAATCCTGTCTCTTCTTTTCTTTTAGTTCTAGTTGCAATACATGCAAAACTTTTCTTCTCTTTGAAAACTTCTTTCATTTTTTTAAGATCAATTGCACATAAATTATCTACAAACCATAATACAAATTCTGATTCATTTTTGAGATTGTTTGCAATATGCAACAAGTCTCCACCCGTTCCACTATGTGAATCTTGAACAAAAGTAATGTTTTTTTGATTCCCATAATAGTTTTTGATTTGTCCTCCTAACCCATTAAAATCTGATATGATAATTACCTCGTCTACAAAACTAAATGATTTTAGATATTTCACAATGTAATCTATCAATGGCTTCCCGTTAATTGGAGTCATTGCTTTTGGAAAATATTCAGTATATGGTTTACCTCTGGTTCCCTTACCTCCTGCAAGAATTACAGCCTTCACAGCCTAACGGTATGATTTCTGCTTTCTTCTTCTTGCACCAGGTCCACCAAATTTCTTTGGTTCTTTTCTTCTGGCGTCTCCACTGACTAGGTATTTATCAAAATCAGTGATTCTTTTTCTAAGATCTTCTCTAGTTGATTTTGGGAAGGGATGATCTTTTGGTTCTTTTTTAGACTTTGTCCATCCTGTTAATGCTCTTGAGATTGCAGTTGCTGTTGCACTTGCTTGACCCATAAAACCCCCGCCTCTAACTCTTACAGAAATATCTATTTTATCTCTCAAGTCCCCTGTAATTTCTAATGGTGCTAAAATTACTTCACGGGCAGTTTCCTGTGGGATCATTTCTACTGGAACGTTGTTAATTCTAACTTTGCCTTTTCCTTTAGTGATGTACACGTGAGCACTAGCTGTTTTTCTTGTTGCAAAATAAATTTCTGTTTTTGGAGTTGTCATTCAGTCCACCCTATTACTCTGCATAATTCTCCTAATATTGTATAGTTTGATGGAGACTTTCTAATTTTTGCTTTTTCAAATTGAATTTTTTCAAGTGATTTAATTTCTTTAGGTGAACCAATGTATGTTCTAAGTCTTTGATGTGCTTCTTTTCCTGATGGTTTTCTATCATATGGAAGCATTTGACGAATCATTTTTGCCATTAATGTGTCTGGTCTTCTATAGTGTATAGGACCGTGTTTGTAATTGATGACACTGTTAATTTCTAAAAATTCTCTATATTCTTTAATCTGATTACTTCTTGTTCCACTCATCATAATTTTTTCACAATTTACAACTGACACTCTGTTTCCTTGCATTAGTAATTTTGCAACATTTGATGCCAGTCTGCCTGCAATATGATCAGTTGCGTCTACAACAATTGGTCTGTCTGTTCTAACAACGACTTCTTGTTTAGACGTATTTGAATTTCTTCCAGCAGGTCTGTTGATTCTCCCATTAGCCAAGTAGTACTACTCCTTTTCCAGTTGGGTTTTGTTCAATCAAATCTGAATAAGTGATTATTTTTCCACCTTTTTCAATGATTTTGTTTGCTGCAGAATTTGAAATTGAAAATGAGAATAATGTAATTTTATGAGAAATGTTGCCTGTTCCGAGGACTTTGCCTGGAAATACTACAATGTCGTTTTCTTTAGTTAATTGACCGATTCTATTCAAATTGAGATCTCTTCTGGCAGCAGATGGTTTTAATGCATATTCTGCCAATTTGGCCCAAATTGGGGCATCATTCTTAGTAGATGCTTTCCTTAGATCTTTAGCCATGTGAATGACGACTTGATTAGTCATGTGAATAATGCGGTTTGAAACCCAAATATAATGTCTATGCTTAGATTATGCTTCAACTTTGTCAATCATTTCTTTGAATTGACCTATTCTATTGCTGACCTCATCTACCCCTGAAACTATGATTTGTTCTGGTTTTAGGGCTCCTGTTGATTCAACAGTTAACATTTTGACGTCTTCTTTGTCGGTATCTGTAAGTGTTGAAATGTTTGCAGAATTCCATTTTGCGTGTTCAGTTCCACGCCCTAGTCTGGCATAACATTCAATTTTGATCCTTTGACCTGGCGCTAGTTGCACTATTGGAATCTTGTCTGAAACTGGTTTAATTGAATCGTCTTCTGAGGATAATTCATTAGAAAGAACTGTTCTCGTGACATCCGAGTCTCCTGAATCTAAAACTAACATTACTTTGCAATTCGAACATCCTGTCTCACTCTGGCATTCACATTTAGATGGCTCGTTGAATCTACTCAAATCTGTAGTTATTGGAATGAGTCCTAATCTGTGTGCTAAACCCTCATCTGCTAATACGGAAGAATTTTCAATAATATCTACGGTGTCAATTGCAAAAACTGGAACTCCGTTAAGGCATACACGTCTAAGTGCATTTGCATACTGTAATGGAATACCTTTAAGTTTTACAGATATCTTTTGATTATCTTTACTAATTACCTCTAAGGATGACAAATCTTGAAGGAAATCTTCAAAGTCCACATAAAAATCTAGCTAGTTTTACGTATAGATAAATACCAAATTACCATAGATGTAATAGAAATGGCAGACTATACGTTGGTTAGATATTCTTTTGAAGGCGAAAAATTTGAGATTATGGTAAAGCCTGATCCTGCACTTGAATACCGGTTGGGTAAGAAAAAGGATGTTTCCTCAATTTTGGTTTCTGATGAAATCTATACTGACGCTAGTAAAGGTACAAGACCTACGGCTGAAAAATTACAACATGCTTTCAAAACTGAAGATCAATCTGAAATTGCTGAAATTATTCTCAAGAAAGGTGATCTGAATCTTACAACTGAACAAAGACGAAGGATGATTGAAGAGAAGAGGAAACAGATTGTCACATTTATTGCCAAAACTTACGTTGATCCTAGAACTCACTTGCCACATCCCCCAGTTAGAATTGAACAAGCAATGAAAGATGCACGAGTCTCAATTGATCCTCACAAAACAGTCGATGAGCAGGTAAAAGATCTTGTAGAACAACTACGTACTATAATTGCTCTAAAATCTGAGAATCTCAAATTGGAGATCATTATTCCTGCACAGTTTGCATCTCAATCATATGCAGTTCTAAAATCTGTAGGTTCTCTAACTTCAGAAGAATGGCAAAATAATGGTTCATTAAAAGCAATACTTGAAATACCCGCTGCGGCAAGACCAAATGTGATAGACAGATTAGGTTCTATAACTAAGGGCTCTGCTTCAGTTGAGGTAGTTCAATAATGGATAATAAAAGAAAATACGTTATTCCAGGCGATGTTGTAACTACAGGCCCGTTTAGACCTGAACAAAATGTAGTCTTAGAAGGCAATAAAATAATTTCCACAACTGTTGGCATATCTGAAATTTATGAAGACTCTGTTAGAGTTATCCCATTAACTGGAAAATATATTCCTAAAATAGATGATCTTGTAATTGGCAAAGTACTTTCTCATACATCCTTATCTTGGGAATTAGATATCAATTCGTGCTATGTTGGATTCTTACCTGCTCAAGATGTTTTTGGACGAGATTTTTCTGCTCATGCCGATGAACTTGCAACTAAACTAAAATCAGGTGATCTAGTGGCAGCAAGAATAGCCAATTTTGATAGAACAAGAGATCCACTGGTTACAATTTCTGATAGGGATTTAGGTCACATCGATTCTGGTGACTTGGTAAAAATCTCTCCAAGTAAGGTTCCACGTCTAATTGGAAAAAGAGGTAGTATGATTCAGATGATAGAAATGGCAACAAATGCTGCAGTAACCATTGGTCAGAATGGCTGGGTGGTTGTTTCCTGTGAATCTCCAGAGGGATTATTAAAGGCTAAAAAAGCAATTGAAATGGTTAATGAAAAGGCACACGTTGCCAATTTGACTGACCAAATTAAAGAAATGTTAGAAATGAAGGATGAATCATAATGGGCGGACGAGACGCAACAATGGTCCTATTGGACGAGAATGGTATTCGTTGTGATGGTCGTAAAATAGATGAGCATCGACGAATTATGATTAGAGCTGGTGGACTAAAAAACGCTGATGGTTCTGCTTACATTGAATTTGGTGATAACAAAATACTAGTTGGTGTTTTTGGTCCAAGAGATGTTCATCCAAAACATATGTCCAATACTGATACTGGAATTTTAAGAGTTAGATATCATATGGAACCATTCTCCGTTGGCGAAAGAAAAAATCCTGCACCATCAAGAAGAGAAATTGAAATTTCCAAAGTAATCAAAGAAGCTTTAGAACCTGCAGTGATGTTGGAGAAATTCCCAAGAACTGCCGTTGATGTATTTATTGAAGTGTTACAAGCCGATGGTGGAACAAGATGTGCTGCATTAACTGCGGCATCTGTTGCATTAGCTGATGCCGGAATTCCAATGAGGGATATGGTTGCCGCAATAGCTGCTGGCAAAGTTGCAGATACTATCGTCCTTGATGTTAACAATGAAGAAGATCAAGCAGGTCAAGCAGATATGCCAATTGGATACATGCCAAGTCTTGAAAAAATTACACTGTTACAATTAGATGGAGTTTTGACTCCAGAAGAATATAAAAAATGTGTAGATGTTGGAGTACAAGGTTGTAAACTTGTTTACGAATTACAAAAGAAAGCGCTTACTGACAAATACTTTGGAAAAGGAGGGGATTAAAATTGACATCTGTTTCTGTTATTGATGGATTAAAGAAAGCACAAATTCTTGAATTATTAGAACAAGGAAAACGTGTTGATGGGCGTGCACTAGATGAGTCTCGTGAAATTATTATTGAAACTAATGCAATCCCTAAAGCAAATGGTTCAGCAAGAATTCGTCTTGGTGACACTGAAGTGATATGCGGAGTAAAAATTCAACCAGATAGACCTTTCCCGGATACTGGTGACAAAGGTCTTTTCATTTGTACAGCTGAACTCTTACCGTTATCACATTCTACTGTGGAGACTGGTCCTCCACAACCACATGTAATTGAATTGGCAAGAGTTGTTGATAGAGGTATTAGAGAAAGTCACATGATTGATGTTTCTCAATTAGTTATAGAGAAAGACAAATCCGTAATTGGCGTATTTGCTGATAACGTTGTTGTTGATTATGATGGAAATCTTTTTGATGCATGCTCTTATGCAGCTACTGCCGCATTGCTTACTACGAAATCCCCAAAATGGAATTGGATTGATGACAAACCAACCCTTGCTGAAGGTGAAGAGACTGCATTACCGATTTCTACAATTCCTGTATCTGTAACCATGGGAAAAATTGGCAGTCATATCCTAGTTGATCCAAATGGAGATGAATGGGATAGTATGGATGCCCGTATTACAATTACAAGTGATTCTGATGGAAATATTTGTGCTCTACAAAAAGGTGGCAGTGATGGATTCACACAAGATGAAATTAATCAATGTGGTGAAATATCTGTAAGAGTAGGCGCAAAAATAAGAGAAAAATTAAAAGCAGCCCAAAACGGAAGTCAATAAAATGGTCAAACACTCTAAAGCAAAAAAAGCCCTTAAGGGATTGGGTGCTCGTTACGGAATTAAACTTAGAAAACAATATTCAAAAGTTCATTTCACTTTAAAAGAAAAAAGAACTTGTCCTGAATGTGGTTCAGAAAAATTTGGACGTGACGCAGTTGGAATTTGGTCTTGTAAAAAATGCAGCTATAAAGTAGCCGGAACTGCATATGACATTAAACTTTAGTGCAAAAATTATAGTTGATGCAAAAGACAAGTCAAAAGCAATTTTTGATTCTGTAAACACTGATAATGAATTTTATCCTGAAAATCCTGTAAATACTAAGATAATTTTTGATAAAAAAATTATCATTACATCTGAAACTGAACAATTGGCCCATCTTAGAGCGAACTTGAATTCTACACTACGATTAATTCAAGCAAGTTATGATTCAATTGAATCGGTAAAGATATAACGAAACAAATTTTTTGATTAATCATGTCAGCAGGACAAATGCCACCATGGCTTCAAGAACAGCTAATGAAAATGCAACAATCCCAACAGAATTTACAATCAATTATGACTCAAAAACAACATCTTGATATTGAAAAAGCAGAAACTGAAAAAGCTCTTGAAGAATTAAGAAAAGTTGCTGATGGCGATACAGTTTTCAAACAAGCTGGTACTATTTTGATTAAATCAAAAAAACAGGAATTAATTGATGAATTAGAAGAGCGAATTGAGCTTACTAAAACACGTTCAACAGTTCTTGAAAAACAAGAAACACGTCTTAAAGAAACTCTCAAGGAACAGGAAATAAAAATCACTGAAATGATGAAAGGCGGATCTGCAAATGCTCCTCCAAATTCTCCTCCTGTGGAAGACAATCCTAGAAAATAATTCGTTAGACTAATTTCATATAAGATATTAACAATTCTTTCCAGATGATATTGTGAATTTAGAAAATCTTCGAATAATTGTAGATGAACGAGAAAGAAAAAGTGGAATTCCTGATCTACTCAAATCAATTGGAATGAACATCGAAATGAAAACACTTCCTATTGGTGATTATATTGTTGCACCTGAAACAATTGTAGAGAGAAAAAGCATTCGTGATCTTATGGCTTCTGTTTTTGATGGTCGACTTTTTGATCAATGCACTAGGCTAAAGGAACATTTTGAACATCCTATTGTTCTCATGGAGGGAAACGTTGATGAAATTGAAGAGATTACTGAAAACCCACTAATCTTTTACGGTGCCCTTTCTACTGTTGTTTTAGATTTTAAAATTCCTGTAATTCCTACTCCTAGTGCTGCTCATACTGCAAAATTGTTAGTGTCTATGTGTTCTAGAACAGATGCTCCAAAAGGACCCTATTTGAAAAAGATCAAAAAATCTTCTGATTTGGAAAAACAACAACTTTCAGTTCTCTGCAGCTTGCCTGGAATTGGTGAGAAATTTGCAGTTAGAATGTTGACAAAATTTGGAACTCCTTTGAAAGTTTTTAGTGCTACTGTTTCTGAATTGTCAAAAGTTGAAGGTCTGGGTGAATCTCGTGCAAAAAAAATCAAAAAAACTCTTGATACTAAAAGTAAATTCCTTAAAGCATCAAATCAAAAAACCTTACATGATTCATGATTTTTAATTTAAATTCAAAATTATTTTATCAACTAAAGATCCACTTTATGGCATTAAGTTAAACTGAAACTGATTTCTCTTTGAGTAATTTTCTTTTTAATGGTGTTCCGCACATGGGACATTCTTTTCCTGTAGTGTGATTAGTTCTGCAACCGGGGCAATAGTGAATCCACTTGCCTACATCCTCGATTCCTTTAGTCATGATTGAACGTATTTCCAAACCTAGATTCTTTGCAACATTTGAAATCGCAAAATCGTCTGTAATTATTTGACCTTTCACTTCAATACCTAGAGCAATAATTGAAATATCTTGCTTTGATAATTGAGGAAAATCCCCTGTATCCTTTGATGCTCTAATTGCAGTTTTTGTAGATTCTGAATCTGGCTCTCTAATTTTTAATCTGTTAGTTTCAAGCAAGGTTCCTAATGCATCATGATTTTTCTTTATGTGTTTAATTTCATCATAAACTAATGATGTTGTGTAACAATCTTCTGATGATCTAAATGGAACTCCTGCATAAAATGCACTAGCGTCTAAAATTCTAAAATCCAAGTTTACTCATCTGTCTCAGTCCTCGTTTCTTTAATCTTAAAAAGACTGCATGCTTTTTGTATTTTTTGATAATGATTGGTTCTTCATATCCTACTGCTTTGACAACCTGTGCATCCATTGCAATGTTACAATCATGAGAACAAACAATTTCAATTTTTTCATCTGGAACAACCAGTGATGCTAATCGATATACTGGTGCAACAGGTGTTATGATTAAGACATCTAGGCTTTCATGTAAAATTGGGCCTCCTAATGAAAATGAGTGCCCTGTAGATCCACTTGGAGTGGCAATGATTACTCCGTCCATTTTTTGTTTGACTGTATCGTCTTGAAATTTAATCTTAATCTCGGCAGTTTTAGTCAAGTTTGTTCTAGTGATGTAAATTTCATTTAGAGCTGGCGGAAATTCTTTCCCTCCGCAAGATGCAACAACTCTAGTTCTCTTGTCTAAAAAGAAATTATCTTTTAAAATTTGGTTTATTGCTTCATCAATTTCTTCAATTGTAATTTCTGCTAAAATCCCTCTGTTTCCCCCTACATTGATAGTTAGAATTGGTGTTTCATTTTCCAAGTTTCTAAATACTCTAAGTGTTGTACCGTCTCCTCCCAGTGTTATTACTAAATCTAATTTTTCCTTTTTTAATTCCTCTAATGTATCAATTTGTTTTGCACCTTCAACTTGAATTGGTGAAATTGTAAATACTGTTGATTTTATTGCTAAAAGCTTTTTTGTGACATCTTTTGCAGCCTGCTCTGAATCCTTGGATCCTACTTTGCTAACAACTGCTACTTTTTGTAGTTTCAAGCAGTTCTTCTGAACTGTGTTTACTTAAAAATGATATTTTTCTTACTCTTTGGAAAAACAAATAAGTATGAAAACAAATCCGTACAAATTATGAGTTACGCTCACCCTGAAGTTTTAGTAGATACAGAATGGGTATCACAAAATCCCCCTAATGAAAAAAGGAAATTAGTTGAGGTTGATTATGACCCTGTAAATGGATATCAAAAAGGTCACATTAAGGGCGCTAGTTTAATTTGGTGGAAACGTGACATCAATGATCCTGTTACCCGGGATATTATTAGTAAAAAAGAATTTGAAGCATTAATGGCCAAAAATGGAATAACTGCAGATACTGAAGTAATTCTTTATGGTGATTTTAATAATTGGTTTGCTGCATTTGTTTTCTGGGTTTTCAAAATTTACGGTCATGAAAATCTAAAAATTATGAATGGCGGAAGAAAAAAATGGGAATTAGAAAATAAAGAATACACTACTGACGAACCACAACTATCTCCATCAACTTATGTTGGACAGCCTCCAGATGAAGGACTGCGCGCATATCTTTTTGATGTAAGTAGATCATTAGGAAAAGAAGACACTGTTCTAGTTGATGTACGATCTCCTGCAGAATTCACTGGCCAAATTACCGCCCCTCCAGAATATCCTATGGAGCATGCACAAAGAGGAGGTCATATTCCTGATGCAAATAATATTCCTTGGGCAACTGCAGTAAACGATGCTGATGGAACTTTCAAAGCAGTTGAAGAATTAAGACAAAATTATGAACCCAAAGGAGTTACTCCGGACAAAGATGTAATTTGTTATTGTAGAATTGGTGAACGTTCTTCACACAGTTGGTTTGTATTAAAATATCTACTTGGATATCCAAAAGTCAGAAACTATGATGGTTCCTGGACTGAATGGGGAAACATGATAGGAAATCCTGTGGAAAAATAAATTGCTTTTAGATCTCCCTGTTCTTAAGACGGGTACTTTCTATTTTATCAAAGACGGTGAATCTGATATTATACTTGAGGATAAAACAAAACGTGGTCTTGAAATTAAAGAAACATCTCTTGATGAAAAAATTAATGTCAAAGCCGATAAAGGGATGATTCATGATATGGATGGAATAGGGCATTGGGTTCCAATTAGGTGGTATTTTGAAAAGGATTCTTTTGATCTGTCACAAGTACTGGTTCATGCCGAAGCAATGGAAAAAAAATACACTGAACTTAGAGAACTCACATGTCCTGATGACGACTGATAACCTTTTTAAATAAAATCAAATCACTACAGACAGATGTCTTTACTCCTTAAAGATCGAGTATGGTCAATGGAGGCTCCAACTGCAAAACGCGGTGTTTACCCATTACATGGATTCAAACTTGGACTTTACAGATTGCCAATCAAACTCGAAGAACCTACTGAACTAAAATCTGTTCACGATGGTCTCAAAAAGGCATTTGAAATGGATATGTATGCTGATAGGATTTTTGCAACATATCGTTGGAAAGAGCAAAACATGGATGATCCTGATGCAAAAGGATACGAGGAAGTTGATTTGTCAGTTACAGTAGAAATTGTCACTGGTGAAGTTGTAGATATTATTTATCAAATTTTTCCAATTGAAAAATTTGGAGACCCTAATTGGGTAAAAGATTATAGAAAAAAGGCTGATCATTTTGCTAAAATGGTCATTGACACTATTTTACGAAATACAATTTTAGCTGACAAAATGGTTTCACATTTTGTTAAATCTGAAAAGATTTCTGAAGTTGCTGCAATTCAAAAACTGGAAGAATTAACGCCTCTTGCAAAAATTGTTCTTGGTGCAAAACCAAAACCAGTTGAGGCAAAAGAAGATGATGAAGAAGGAGAAGATGATGATTCAATTGAAATTCCTGATGGGGCAAAACCTGGTCCGATTGATGTTGATTATAAATCCAAAATGAAACAGACTGCAGCATATGAAGCTCCTGAACACACAATCAAAACTTGGGGAAGACGAGGTACAAGTAATGGTATCATGGGTGTATGGGGTGAATTCGTTTCAGTGGATTATGATATTTGTATTGCAGATGGTGGATGTATTGAAGCATGCCCTGTTGGTGTATACGAATGGTTTGACTCTCCTGGAAATCCTGCATCAGATAAAAAACCATTAATGTCAAAAGAGCCTGATTGCATTTTCTGTCTTGCATGCGAAGGTGTATGCCCTCCACAAGCAATCAAAATTTATGAGCAAAAATAATTTTAATTTCTTTCAATTTAAATAACAACTAGTAATTCTGTCGAATTAGGGATATGGCAATCAACCCTTTCACTTCATTTGTATTTGATCTGTTTATTTTATCTGCTATAATTATTACAGCTTATACTGTTAATTTCTATTATCTAGCATTTCTTTCAAGAACTAGAAAAGAACCTCATCCTACTGTTGATTGGGGAACTCCTACTGTTACTATTCAATTACCGATTTACAATGAAAAATATGTTGCAAAACGGTTAGTTGATGCAGTTTGTCATTTGGATTATCCGAAAGACAAAATGAAGATAATGGTTTGTGATGATTCTGACGATGACACTGTTGAATTACTTGAGGATGTGGTTAATGATTACAAGAAACAAGGATTTCAAATTGAACATATAAGACGTGGAACAAGAAAGGGCTACAAAGCTGGTGCTTTGAAACATGCAATGAAAACAACCGATTCTGAACTTGTTGCAATATTTGATGCTGATTTTATCCCTCCAACTTGGTTTCTTAAACGAGCAATACCTCATTTTGCAACATCTGATATTGGTTTAGTTCAATGCAGATGGGGACATGTTAATGAAAATTATTCTACAATAACTCAAGTGCAAGCACTCAGTATTGATTTTCATTTTCTTGTGGAACAAAAAGCAAAAAGCAATTCTCATCTTTTTATGAATTTTAATGGTACTGCGGGAATCTGGAAACGTGAGTGTATTGAAGATGCTGGAGGTTGGCATACAGCTACCCTTGTAGAAGATCTTGATCTTAGTTATCGGGCTCAAATGAAAGGTTGGAAATGTTTGTTTTTACCTGATATTGTAGTTGATGCTGAATTACCTGCCCAAATGAATGGGGCTAAACGTCAACAATTCCGTTGGGCAAAAGGATCAATACAATGTGCAATAAAATTACTTTCTGATGTTGCACTGAAAAGGAATGTTGCAATTGAAGCAAAAGTTCAGGCCTTTATCCAACTAACTCGTCACATTGTTTATCCGTTAGTGTTGATACAATTTTTGGCATTGCCTATACTGTTGGCAGGACAAGTTAATCTCTATGTGGTAAGTGTTTTACCTGCATTGACAATTGCAACATATCTTGCCATGGGGCCTGGTGCATATGTGATAGTTATACAGGGTATGTATAACAAGTCATGGAAATCAAAAGCAAAATTACTTCCAGCATTGCTTGTTTATAATGCTGGTATGTCTGTCAATAACACGGTTGCAGTTTTTGATGCAATTCTTGGTAAAAAAAATGAATTTCATCGAACTCCAAAATATGGTATTGTAACAAAAAAAGATGATTGGAGAGATAAAGCATATAATTTACCATTTACACAAACAACTCTTTTGGAAATATTTTTTGGAGTCTATGGGATAATGGGAATTTTCATTGCGATATTCTCAAACAATCCTGTGTTTGTACCAATAATTGCTCTTCAAGCAATTGGATTTTTTTACATTGCATACATGAGTTTGTCTCATGCTCGATTTAAAAGAAATAAATCAAGTGATAATCGACCAAGAACTAAGAAGGAAAAAATGGCAAATACTGTTTACAAACTTTCCATGATTGGAATACTTGGAATAATTATTTTTGGAGGATACATGGCAATTTCTGGATATAATTCTGATATTTACCCTCTTGACCGAATTAGAGGAAATCTCGATGGAATCGTATCTTCCTCAGATCCTATTTTAATTCGTGAACATTTGATAGCAATTCAATCCGATTTGGATATCGTCATGTCCAATCTACCTGAAACGTTCGATTCTGAAGGTAAAATTATTTCAAAAAATCCTGTTTGGATATTTGGAACAGAATCTACTAATTTTATTAGAATTCAAAATAACATAGATGCCATGTTTGCAGGAGTTGATGAAATTTCAAATATTCCTAAAGATAACTCTGCATACCACACTGGCATGCTGGATATCAATGAACGTGCATTGCTGTTGAAAATCAACATCATGGATGCAACTCCATACATGTATGTCAGTCCTGCAAATATGATGTTTAGTGCTATTTGGATTGCTGCAATTATTGGAATCTTTGCTATATTAAAACGAAAGAAAGAACAGCTTCAAAAAGAAGATGAAACAGGCGTTTAAGAAATATTTAGATCTTTTCTAATTTCATCTACTGCTCTAATCCCATAGATGTCTCTTACTTGCTGAACTCTAATTGCTTCTTTTAACATGTCTCTGCCAATTGCATTTGTTAAAATCGAATAAACATCGCTAAATCTTACTTCCCACTTGTCTGCACAATCTAGGATTTTACTTACGGCCCACTGTCTAACTTCATGAGGTAATGGGATTTTTTCTCCAGATTCTATTGAAATTCTGTCAAACAGGTTTACAATGGCTGCTGTCTGTGATGCCATTTTCTCGATATCTTTCACTACGCCATATTTTGACTCTGCATTCATTCTGATGTTTGATTGGTATTCAGAAAGTTTTAACAAAGCCATCATTTCTTTTGATGAATCACTAGATGCCTTGCTGGTGACCTGTCTGATTGTTTGTACCTCTTGAAAGAGTTTATCTGATTTTTTGTGAAATTCTATTGTTGATTCATCTTGTCTTTTTAGAGTATCTGATACTGATGATATTTTTTGTTCTATGCTGTTTGTTTTATCAAATACATTTTGTTTGAAATTGGAAACTTCTTCCTGGACTGATTTCAGCCCTTCCCCAACAAACGCTGTGGAATCTGCTCTTTGAGCTAGTGCACTAATTTCAGTCTCTATTTTATCGATTTTACCTCCTAGTTCTTTGATAGATTCTAGGCTCAAATTATCTACTGAATTTGCTTTTGATGCTATGGAATCAAATTGTTGTTTTAGACCGTCAATTACTCCTCCTAATGAATCAATTTTTGATGCTTTAGATGAAATTGCATCGATTGTAATTTTAATCGCATCTAATTCCGCATGAAGATTTGAACTAGATGAGACTCCTTCAGAAATTCTCCCTAGTTCCTGTTTGAGGCTTTCAATAATTTGAGAACCTGTATCTAATTTTGCAGTTTTTCCTGAAATTTCATTAATGGTGTTTTTTAGACTGTCCATTTCAGAACCAATTTCTAAAAATGAATCTGTTTTTCCAGACACTTTTCTCAAATCATCTCTTACTTCATCAATTCTTTGAGCAATTTTGATAATCATTTGAGAGTTATTTTGAATTGAATTTATGCTATCTTCAACTTGCTGTGATAATTCTTGCGGCTTTGATGATTTTTGTAATTCTGAAATTCTGCTGATTTCTTTTTCTAATTTGGATGTCTGGTCATTAATTTTATTTACTAAATTTGATTGTGATCTGACTTGATTTAACCCTGCGTATAGTTTTTGGGTATCATCCTCTATTATGTTGATTTGTTTTGATTGTTTTTGAATGTGCTCTAATGTTGATGTTAATGTGTCAATCATCCCTTTCATAGAAACTAATACTTTTTGGTTTTCTCCAAAGATTTTTGACATAATTTTGATCTCTTTTTGTAATGCTTTGTTTGAATCTGAGACTGATGCTACTTTTTTTAATAATATTGACGGATTAGGCTCTTTTTTTACCTTGACTGTAGTTTTCTTCTTTGTAACTTTGGCAGCCATATACAATCATTTAAAATTTAAAGATAAAAAAGTTGGGTGTAAAATAAAAAATGTAAAGAGTTACTTGTTTACAACTTCTGGTTCATGAAGTAATTCATGAAATGTCTTTTCAGCCAATCCATTTGCTGTTTCAATAAACCCTCTTGGACAATATTCACATTGAATCATATAGTACGGTATGGTACCGTACTATTAATAGAATGGTGATTACAAAGTAACCAATTATGCAGTCAGATACCCCAGGTCATATCTCTTCATTTTATTCAGTAGACCTAATCATCACTCTGCACATCGATTATGATATTTGGGCTTAAAGAGGTTAAAGATTTTGAAAATAAATGAGCCTGACCTTGAGGGGTGAACATTTCCAAATATATAATTCACAATCGTTTTTAAACAAATTCGTTTACTGACAACATGCAAAACATTCTGCTTCAGCTAGATTCTAGTGGAATTCAAAACTCACTTAACAATACTGTAACTAGTTTAATAGAACAAATTACTCCTGAACTACCTCACACAACTTTTGTTACCGATTTGGCATTTATCATGATTATTGGCGCTGTTGTAACTCTTGCTTTTTTCAAAATTAAACAACCCTTGATCATTGGTTATCTTTTTGCTGGGATGCTGATTGGACCTCTATCTCCATTTTGGTCTTGGGTGTTGCCTGATGGAGGTCCGCCGACTGATGTTTTAGAAGGTGTTGGAATTTTATCTGATATTTCGGCATTGAATCTTTTTGCTGAAATTGGTGTCATTTTACTTCTTTTTGTAATTGGCATTGAATTCCCATATGCAAAAATTAAAAGTATTGGCAGGGTTGCTATCGGTGTTGGAACTATAGGCTTATTTTCAACGTTAGGCGTATTGTTCTACACTGCTACTGCACTTGGATTGAACTTCATGGATGCTCTGTTTATTTCAGCCGCATTGTCTGTGTCCAGTACTGCAATTATAGTAAAATTATTGGAAGAGATGGGCAAAATAAAAAAAGAATCCTCCATCATGGTTCTTGGTGTTTTGATTGTAGAGGATGTAATAGCTGTTATTTTGATTTCTTCATTACAGTCTATCGCTTTGGTGGGAACTGTATCTATTGAATCCATCATTGTTGTTGTATTGGTTGCAACTGGTTTGATTGTAGGTACATTCGCTATTGGAACTCGTGTAATTCCTCCTCTTATCGATAGAGTTGCAGCTGCTGAAAATCGTGAAATTTTACTTCTTAGTGTACTTGGTGTTTGTTTTGGTTATGCCTTATTTGCAAATATTGTGGGCTTGTCTGTGGCAATTGGAGCATTTCTGGCAGGGGTTTTGGTTGCCGAGTCCAAATCTGCAGAGGTTGCAAAATTACTTTCTAGTCCAATCAAAGACATGTTTGTTGCAATATTCTTTATTTCTGTTGGAGCCTTGATGGATGTTTCACGACTTGAAAATTATATTTTTGTAGCAATTGCTTTGATTGCAGTTGCGACTGGAATGAAATTTGGAGGTAACATGATTGGAAACTTTATTTTCAGACAGAAACGTGGTAAGGCACTTCGTACTGCCTTTACTTTGGCTGCACCTAGAGGTGAATTTTCAATTGTAATAATTAAGGTGGGTGTAGACATAGGTGCCGTTAGTGCTTTCTTGTTTCCTTTAGTTGGTATAATTTCAATTATTACTGCATTCATTTCTCCCCTGCTGATGAAGGCAGGTGACAGAGTAATTCCAGTATTGGAAAAAAAAGAAAATGTCTGATGAACTCAAGCGATTCCTAGATCAAGTACACACTGGAATCACTACTTTTGATTTTGAAGGAAATGAGACTCCTTGTATTGAATTAGATGAGAAAAAATATGATGAGATGTTATCAAAAGTCGCTGGACAATCTTTGTCCATTAATACTGATTTGAATATTTTACACGATGGATTGGGCAATGTGTTTGTTGAAGTGAAATTGACTTTTTCAAAAGGTAATATCGTTGAAACATTCCTTGTAGATGCAAAAACCAATCTTGCTTTTTTTCAATCTCTTGCAAACACCTCGATGCTTGCTCTCACTTCTCCAAAATCTAATTATGGTAAAGACAATGTGTTTATGATTCAATTACCTCGTCCAGAAAAAGCCCATGATGCCTTGGAGATTATTCAGGATGCATTGATTCCAAAGAATAAGTGAAAAGTGGTGCAGTTACCGGGATTTGAACCCGGGTCACGTACTTGGCAAGCACGAGTACTAACCAGACTGTACTATAACTGCAACAACCCTCAGGGCTGAATTTGGATATTAAACTGTTTTTAACTATTTCGATTAAGAATCATCGTGGATGAAACGCTTCTAAAGAAAATAGAGCAAAAAATTCAAGACTCTATATCAAACAAAGATGAAATCAAACAATTAATTCAATCACTTTCAAATATTGATGATTCAAAATCTTTTGCTTTGGGTATTGTTGTAGGTCGAATTTATAATGCGTTTTATTATCAATCTAAAAGAATTCTAGATAGAGAGCCCACAAAACAAGAATTTGAAGAATTTTTAGAACTGGTTAAAAATAAGAAATCTGATTTTGATAATTTATGGTGATACTTTGTTCCAGTCAATCACTTTGATTAGTGGTGTTCCTGGTAATTTCACACATGAGCCATGAAGTGCTTTTTTTGCAGCTGTTAAATGAGCATCGCCGTTTACATATAATTCCATTATGCATTGTCCTTGTTTTACTCTGGCCCCTAAACTGGTTGCTTTGCCCCATGATCTTCTCATTCCTTCTGAAACTCTATCTGCACCTGCAGTTGCAATCTGTTTATTTTCTCTAAGAAGATTATGTGGATAAATTCTAAGTCTTGAATAATACCCTGATTCACCAGTTGTTTTTTCTAGTGTTTTGTTTGCTGCCAATCTTGTAGATTCGATGGCCATATGTCTAATCTGAATTTTTTCATTTAATAATAATTGAACACAATACTGATAGGTTCCTCTCTTGCCACCTTGAAATTTTGCAATTTTGATTTGTGGTTTACCTTTGATGTATTCTTTTCTGGTAAAGACTTGACCTTTTCCATCTCGATAATTTGCACCATGCATGATAATCTCAAGCCAAAACGCCCATATTTTAACGGTTAGCAGGACATCTGCCACATTCTCCAATGCTTATATGGAAATCCTTTGATTTCCACTTCATTATGGAAGATGCCCCATTAGTTTATGGAGAATTAGTTTCAGATCGAACATGTATTTCTGATAAGAATATGGTCCATGAATTAGATTTGAAGGGCTTTGGAGAAATTGAAAAAGAAAAATTATTCCTAAAATCATTTGAAACTCTTTATTTGTTGTATACCAAAAGATTGATTTTAAAAAAGAACAAAAAACAGATTGATTTTGATTTTTTTATGAATTTTTGTCAAAGAACTGATTCTGAAACTCTCACCAAATTTTTAATTTATCGTGATCTTCGAAATAGGGGATATGTTGTGAAAGACGGGTTTGGATTTGGTTCTGATTTTAGAGTTTATGAGCGAGGGCATTACGGTGAAAAAGGAGCAAAATTCCTAATCTTTGGTCTCAATGAAGGCCAACAAGAAAAAATGGGAAATCTCCAAAAAAAAGTTGAAGAAATAACGCAAATGGGAAAAGACCCTATTATTGCAGTAATAGAACGTCGAGGTGAAGTGATTTACTATAAAATCAACAAAATGAATTTTTATGAAAACAAATCTAGACTCGAAGAATCTTTTGATCTTTAATCCTTCATTATCCATTCTGAAGAATATTTTAAAAAATTATTTTCTTCAGCATACATAAAATCATACACTTCCACATGATTTGTTTTATTTTGCCACAAGTCTTCAAAATCTTTTACTTTTCTTTCAACTCTGGATTTATCATTCCATGATGTAAACACATCCACTGATTCAAAATCTCTAGTTTGAGCTGAAAATGATTCTTTCGATGTTCCTGTAAATGCCACTGTTTGATCCTCATCATCTCTAAAAATACCAATCCTTTCTGAAAATGTATCTGCAATTCCTTCTGAATTTGGAATTGCAATTTTTAACTCAACCTGTCCATTATTTACAATGTCTTGAAGTTTTTGAATTTTAGCATCTTTGATTAATTTTCCCTCAAATGACTTTGTATATTTTTCAGAAAAGAGTTTTGTAAATAAATTAAGATCAGCAGTTCTAAATCTGTGCCCTGTGATCATTCTTAATTTTGCTTTTCCTTCTGCAAACCTGTCAAATGCTACAGAAAACGTTGATAGTGTTTGAATTGATAAAAAATCTACACATCTGTCATATTCAATGCAATTACTTAGGCAAGGAAGGAAAAATTCTGAAACAATATCGTCTTTGTCTGAACGGTACTCTTCTTTTAATTTAATTTCTCTTAGGCCCAACAAACTTCAGTAAGAATTTTGTTATTTAAAGAATCAATTTTTGAAACTAAATGCTCCCATCGGGTTTTGTCAGATCAGTTCAACACCCGGCACTTTTGTTTATAAAGAAAAACTAATTTTCATATTTTTCTATATCTATTTTCATCCACAAAATAGTGTTGAATCTGATCTCCTATTCATCCAAGTAAAGATTGGCAAAATTATTTCAATAACAAAAGAATGATTCATTCGCGAGTCTTTTAAGCAAATCTTGTATATCTATGTCATGTCAACCCTAGTACAATACAAACATGATTCAAACCCTGTTTCCCTTGTAGAAACTGAATCTGAAAAACCAATTTCATCTAGAATAACTGCATTGGATATGGTTGGTCTTACGTGGATTTTCAAAACTGAAGAAGAATTACTTGCAGAATTCAGGTAATGATTTTGAGTCATACCATTTACTCTTACAGTATAACATAAGAAATCATCACATGTGTTTTTGAGGCAAAATAACAGTAAATGTTGTGGGGTTATTTGTTACATCTATTTTGCCACCATGTGCCTCTACAATTTGTTTACAACTAACTAAGCCCAAACCTGTACCTTCTTGTTTTGTAGTAAACAAAGGATCAAATATTTTTGAGATTATTTTTTCAGGTATGCTGGGTCCAGAATTCTCAAATGAGATTAAAACATTCTCCGTATCTCGAGTTATTTTGATGTCTATTTTTCCATAATTGTCCATTGCTTGTATCGCATTAAGAATAATATTTACAAAAAGAACACGTATTGATTCAAAATCACAATAAACTGGAACATTGTTTTTGGATTTAGTCACAGATATTTTTTTAGGAATGGTTATTCCTGTAAAAGAGGAATCCAAAATTTCAGATATGTTATTTAAATTAAAATTTAGTTTCTTGGCAGTCACAAATCACAACACGTCATGTATTTGATGCTCGATTCGATTTATTGCAGTATTTATCGCATCAAATTTGAGAGTTTCTTTTTCAAACATTTCAGGATATTTTGATTTTAAAATATCTACTGAGGTTTGTATGACGGTTAAAGGATTCCTAATATCGTGTGCGAATCGAGAAGAAAGTTCTCCAATTGCTTTTAATTTTTCATCTTTGATAATTTTGTCAGTCTTTATTTCATCAATTGGGAAAATTTTGTCACATGTTATGTTGAATTTCATATGATGTTTTTCTATGGATTCTATATTGGGTGCAGAACAAACACAATGCAAAATATCTTCATCTTCATTAAACAACATTTGATGTACCGTAACACCAAATTCGTCTGCCTCATCTTCCAATCCTGTGATTAATTGCTCTCGGGTATGACTTCCCAATTTGTGCATATCTAAGAAAATAGGCATCACTACACACCATGCAAGGGTGTTAAAAAATGCATTCTTAGAAGAGACAATGACAGTAATTATTAGAATATCTCTATTTTCTAACATCTAAAGTTACTATAATTTCAGTTTCATCGGTATCGAGATTATCCTCCAACGTAATTTTTTTTTCTACAAGTTTGAATTCTTCAATTAAAGAACCATCCTCGTTAAATGTTCTAACCAGTCTACTTTTTGGGAGAACTGATACATCACTAGCATCGTGATATACTTTGATTGATTCATCATTCTTTATTATTATCTTCATTCTATTCATCTAGGTAAAATCAGATAATAAAAAGTAAGATTGTGTTACAATGCATAAAATTTCATAATCCTAAACAACATTCCCTTTCTGGAATCTAATGATGGCAATTTGTTTTAAATTTACTTTGATTTTGACTCTCTTTTAATATCCCCTACAATTTCTTCCAACAAATCTTCAACTGTGATTATTCCTGCTAATTTATCATCATTATCAACAACTATTGCCATATGCATATCCTTTTTCTTTAATTCTATGAGAAGATTACTAATCCTATCACTTGAAAAAACAAAAAATGGTTTTCTCGCTATTTTTTTTATCATAGTTTCTGGATATTCTTTTTCAGGGATTCTGGAGATATCCCATATGTGTAATATTCCAACAACATTGTCAGATGTTTTCTCAAACACAGGAATGCGTGAAAACCCTTTCTCTTCAATTTTGGAAATTACTTTTGATAACTCTAATTTTCCATCTAATGAAAAAACTTGATCTTTTGGAGTCATGACATCTTGAATAGGTTTATCATCAAACTCTAATGCATTGCGTACAAGATCACGTTCTTCTTTTTCTATTGCTTTTTCGATATATCCCAAATCTATCACTTCTTTGATTTCTTCTTCCGTAATGGGTTTTGGTCTTTGCGAGTAACCTCCGGAGAATTTCAATATGGACATTGTCAAATATTCTAAAGATTTCACAAAGGGATACATGATGTAACTGAAGTAAAGCAATACTCTGCTGAATCTAAGAGATGCTTTCTCAGGATTTACATTACAATATGTTTTAGGTAATATTTCTCCAAAAACTAAAATCACAAACGTCATTATGCCAATAATTATTGCAACTCCTTGACTTCCAAGTAATTTTATAGCGACATCAGCTGCTAAAACTGAAGATGCAACATTGACCAAAGTATTTCCTAAATTAACACTTGATGTCATCATTGCTGGATTCATCTTTAATTTGTAAAGAGGGGAAGATCCTGGAATTTTTTTCCTGTATAATTGAATTACTTTTGATCGTCTTACGCCTACAATTGCAATCTCAAGACCACTGAAAAGAGCGTAAAAACATATCAGAATACCAATTATGATAATCTCAATTTCGACAAATTCCATATTGAAAATATTATTTTTCTGAAAGGTTAAAGGATGCTTCGAATATCATTCATGAAAATAACTCTACCCAATAACTATCTTCTAGATTTTTATTTTTAATTATAATGGTCTTGATTTTCCTTACTTTGTTTTTGAATATTGGATTTTAAAGAAATTTTTGCAAAGAAAGGAATTGATTATCCTCATGAATACAAATTATTGGAGATTTGTAATCCCCAAGCTGCAAAACAAGCATTGGATTCAGATCCTGATATGGGATTATTGCTTCCATGTACTATGGCAGTTTACGAGAAAGATGGAGAAAATTATATCATCTTGGCAAAACCAACTTCATTACTTGCTGTCACATCAAATGTAGAGTTAGAATTGACGGGAAAGGAAATTGAAGAAAAATTAATCAAAGTAATGGACAATTTAAAACACTCCTAATCACAAGTGATTAAATCTAAAACATTAGGATTGAACCCTTTGAATAAAGATATTAGTCAAGAAAATTGACTATAGGAAATTGAGAAAAATTGAAGTTATTTGTTATGACCAACAAAGTCAAAGTATAGAATTTACTTTTAAAAAATATAAAATTCCTTTTCATTCCGAATTAACCATGTCTGACAATCAAAAATTACTACGATATACTGGCATATGTCCTGATTCACTAGCAAATGGATTAACTAACGAATTAAATAAAATAATAGACACTAGAACAAAAGATCTCTATGTCACAAGTTTTGTAATCGAAGCTACATTATCAGATTATCTTACAAACTATACCACAGAACTTGAAACAAAACAAGTCAAAATTAAAAAGAAAAAACTAATTGAAGAATATGAGTCACTAATTGAACCAAGCGTAAAATTTAACAAAAATCTTCTTTTCATGATTATTATTGCTGCGAGTGTTGCAGTTGTGGGATTATTTGCAAATAATGCATCTTTGGTAATTGGTGCAATGCTGATATCTCCATTATTGGGACCGATCTCTGCTTTTTCATTCAACACAGCAGTTGGCAAAACAGACAAAATGTTCAAGGCATTTATCTCAGGGTTAGCTTTGTTAGTGGCAGTAATTGGCACAGGTGCATTATTAACACTAATTGCAATTCAATTTACGGATCTACCCTTAACTGACGAAATTTTATCCAGAACTGAAATGTCGCCTGTGTTTCTGGCAGTTGCAATAGCACTTGGATTGGCAGGTGGAATTGCACTTTCTACAAACATTCCTGGAATTCTCGTTGGTGTTGCCATTGCAGCTGCTTTAGTTCCTCCTGCAACTGTTGCAGGTATTGGAATTGCATTATGGGATTATGAGATTTTTTTTAATGCGTTTACACTTACTGCGGCAAATATTATAGGATTAGTTCTAGGCATGATGATTGTCTTTTTTATTGGTGGAGTAACCCCGAGAAAATTCTATGAAAAAGAAAAAGCTCAAAAACATATGATAATCACAATATCTATTTTCATTGGACTGAGTATTTTATTGGGATTTTTAACTTTAAAACCCGAAATCTAAAAATATTACAGATATACTTTTTTCCTTCTTGAAATCATATTTGACAATCATATTTTGATATTATTAACAAAAGAAAACGATAGTTATCTGATGACTTCTATGGATAAAATGGGAATGATTATTGCAGTAGCAATAGTTGTTGCCGCAGTTGGCTTTACCCTGACTGGTGGAAGCGGTGCACCCTCTGATATTCCAGCAAAAGTTGCGCCAGTTATAGATCAAGCAAAAGATATCAAAAAAGACTTAGAGCCTACTGTTGAAAAAATTAAAGAGATAGCAAAAGAAAGTAAAGAAATTTTGGATGAAACTAAAACAGCTACGGAAAAAGGAATGAAGGTGGCTGAAGAGTTGGCTAGTCCCAAGGCAACCGTTAGACTAGTAAGCATTCCTAAAGGAACATCTGTTACTGGATGTGAAGAGGTTGACAAATGTTATGATCCTTCATCTCTAATAATTTTCAAAGGGACAGAAATAATTTGGAAAAATGATGATACATCCGCACATACAGTTAGCAGTGGGGATATTGTTAACGGACCTGATAAAAAATTTGATAGTGGGTTGATAAAATCTGGTAAGACCTTTACACACAAATTCGATGAATCTGGAAAATATACTTATTTCTGCATGATTCATCCTTGGGCAAATGGTTCAGTCACTGTTAAATAATGTGAAAAATTGTCCGTGACTCAAAATGCTATCTAAAGATGTAATTAATTCTCTCAAAGGGAATTATCTTATTGGTTAAAGTCTCTGATTTCAAATTGAATTGGAACAGATTTGACTAGGATTGGAGAGACAAAAACAAAAAATTTGCATAAAGTGGTAATTGATTATGCCCCCTCTCTTAAAGATCAACTATTGTCAGATTTGTAGACAAATTCTAGTTGTAACTATAGATGTTTTTTTCATTGTGGGTTGAATGGTTCAAAGTTGAATGTGTTGAAATTTTTAATTAAAAGAATTTATCCACATCATTTTTTGAATTTTTTAGTTTCCTTTCTTTCGTTATTAATTCAATATTTCTTGTCTTATCATCATTCATGCATCTTTATTTATTTCACCCGTCTTAATGTCAATCATTTCCACATTTGGTGTGACAAAGATTTTGCCTGTAGTGGAATTTTCACGAATGATCTTGACTGCATCATCTTTCATTTCATTATTTATGACTAGTTCAATAACGTATTTTTCTGTAAATTGAGGTTGAAATATCATGGATCCTTTCCCAGCGTGAATTTCTGGAGGTGGCTTTTTCCCTCTCCCTCTTTTCTTTATCACTGTAAGTCCGCCCACATTGATTTTTTTTAATGCTTCACTGATTTGCATCACTTCATTGTTTGTAAGATAGACATCAATTCGAATCATAAACACAGTTTAACAAATCCAAATATAACTATCATATTTGATTTTCACATCTAAAAACAACTATGATCTTTCACATGATGTGGAATATCCAACTTATGTTGTAAATCTCGCTTAAAATATGGGGTTGTTAGCAAAAAGATCCCATTAGAGCAATAGTAAATCAAAACTAAATCTTATCAAAATTAGTTGGATTTACATTAAGGATATTAAAAAAATAATTAAAGGAAACATGTTATGGTTGAAGAATTTTATTCGTTATTAGCATCATTATTTATCTCGGTGACATTGTTACTCGTAATCCGATACATAATTCGCAAAAAAATGAAAAATTTTGTTGGTACCCAAAAAATAATAGGCTTTGTTTCGTTTATAATAATAGTATCAGAATCTATCTATCTTGGCTCATCATTAGGACTATTTGAAATCGCATTGGAGGCTATTACCTCCATTGGAGTGGGGATGGTGATATTTGGAATTGCATTACAACATCAATTAAAAAATGTAGCCGCAGGAATTGGTATTTTTTTTAATCCTGATATAAACGTCGGAGATTCTATTACCATCAAAGAGGTTAATGGTGTAATCATAGAACTACATTTAACAAAAATTGTTGCTTTGAGTGAAGATGGTGGCAGAATTATAATTCCAAACCAAAAACTGGCAGAAGATTTTGTAATTGTATACAATAAACAAAGAAAATTCTAATAATAGTTTTGAATCTATTTTCATCTCTAATTATGACTGAATCCAATGACTTTGAATTTTGAGGATATTTGACCTTGATCGAACAAAAATTCGACTGATAATTTTTAATTATTTTTGGTCTTATTTACAACCACATGAAAGGATTATGTTCAAAATGTTATTCCTCAGGTGTTTCTTTATTATTGGATGAAGAAACTTCAGAAGCCATTTGCAAGAATTGCAAAAATTAATTATTTTTTATCTCTAACGAGTAAAAGATGATGAAAAAATAAAAAATTATGGGGATGAGCCTGTGCCGCTGACGCTTCTATCCCACGCATCTACCATTGGATTTTGCCTTCTTTCAAGTTCTTCCAAGTATCCGTTCAATTCCATTGCGGGAACATTAAATGTGGCAGATACTGTATCTCCTACTTGTGCAGTACATTCAGGTACAACCACGCTAATTCCATATTGTGATTCACCAACACAACCATGTTCTGTAACTGCTAACACTGTTACATCTTCAGTAACTTGAATTGGCATAATATTCCATGGTGTGACTGTAAAGATTATGACAACTGCTAAACCTGCTATCAATAAACCAAGTAATGTACGTCGTGATAATCTTTTTTCTGTTTGTTTTGTTGACATTTACTATCACTATACATGCACGTTTACCAGATAAAAGGACCGAACATTTTTCTTATATTTGAAATCATACAACTATTTCTAAACTGATTTGATCTTTAATTTACAGCTGTTACAATAACCGTGCAATTCGAAATTACTTTTCAAAATTAGATATTTTGATTTTTTTGCAGCCTTGACTTGAATCTCTAAAAGAGATTCTTCATCAACATCATCAATTTTACCGCAATTCATACAGACTAGATTGATATGCTCATTAGTGTGTGCGTCAAATCTTGCTTCTCCTTCAACTTCTATTTCATTGACTAGTTTCTTTTCTTTGAGCAGATCTAGTGTTTTGTATACTGTTGATAGGCTTACCATGGGATATCTTTTTCTTACAACTTTATGGATTAGAACTGCACTTGGATGATCTTCTGTTTTCAAAAGATAATCTACTATTGCCATTCTCTGAGGCGTGATTCTTAATCCCTCATCTCTTAATGATGCGACGATCTGATCCAACTGTTGCATGCTATAATTCACACATTCTACCATTTAATATCTATTCCTTATTAAGAATGAATCCTAATAGATAATAACACTTAATTAGGAACCATTCCTAATAATAATATGCAAATACAATCATTTGAAGATAAGCGATTAGAGTCAAATAAAAGAACTGTAAACAATGCAATTAGAATTTGTGTAACTTGTGGAAACATTGCCGTAAAGATCCAAAACCATGGTATCTTTTGCAAAGATTGTGGTTCATTTTTTGATATGGAGAAAAATCATGATGAGTGAGAATTCTTGTAGAAGTGTTTGTGGGTATTATGATGCAAATGCTGAATTTAGAAATTCAGGAAATAACACGTTTAGAAAATATTGTGCAGTTTGTGATTTAGATCTAGTTTCGAGATATTCTAACTGTCCTTGTTGTCACAAATCCTTTGAGGCCCGTTCATAATGGTGTATATCTGTAAAGGAGTATGCGATAGCTTGAAAGGCAAGAGAATTCCAAATGGTTCAAAATATGAATATGGGCAAAAGAGATGTTCATTGTGCAGTATTTTTATGACTGTTACTGGATTTAGATGCCCGTGTTGCAGTGCTCTTTTGAGAACAAAATCAAGGAGCAAGAGATAATGGGCAAAAGAATTACTGTTGTACTTGATGATGATCTTTTGAAAAAACTCAGATTCTTGCAGGCAAAGCGAATCAAAGAGACTGCTTCAACTGTGAGCTTTTCAAGGATCGTAAATGAAACTTTAGAAAAAGGATTAAAGTAATTTCAAACTCATTTTTATGTCTCTTTAACTAATCTGTGAATGGTTCTGATATGCCTTTGTAAGTGACCTCCTGCTAGGTGTTTTTTACAGTGGGGGCATTGAGTTCTTTTGACCATTGATGACATTCATACTTTTTATGAAGTTCATATATACATCTTTTCTAAATCCTTAAAAAATCCATCTAGTTTAAATTACAATGGTGAATGATCTATTGAATCCAAATTTGATAATAAGCAATACTTGTGTGATATTTGAAAGATCTTGAATTCTTAGTTTTAAATTAAATTTGTAATTCTTTTAATGCCATTCTTGCAGCAATTCTAGCAGTCTTTGATGCCATTAGTGCTTTTGCAGTTTCATTTTCTGCAACTTTAGCTGCACGAATTGATGACTCTATCTGTATATTGTATGTTTTTTGATATCTATTTCCTAATTGTGGATTGATCATTTTTTTTGATGTAGCCAATGCGGCATTAGCTGATTTTCTTGATGCAATTGCAGCATATTTTGCATTTTTAGTATGGGTGATGGTTTTTGATGTTTCTTTTTTGACTGCAGCCAATCTAGATTTTGCTCTAGATTCAGCTAGTTTTGCTCCTTTCATCGCTTTATCTGTACTTGAAATTACACTTTGCATAATCTTGCTTAATTCTTTAATATGTTCAGGATGAATATCTGATTTTTTTGATAGAATTTTTTTTGATGTGTCTCTAACTATCTTTGCATTATGGATTGCTCTTGTTGCATTTTCGATATGAGCATCTATATTCATACTGTATTTCTTATCATAACGATAGAATTTATGCTTATGTAAAATTGAATTATTCTTTTTTTCTTCAGAATCATGAATTACTTGGCATGTGCAGTATTACAATGTCTATGAATATGGATGTTCAAAAATACCAATAACGCTTATCCATTGTAATCAATTACAACACTTGGAAATATGTCCACTGTATTGACATGATTTACATTAAACAATTTGCTATTAAACTCATTTGTGATTAGAAAATAAAAATAATAAAAAATACCCATAGGACTTTTAAATGATGAAACTAAAAAATAACATGGTAAGAATTACTGAATGTTTCAAGTGTGGTGTAAAAGAAAAAGATGCAAAATTAGTTTATGGTATAGACAAACCTGTGCTATGTGAAAAATGTTCTAAATCATTGTGACTTGAAATAATCTAAATTTTTTAATATTAAAAGAATTTCTTGAACTATCTTATCATGGTTTGATGAATTTTCTGCAGATAACAATATGAGATCTTTATTCATGTTCACTGTAATCCACTTTACATTATCCCTAGATTCTACAGACCAATTTGTTTTACCAAGTTTCTTGTCAAAGACGTGATTCATTTTGGCCTTTAGTAGTGCTTCTCGATGTACCAACTTAGTCTCAGACATATTTAGCTGGGGGGCTATTCCTTTTTTTCTGTCATATGCCTTGAGTCTTCCACATTTGCACAATATCCCTACAAATCGTAATGATGAATCTGTGCTCAATATCTTACTGCAAAGATGGTTTTCTGGTCTCAGATTCTTTAATTCTTGCACTGTTTATGTTGATTTTAAAAAAGTAAATTCTAAAAAATAATTTTCTTGACTAAATGGTGAAATGCCAATTTTCTCGATTAGATTTATCAATATTTTTACAATAATGGTGATGACGATTAGAAATTTAGTTTGTTAGATTTTTTGCACTCTGGGGTTGTTCCACATCTGTGATTTGACACTGTTGCCTTTTCAAACTCTATATTCATTGATTCCATTGATGGGTTTTCATTATTTAGGTGGAGGAGTTGGAGATGTCTGGATTGTGAATTTAAAATAATTAATATGCCTGAAAATCAGTCATTATAATTCTACACAAAATAAAATGGCTGATAAAATTTATGATTACTTTATGCTTTGTGAAAATATTAAAAAAATTGATGAAAACATAACGTTTGCCGGAATTATTAATGATAGGGGACGATTAGTTGCTGGAGGATTGCGTGAGGGTGCAACCTCTCTTAGAAGTCCTCAAGATGATGAAAGAACCTTTACGACATTGGCCCTAAATGTAAAAATGCGTGAAGAATTTGATAAACAGCTTGGGCATGTAAATTTTGCAATGTCTGTAAGGCAAAAAGTGACATCCTTTAGCATGATACTTGGAACAGATATTTTGTATGTCACAGCATCTCCTGAAATGGAATATTCTTTAATTCCTCAAAAAATATTTCAAATGGTCTCAAGCATTTGAAATATGGTGAATCCTCGTGGATTATGATGATGAAAGATTGGGACAAATTGTCCAATCTTTGGACGATGGTAAACTAGTAGATAATCCTTGTAGGAAACCATTATTCATTTTAGGAATTAGCTTAAAAGAGAATAGTAGGAATGATCAGTACGATCTAAATACTATTTTTAATACTACATTCATTGGAACTGTCACCAAACAACTAATCGTTGTTGGTCTTAAGATCCAATTTTTATTAATTCTCTAATTATGTGTCTCATTTTCTATCTAAAATGATAGAAATAGGATGGTATTAATTTACAATTGCAGAGAACTAGTAATATGACATTTCGTAAAGTGGCTGTTGCAATCATCACTCCGACCCACACCAAGAAATCTTTTGAACTTGGTCTCGAAATGGCTAAAAAATTTGATTCAGAACTGACCGTGATAGAATGCATGTATAAAACTCCGCCAAAATTTTATTTTTTTGAAACAAAGTCTGATAAAAAAACAACACAAAATCAGATTGCAAAACTTAAAGCAGAATTAGAAAACTGGAAGGAGGTTGCTCAGAAACAAGGAATTCCAATCAAGACAAAATTGGCATTGACTGACAATATTTCACATTGGGTAGTTGACTATGTAAAAGAAAACAAGATTGATTTGTTAATTGTGGACTATCCGAAACTATCTATGGAAGAAATTACCCTTTTTGATGACATCATAAATGTAATTCATCATAAGTCTCATTGTCATCTTTTAACGACAAAACCCTCATAGACTTTAGATTTTAGAATGTATCTGATTAGAAAATTATGTTACAATGATTTCTATGCTACGATAGACTAACCTGCGTCCTCTTTTAACCTCAATTTGGTGACTGAATTTCAGCGGAGTTGAATCATTAATTCCCGTTAGGGGCATTTGCCATTTTGGTTAAATTCTCTGATTTCAAACTTCTACGATCTGACCCTGATATCTTTTTGTTTTGATTTTTATAAAATTAGTATTTCCTAATTAGCTGTTTCTAATTTTCGAATAGTTTTTAAATTTATTTTACTATAATATGTCTCATGGAAAACAAATCTTGCAAAATATGTACTTCTAGATTAGAAGTAGAACGTAGATGCAAATTCTGTAATGAGCCAACTAGACTCTTTTGTCATACTTGCGGAGTAATGGCAGAAAAAATTGCACATCCTGCATGTATGATAATTGATGTTAATAGAATGCTCATGCAATCAGAAATGCATCACTAATTTTTTCTTTTTGCAATTTTTATCTTGATTCTACAAAAATCACATCTACAAGATCATTATTACTTCGTTTGGTAACTGTATCTCTGTTTGCACCATGATAATTTTGCAAATGCGACTTTCTAGTTTTTATTCCATATTCTCTGCATAATCTGCAAAAATAGGTCACTTGTCTATCTGCTCTTGGTTTTGACTGATTTTCATATTCTAGTGTCGCAGTTTGCATGGAGAAGTTGGCGAAATTCTGATATTTTAATATTGTCAGTAATATGACATTATTGTCATATATAGAGAATATGTGCAAAAAATTAATATAATGTAATGTGTATTACATTAATTCGGTGATTAAAAGATGTTTGATGACCAATTCGAAAAAACATTTCGAAGATTATCTGGCCCCTTTTTTTCAATGGGAGATGTCTTTGAAATTCCAGATGGAGCCCAAGTCCAAACAATTGGACCATACTATTACGGCTATCAAATGACCGTGGGACCTGATGGAAAACCTATTGTAAAAGAATGGGGTAATACAAAGCCAACCACTGCAATTAGTGATTCTGGCATACGCGATGTGTATGTGGATGAGGCAGTTAATGAAAAAGATCGTGTTCTCAAATTCGTAGCTGAAATGCCGGGGATAGAAAAATCGGACATTCAGGTCAATGTTGCAGATGACATTGTGTAAATTTCTGCTGAACGCGGAGAAAGAAAGTATGGAACAAAGATTCCATTAAAGTACAACATTGATGAAAATTCTGCAAAAGCAAAATACACAAACGGTATATTGGAACTGACATTCTCTCTTGCCGAAGAAAAACCAAAAGGCAAGATTGTGTCAGTAGAATGACTGGGGGTGCCATGAAATGAAAAATATTTCATCAATCCACCAATTCAAAGAGTCTGTCAAATCTTCAATGGAAAAAATTTCTTCATATCCTGAAGAAATATTTTCTAAATGGAGGATTGGGAGAAAAAACTTTCCTTGAGGTGAAAAAAATGCCAGACACTTTGTGTAGGTCTTGTGGCGGCGAGTTGGATGTGGGAAAGCAATGTTTTCGTTGCAATCAACCTATCCAACTTGTTTGTATAAAATGTACAAATCCTACAGAAGTCAGATTCCACAGTCGATGCATGTACCGTGAGGAGATACTATGTCATACAGTAGCAGCTCTTGCATGACTCATAGCGTACATGACTCAAACATGTGGGGGATCCCCCCTCACATGTCATAATTTTTGTGAGTATGCGCAACAAATGTTTTGGAGGTAACTCGAGATGAATATCAAAATCCCCAAGATTGTTCTTGGGATTCCAATTATCATTTTAGCAGCAATAATTATCGATATTGCTCTAGACCGTACAGATGCTGAAACATTAACTTCCACACATTCAATGAATTCTGAATTTGAGACAAATCCAAGAAATAATGAATCTGAGATGCTTTCAAATAATTTGTACTCTGGACCATTTGCTATTTTAGATGGAACATATGGTGTAGATGACACTGTGCTTCTAATTGGAAGTGAAATTCCATTGGATTCAAAGGGCAAAATTGTATTTATTCGTCCTGATGGAAAAACTCATCACAAATATCCTTTTGATGGCTCAAAGAGTGCAGTAAACCACTATTTCACACCTGTATCTTCAAGTGATTTGGAAGAATGTTCAAAGTGTGAATTCTTTGGAACTTGGATAGTTTCTTTTGAATCTGATTCTGGGCCTTTTTATGCTCCAATGAGTTTTAATGTAATTGGAGAAGATTTTGAAAATTAATTTTGCATTAAGAGTTTAGAATCAAAGGATTATTTTTTAGGTATGATTTCTACGTCGTGGTTAAATACAAATTTTGTATAACAGATTTGTGCTTCAATTAAAAAACAAAAACATACTCAAAAAAATTCAAAGTAAATGGGATCAATTAGAGTCCCCTGATCAAGAATGGGAATTAGAAGAATAATAATTTTAAAATGAGAAAATTTGTCTAATTAATTCTCATAATGGGAATTATCTATCTGGTTCAGTTCTCTATCTGATTAAATGTCTTAATTTCTATAATCCCCTTTGTGGATTTGATGTGTTATTTACAATACAATGTAATGTTATAGTACATCTGTTTTTTGAATTTCCCAAAACCTGAAAGTTCTGCATATCTATAAGACCCTCTTTTTTTGATTCCGGATATGAATAAAATGCAAGAATTTTGCAAAGAAATTTTGGAAATTGATCCTAAAATCCGATTTGTTGGGATATTACATGAAGATAAAATCTTTTATAAAATCCGAAAAGGGGTGTCCTCTCTTTTAGAGAAAAGTGAAGTGGAGCAAAGTGTTAGAAGTGCTGTTTTGAGATGGGATACGCGAATTGCTCATAATAAAAAATTGGGGATTCCTGACTTTTCGCTTACAAAATATGATCAAATTTACAGAATCACTCTTCCTCTATCTGATGATGATTTGATCTTCTTTAGTACTGATCTTGACTGTGATGTTCTTGACATAATTCATGTAGTTCAAAATGTAAAGGAAGAATTGAGATCTCAGATTATATGAAAAATTATGGTCCGGAGCAAGATTGGAAGGATTAGTTGCTGACTTGAAGGATTTATTTTTATCATATCTTAAAACTTGGAAAGGGAAAAATAATGAAGCAATAAAAATTCTTGAGAAAGAACAGTCCCTAAATCAAATTCATTAATTAAACAAGTTTTTCTAAATGCTTTTTCATTACCTGTAGTTGCATTATGTGGAACCAGTATATGGTCACAATTTTTGTTAGTCATTATTTTCAAATAAATTATTCAAAAAATCTCTTTTATTCTTATCTATTATATTTTGAATCTCTTTAACCTTTTTTTGAAGATCAATTTTTGGTTCTGTGAATACAAGAAGAATATAATTACAAATATTGATTGTTATTATGGAAGTTTTCTCTCTTTGAATTGTAGAGCATCTAAATGCTCCAAATGAATCATCAAAATCATTTCTAAAACTAGATTCTAGTGCAAATCGCATGTACATCATTTGTCTGTTTTTTTCTTTTACCATTGGGATTGTCTCTCTCTTGAACCCTCCTGCATACAAATTTCCACTATTGCTAATCAGGCCTGAAAATCTAACGTGTTGTAAATCAAGTATTTCACCGCACAAATTTTGCATCTGATTTTGAATTATATCTTGAGTTACTGTATTCATTATGGTATGTATGGTTTTTTATTATTTATAAAAAAAGATTTTAAATTTCTAGTGCTAACAAACTAAAAATCAATTATGGGATCACAAATACCATTTAATCTATTTTCATCCCTCATTTGGTGGGTGAGTCTTCGTGGAGTTGAACTGTCAATTCTCATTAGGGGCTTTACCTAATTGGTGAAAATCCCTGTGCTCCCATCGGGATTTGAACCCGAGTCTTTGGCTTGAGAAGCCAAAATGCTTAACCGGACTACACTATAGGAGCTTGATAGAAAACAAATTAAATCTTAATTTAAAGGAAATGTTTTGACTTTGAGTGAACTTGTAAAACTTTGTGAGTTAATTCCTTTATAGAAAAATCAAAGTTAGAAAATTATATGAATATGCAAAAATTCATTGAAGAAAATGGATTATCTGGTTCCCCAATTGGACTAGGTGGATGTAGGATTTCTGATCTGGCTTTTGATTCGTGTGATTACGATCTTTTTGTTTTTGATGATAAATCCGAGTCTGAAAAAACAATTCAATTTGAAGGCAAATTTGTAATTATTCACCATGCATCTTTATCTGAAAAAAATTCTGAGAAACTTCTCCAGTACCACCAATTGGAAATTCTTCAAGATGAGTCTTGGGATCTACGAATGATGCTTTCTAAGATTGGAGAAAAGCATACCTCGCTGTTTTCTGATTTTGCAAAAAATTGTTTAATTGAATCTCAGTTTTGTTGTCAAAAAACGCTGGAAGCAATTCAAGTATCTGATGCATTTGCTCCTTGTTGGCAAAAATGCGCCACATATTATTTAGCTAAAGCCATTTCGTCAATTAATCATCTGCGCCCTAGTCCATCTCACATGCTTGATTCACTTCGAAAATTAAAGAAAAGTAATCTCAATGAACATATCTCTATTGTAACTCAAACTGTTGGAATTGAGCGGGCTACTCCGATATTGCTTGAAAGAATGTTAAAATCAACAATTGGATTTTCAGATTTAATAGAAAAAAATAATCATTCTCAAATCATTCAAGAAAAACATGATTTTTTTGTAAAAAATTCGATGCTTTCTGATTGCTATTTCTATTTGGGATATGTGAATGCCGAAAACTTTATGAAAATAAAGGACACTTTGTCTAGGGGGCAGGACCTTTTTCATATTCTAAAGGTTGCCTTTGATGTCGAGGCCGATTCAAATCTTCTCCAAAAGCAATCCGAGATTGTGCAAAAATCATGTAACGATATGCTTGGAATTCTTTCAAGTGCGTAATATTCTCTATATGTGTACTAACCTTTTAAAATAAGTAAAATTACTGATTTATCATGGTAGATCAAGCATGTGGATGCGAAGCTGACAGCGGCGATCCAGATTACTCATGTGATTGTGCAATGCAAGGTCATTGTATATGCAGTTCTGATTGCAAATGTAATACAGACGTTTGTAAAGCAGCAACTAAAGATTATTGATTGGATTAAAGTTCCAATACTTATTTTTTATTTTTTATTAATCGTCTTCATCATCAAAGCCCCATGATTTTACTAATTCTTTCTGGAACTTGTCAGCTTGTTTTTCATCCAGTGAAAATCCGCAGTTCTTATGAGTGGGAACTACGGTCATTCCATCTAATTTGAATTCCACTTCAAACAAGTGGACTTTGGAACATTCACACATTTCTGGAATTTCTGTACTTATTCCTCTATATTTGCTTATTTGAATAATATTTCACTGCCTATTTTTGGCATTATTTACATATGTGAAAAACGTTTAACTATCCGTTTTGACAATTTTTTTCAGATTTGAAAGCAACATTATTACTAATTTCAGCAATTACTGCATTACTTTTTGTATCGCTGGCAAGCCCTTCAGCTTTTGCACAATTTCAATCTGGGGGAGTCAGCTCTGATACCATTCCTAAAGGTAGTACATGGTATCCTGGCGAAGGTCTCAAACAAGGCGATTTCTTTTCTTATTCTATGTGTTATGTGGATTACAAAGAATGCACTACATTTGAAATGGATATGTGGATTAAAGGTGACAAACAAACTGGCAGTGAATCTGTATGGTTAGCTGAAGTTGCTGTATTTGATGGAAATAAAATAATTGTAGGTGAAATGGAACTTGGAAAAGTTGCCCCCGAACCAACTGGCGGAAGTCCTGAATTAGGGCTTTATCGTGGAGCATTCAAATCTTCAGTAGTTTGGCTATCTGCATTTGCAACAGCTAATGATGATGCTTACGGAAAAGGACCAAAAGAATTCAGTGCTACTTCCTGGGGTAAGATTGGAAACATTGGAGGCGAGCAAGTACTTCCAATGAAAATTGAAACCATTACAGTTCCTGCAGGAACTTGGGAAACAGTTCAAGTGGGATGGAAAACTGGCGGTGTTACAAGCAAGGTCTGGGTTGTAGATGATTTTCCATTTCCAGTAAAAGCTAAAACCTATACTCACGTGTCAGAAGGAATAGCTCCTATAGAATATGAATTTGTTTTATTAGACCATAAAGAAAATGTTCAAACATCTCCTATTACTCAATACACATCAACTGAAAGTGTATTTGCAGGTGCTGGATGTGAGACCAACTTTGACAAATCAGTTAGCATAAAAAAGCCTACACACAACTTTGATTATCAACTTAATATTTTCTATGGTCCTGAAGATTTAGTTAAAGGATGTGAGACACAATGGCTCATAAAATTTATCAGCAAATATGATGACACTGAATTTTTAAATCAAGTTCAATATGATTTTCTTGTCGTGGATGATAACTTGACTCCATTAAGATCTATTGCTCAAGAGGAGGGTAGAGATTTCCTTTATTCTCCATCTGGACTGGCCATACTTGATTTTATTGTTAAAGAAGATCCTGGCACTGCAAATTATGTTGTATGGATTTATGGTTTGTCTCCTGAAGGTATTGTACCCAATGTCGCATCTGATTATATAAAAATCTCTGTGCCTATCTTTGCCAGTGATGGTTCCACCCCTGTAATAATTCCGGATCCCGCACCTCAAAAAATTCCCTCATGGATTAAGAATAATGCTGGATGGTGGGCTGAAGGTGCAATAGATGACAGTTCTTTCGTTCAAGGAATCCAATTTTTGATAAAAGAAGGCATTATGAAAATTCCTCCAACCTCTCAGGGTTCCTCTGGCGGAAGTAACGAAATTCCCTCATGGATTAAGAATAATGCTGGATGGTGGGCTGAAGGTGCAATAGATGACGATTCATTTGTAGGCGGAATTCAGTTCCTTATTGAAAAAGGAATCATGCGCGTATCTTCTTAAATTTGTCTACATTCAAATTGTGATTATCTATTAAAAATTATGAATCATCATGGTGGGTCTTTTCAATCATCCTAAACGCCATATCAAGAAATTGCTTAAAAACGGTGAATATGACGAGGCTATTGCATTTGGAAAAAATTTAGAAGCACAATATTCTGATGATCATGATTTTATGTTTATCATGGGAAGTGCTTTTCTTATTGTAGATGATGCACAAAGGGCATTACCGTATTTTGAAAAAGCATTTGAATTAGACGATGGTGATGTTGAGACTTTGACTCTTAAAACCAATGTGCATTTAGCATTGGAACAAAAAGATGAAGCCCTTGCTTGTTGTAAATATATTGTAAAACTTCAACCAACAAATACTGAAGCTCAAGAATTAATTGAAAAACTTGAGAGTATTTGATTTAGAAAATCATTCTTTCTTTTTCATCTCATAAGCATTTTCCATTAACCAATCACAAAATGCTGTAACTTTATCATCAAAGTCAGTCCAAATGTGAACTGAGTGAGGCAAGATGTCTATTTTCCAATTATCTGTAAATACTCTTACACCTTCTTTATTTTCATACATGTATGCATCTTCTGTTTTGACATCTCCTAGCATTTCAATTGCTTTCTGTTTGATGATCTCTCTATCAATTGGAAATCTTTTCCTATCGTAATCTATGATCAAACTCAAATCTCTTTTACCATAGTTTTCAAATTCTTCGATTCTGCCTTGTTTTGGAAAGTTCACAATTAACTTGATGTTGTATTTTTTCCCAACCTCTTTCCCGATTTCTACAATTCGTGTATATGCCATTGCTGGATTTTTTTTTAACAGAAATCTAATTTGTGCTAGATCCTTTTTTAGTTCAGATTGTAAATCTGTGACCACTTCTGAAAATATCATATTTGCCATCTGAAAAATTCCTATTATAATCATTAATTCCAGTCAGGATTGGTTTTTTTAGAACATCCAATAGTTCAGAATATGGCAATGCCTATGGATTATGATGGAATGAGAACTGATGATGCTTCGCTGAGAACTGATAATGTGGATGACTACAAGCGAACATGTATTGATTTTATCGAGGATATCTCTCATGATTACGAGGCCTGGGTTGACTATTACAAATTACCTGAAGATGAAGATAAACGAAGACGTGCTGGAATCTGTGCTACTATTACTAGAACAAATGAATGGATTGCAAAGGTTGCACAATCCATCAAGGCAGTTGATGTTGTAATGAATGATGGAATACAAAAGATGGCAGAATCCACTGCTGGTAAACCTTTTGACATTGGAGTTTTTGTAAATCACAAATCAAGCTATACTGAAACAAAACCTGGAGTTATTGATGTAAATGTAAAGGCAACTGGGAGAGATGGAAGAAAGACAAAGCTTGGATTTCACTTTAAAGATGATCGATTTAGAATTGAATCCACATGTAATGCGTATTTGGATGAATCAAATTTACCTGCTTCTGAATTTGAAATGCTTGATTTAAACCTGAAACTTTATGCAGAAAATGCAAAACCCCGTGATGTGATTTCATTTACTGTGACAGTAAGTGAAGTTGAAAATGATATTGAAATTGATAGAAGAGGACACACGACAATAGTTCATCTGATATGATCTAACGCATTATTTGTTCATCTAGATATTCTATGAATTTCCCAGTATTTTCAAATTTGATTGAGTTTATTTCTTTTAATTCCTCAAATGAATTCATCTTTAGATAGTCATTAGATGCAGTATACAACACATCATCAATGTAAAATGTTCTAGCATAATTCATTCCATAGTATCGCGAACTGTCATCTGAGTGAGTGACTGTTCCTTTGAGTTTGATTCCCTCTGATTTGTCCAAATCAAGTACATAGAATCCACTCCAGCGATTGTATTCTGGTGCAAACATCTTACTTGAACTCTCTTCCAGACTTTTGATATCTCCGCTAATTGGAATAGATAGCACTCCTCTTGATTTATCAAAGAAAAATGCCTTGTGGTTGTACAATGCTTCAGATTGAGTCGAACTGTCTCCAATAACTATGTCATCTAAGACCTTTGGATTATTCACATCTGCCACATTGAACAATGCTATTTTGATTCCTAATTGCTGAACCCTTCCATTGTCTATTTCTTTGGTGTCTCTGCCTACCCCAATCACATGCTCCTCATCATATGGGTGCAAATAGTTGGAAAATCCTGGCATCTTCAATTCTCCTAGGATCTTTGGTGTGTCTGATGACAAATCAATTACAAAGAATGGATCAATTTGTTGAAATGTTACCAGGTACAGTCTATCCCCCATGAATCTTGCAGAAAAGATGCTTTCATCTGGTGCAATCTCTTCTAATTGACCCACAATCTCCAAGTTTTCATTTAACACATAAACTGCATTTGATCTGACTGTTCCTTCGTATTGGGTGTAAATTTCACTAGTGGTTGCAACTCTGAATCTGTCTCCGCTTTCATCCATTGAGAACTGGTTAAGTAATCTGCCTGGGACTGTGCCCTTTGCAACATATTCTATTTTTTCTTCATCGATTGATATTTTGTGAATTATTGTTTTTCTTGCATCTTCCTGGATTTTTCTATCGTATTCGTTTAAGGCACTTTTGATTTTTTCAAATAACACTTCCTTGTCTTTTTTGTTCATTTCGTTGTATGATTTTTGCATTAATTCTGAGATTGCATTCCATTGTGCAGATGAATTCTCCCATGATGCATCTTGAATTGATTTGATTTCATCTTGAATGTCTTTTGGCAATAGCGGTACAACTACATCAAAGAATCTGTCTCTTGATGAATTCTCATAAAATCCATATGGCATGTTTTGCTGATAAGTCAGGTAAAAGTTGTCTTTTGAAACATAAAATGATCCAGTATATCCCATGAGGAATGTCTCTGAATTAATTGTATCATCAAAAATGTTTATTGCAGTTAACGTGTTAAAGTTTGAAAATTGCTCTACGTTATCAAAGTAAAACGCTTCTGGAGTCATGATTCTGACCGAGTCTTCCATGATTATTGGCAATCTTGGGTACTGATAGTCTACGTTGCTGTTTGTTACAAAGTATGCGTAATCCCCAATCATTCTTGCATCTCTAAAGTGACCATCGATTGAATAGTCTTTGAGAATGGTTGGATTCTCTTTGTCTGACACATCTACAATTAGTGCATGAGTGACAGAACTGTAAGAACGTCTTGGAACAAAGTCAAATTGTGGTATGATCTCCTCGTCACTTTGTCCGTTGTAAAATATCACTAGTCTGTCTTCATTTAGGAACATGTTCTCAATATATTGTGATTCAATGTCCAGGGCAATTTTGAGAATTAATTCTGCAGATTCTGCAGGATATGCATCAATTATTGAAAGTGTGTTTTGTGATACAATGTATACATACTTTGAATCGTTTTTGAGATAATCTGGCTCGTCTACATTTTGTACCTGAACATTAGTTGTTGAATACTCTGCTCCTCCTGATACTTTGTTTGATGTGCCATCGGCAGGCATTGGTTCTACTGAAGGGGATGGGGCTCCTGTGGTTTCTGCAATCGCCATATCAAATCCTTCATCTGCAAAACTTCTGAGTACTCTTGGATCAAAGCCTTGATCAAATGATGAAGATGTTTCCAGAATATTTTGTAGTTCTTGCTGTGATGATATCTTTTTTATTTCATTTGTTCCTTTGAAATATTCTGACACTGATTTATCGACATAGATAATTTCTGGCTCTGGAATTTGTACGATTTGCGGTTTCTGCTCAAAATCTACTGAATACATGATTCCTGCTGTAACTATTACTGAAATGATTACTGTGATTGGAATTATTATTTTTGGGTTCATTTTCTTTCTTTTCTTTAATCATTGAATTTAGCGATTACTATTGCTTGATAGTTTGAGATAAAAGGATTAGTGAAATTCCAATTTCACCAAACAACTTACATAAACTGGATTTCTACTATCCTTTCTAATGGATGATGAGAATAATGATGGATTTACTGAAAAAATCAAGATTCTTGCAACTGATGATGAAAAAATAAAGTCATTTGGGGAGTTATTTACAAATGACTCTAGTCGTAAAATTTTACAATTACTGTTTAATGAAGAATTGACTGCAACACAAATTGCTCAAAAAACAGACATTTCTCTACAGCTAGTAAAGTACCATTTAATCAAACTTCAGGACTTGGGAATTGTTAAAATATCTAAAATTGAAAAAAACTCAAAATCTCAAGATATGAAAATTTACACTGCATCAAAATTTAGCATTGTAATTGTTCCACCTAATCTTTCTAAAAAAACAAAAGAAAGTAAATTACTAGTTCGTTCGTTTAAGCATATCTACAAAGTTGCAGGACTTGGAATTGCAACTGGTTTTTCTGGTTTAGTTTCATTATCTCAATTTCAAAACAAAACTATTCGTGTAGGTGATTTTACCCTGGACGGTGATATTTCTCCTATTGGAGAATCTGCCAAAAATCTATCTGCTCTTCCAAGTGATGAGTCTGTGGAGTCCATTTCTGCATCTGCACCAATGATTGCAGAATCTGAATCACAAGATATTGCGGAACGTAGCATGGACGTTGTAAATACTGCAGTAAATTCTGACATGAATGTTAATTCTGATTTCTTTTTACCTTTTGTTGCAATTACCATTATTCTGGGTGGTCTGACAGTGTACTATTTGTGGAAATTCAGAAAATCTAGTTCAATGTGACTTCTATTGTAACTCTTTTTTCTTTAGCTCTTTCTTCTCCGGGATATTTTAGAAGAGAAATTTTTTCATTTAGTGTTTCATCTGTAACTAATTTTGCATTTCCAATGAATACATTATCATTGTATTGTATTTTGACAATTGGATTTGCCAAGGAATTTTGAAACCAATCTCCGTCTGGCCTATGCCTTGAAAAGTAAATTTTCCCATTATGGTTAACTGCTCTGAGCATAACTCTATGCTCATTGCCTGTTTTCCTTCCCTTTGTAATTAGGATTGGCCTGAACAATTCATCCTCTATTTCCATGCGTGATTTGTTTCTGTCAAGTAATTTAACCTCATTGATAGAATTTTCTGATATTCGGTATGATAAGCAAATCTGTTGATTTGATGGCATGTCCGTAAAACTTGAAGGAATGCCTGCAAATCTGGCTACTGCAGATACCTTTACTGGAAAAAAAGTCATTGATAGAGAAGGAATCGAATATGGCAAAGTCAAACACATTCACATCAACCAAGACACACTAGTTGTAAACGGTGTCACGATACATCAAGGATTTCGTAGAGATTATTTCCTATCTGATGATTATATAGACAGGTTTTCTGAGGAAACTTTGCTTCTTAGCAGACCTCCTGTGAGAACCGGAATTCCAGTAACTGATATTGATAGACACAAAATTGGCAAAGTAAAGCGATTGCATAAAAATTCAGAAACAAATGAATTGGAATCAATTGAGGTCACTGATGGTTTAATGCATTCTAAAATCCTATCCAAATCTGAAATTTGGGGTGTGGGGGAAAAAGTCATTTTAAGAATGACTAAAGAAGAATTCAAAAAACTTGAATAATTTCTTTTAATTTTCTTTTTTCAAAATAACATTTTTTGTTTAATCTGATTTTTTAGAACAGACATTACACACTGGAATTCCTTCTTTAACTGCTACCTCAACATTTGATGAGTGGCATTTTTGACATAATCCTTTCATGTCTTTAATTGATTATTCGGTCTTTAAATTTTTTATTAGGATCGACTGAATCGACCCTTAGCAATTTATAATTGATGACTGCGATCAATGTGTTGTATTCAATAGAGACAAAATCGCTTACCAAATCATTTGGCGACACAATCGCTGTACATGATATTTCATTTACTGTTGAAAAGGGTGAAATCTTTGGATTCTTGGGACCTAACGGTGCTGGTAAAAGTACAACTATGATGATTCTGACTACTTTGCTCAAACCGACATCTGGAGAGGCATTGATTTCTGGATTTGATGTATCTACAAATCCTAAACAAGTTAGAGAAAATATTGGGTATGTTCAACAAGAATCAACTGTTGATGAATATCTTACAGGGCGAGAAAATCTTCTATTGCAAGCAAAATTAAACCATATTCCAAAAAATGAAATCAACAAACGAATTGACGATGTTTTAGAATTAATTGAACTTGTTGACAAACAGGATCAAGCTGTTGTTACTTACTCTGGTGGGATGAGAAAAAGATTGGATATTGCTGGTGGGCTGTTGCATAGACCTAAAGTATTGTTTCTAGATGAGCCTACAGTTGGATTGGACATTCAAACTCGTAGAAAAATTTGGGAGTACATCAAGAAAATTCACACTGAATTTGATATGACTATCTTTGTTTCTACACATTACATGGAGGAGGCAGACCAATTGTGTGATAGAGTGGGAATAATTGATGGTGGTAAAATACAAGTAATTGATTCCCCTGAAAACATGAAAAATGCGATGGGAAATGAAGTCATCTCTATAGTAATTGGTGAAGGTGGAAATCACCAGTCATTTATTTCTGAGATTAGAAAAATTGAATTTATAAAAAAAATTAACGAAGATGGTTCTAAGCTTACTCTATTTGCATCAAATGGAACTGAAGTGATTCCTAAAATTTTCCAAATTTCCTCAAAACTTGAAATTAAAATAAAATCAATATCTTTAACACAACCAACACTTGATGATGTCTTCATTTCATATACTGGACATGAAATTAAAGGCGATGATGCTGGATTCAATAGAAAACGTGAGCATGCAAAAATGAAGAGGCTACGAGCATGAGCACTTTACTTTATGATACGTATACAATTTTTTGGCGAGAACTAAAACGATACAAAAAATCAAGAAGTGGAGTTTTGATTCGTTTAATCCAACCTGCAATTTGGATTATTGTTATTGGAAATACGTTTTCTGGAACACAGCCATTAATTCAATCAGTAGGGTTTGAAGGTGAGTATATCGAATTCATGGCACCAGGGGTCATTATTCTCACTGCAATTTTTACAAGTATTTTTGGCGGTGTCAATACTTTGTGGGATAGACGATACGGTTTTATGAATAAGGCCCTATCTTCTCCGATATCTCGTTCTGCAATTGCACTGGGAAAAATGAGTGCAATTTCTTTGATTGCTGCATTACAAGCTAGTTTGATTTTGGGAATTGCTTTAGCTATTGGTGTCAATTTCCCTAATCCGATAATGATTGCACCTATAATGGCAATAGTCATTTTATTTTCTTTAGGCTTTTCAGGAATATCTGTGATGATTGCAGCTACGGCAAAATCTCAAGAAACCTTTTGGGGCATGATCAATTTTCTTGGCATGCCCTTATTCATGCTCAGTCCTGCATTATTCCCGTTGGAATTACTCCCTGATTGGCTTGCAGTAATTGCCAAACTAAATCCTGTAACCTACACCGTTTTGCTGGTAAGGGAGTTGATGACGGGAGTTTCTGAGGGTGGAATTCCAATACTATTGAGCCTGGGAGTTTTAGTGGCATTTGTTCTTGCAATGGTGGCACTTGCAAGCTATGTGTTTACACGTGAAGTAAACAAACCATTTTAAGATAAAATTGACAATAATTGCAACATTAGCTAACTCTAGTTATGTTTCTCATATTTTGTTATAATCGATTGTTGAAACTATTTCTTACCTTGGCGATTCTTTTTGCAGTGTTACTGACTAGTTCATTTACACAAACATCTTTTGCATCTGGAGATTATGATTTATTACATAAATGGGGAAAATATGGTCCTACAGAACCTAATAATTTTGCATATCCACAATTCATTGCAGTTGGAGAAGATGGTAGTATCTATGTGAGTGATTTTGGTAACAAACGTATTCAAAAGTTTTCTAGTAATGGGGAATATTTAACCCACTGGGGTAACAGTGGGAAACAATTAGGGGATTTTTACAATCCTTCCGGTATTGCGGTAAGTAATGACTCTGTCTTTGTAGTAGATCGTGATCTAAATAGAATTCAAAAATTTTCTTTGGATGGAGAATTTATTTCAACATGGGGGAAAAAGGGAACTGCTGAAGGGCAATTTCTATATCCTAATGGAATATCTCTAAACAATGGACTTCTATATGTACTGGATACTGGAAATCAAAGAATTCAAATATTTTCTACTGATGGGGAGTTTGTTTCATCATTTGGCTCTAGTGGTTTAGGTCCTGGACAATTCCTTAATCTTTCTGGAATTAACATAGACGAATATGGAAATATTTTTGTCTCTGATAAAGGAAATGGAAAGATTGAGAAATTTTCTGCCGATGGTGAATTTTTAAAATCATTTCCATTCCACTCTTCAAATTATGTATTTTCTCCTGAAGCATTAGAAATTGATCCACATGGTGACATATTTGTTGTAAATTCCAATACTGGTAAAATTTTACATTTATCTCAAAATTCTGATTTGCGTCTCTCCCTCTCTGATCAAAACGGTCCATATCTTAATTCTTTTAAACAAATTACTGGCATGGCAATTGGAATCAATGGTGAATTACTAGTTGTAGATTCTCCGACACATTCAATTCAATCCTTTGAAACAAAGTTTTTTGAACAACCTGCAGAATCTTACTTTGTTACTCCTGCTGAGGTACGGCCTCCATCTAGAGATCAAACCAAACCTGTAATCATTGCCCCAGAATCAATAACAGTTGAGGCTGACGACCTGTTGACTAGTGTATTTCTTGGAGATGCAACAGCTACAGATGATAGTGGAATTAAAATTATTATTAATAATGCCCCTGAGATGTTTTCACCTGGTATCACTAGTATTATTTGGATAGCATTTGATAATGCAGGTCATAGTTCTACTGCATATCAAATTGTCACAGTAAATACATGTGGGCATAATTATTCTGACTATGATCTCATAGAAGGAACTTCAGGTGATGATGTGATTTTAGGAACTAATGGGGATGATCTGATATTTGGATTGGATGGAAATGATCTTATTTCTGGAGGTCTAGGGGATGATTGTATTTTTGGCGGTTCTGGTGATGATATTGTATCTGGTAATGACGGTAATGACACAATAAGAGGCAATTCTGGCAATGATGTCCTAAAAGGACAGTCAGGGAGTGATTTGATTTATGCCAATTCTGGTTCTGATGTGATTGATGGTGGTGCAGACTCTGATCGATGTTATCCTGATTCAGAAAAAGATCTGTCACTAAACTGTGAATAACGGGTTTCTCCTATATAGAATACTGGCACTATCTAGAGTTCTATTTCATAAATAGAAAACCATGCGATATCTTATAGTGTAAAAGTTCTCTTTGAATTTTAATGACTTACAAGAACACAAAAAACATTGCAATCTTTAGTATTGCTGCATTATTCACAGTGGTATCATTTGGATTTTCAAATGCATATGCTGAAGAAAATGTAAAATACGAAATGATTGGCGATATCACTCCTGTACTTACATTCCAGTTTAGAGAAGGAACTGAAACACATGAATTTCCTGTATTCAAAATGGGTGAAAATTTTGCAGATAACTCTGGAGTATCATTTTCCGTAGAAGGAACTGTTACCCATTCACCATTATTGCACAAAGCAATGGATGAATCATACATCTACAGATTTTCTAATGCTGCATTTGATCATCAGTACAAATATTTTGACATTGATGCCGATTTTATGAAAGAAGGCAAATCTATTCTATCTATAGATTATAGAAATTGCAGAATCGATAATTATCAGGTTGAGACTCTGGATTCAAATGATTATGAAAGCTATTTTGCAAAAGTTGGATTCGCTATTGTAGATAAGATTGACTTTGTATGCAGTGGATTGAATTCTAATAATGATGTCCGGCAAATAGCTGCTAACAACTCATTTACTGACTATGGTAAATCTGGATTCAAATTTGCTAATAACATGACCACTTCAGTAACTTTCATGTTTGAAAATGGAATGGAAAAAATCGAATTCCCTGTATTTAATCTAGTTTCAGGCTATGAGGAATCATCTGATAACGTAGTTGCAGAATTCCAGGTAGAGGGAATTTTAGATTATTATCCATTGCTCTATACTGCAATTGATAAATCTCGACAAGTATCTGGATTGTCTACTGCATCTAACATTGATTTTGATGCTCTAGTGGAATTCTCTGATGACGAATCAGTGTTTAGGGGACTTGATTTTACCAGTTGCAGAATATCTGATGCAGAAATCACAACTCAAACAGATAAAGAAGAAGGATTTACTGGAAAGAGCGGATTTGCAATTGTTCACCAATTGACATTCACCTGTTCAGGAATTAATGGAGTGAACATGCATTATGATAAACTTAGAGGAGATGCCCCTACTTGGACAACTGCACACTTGACTAATGATTATGTGGAGCCAATTCAGAACACTGAGAAAGGACTAAGTGTATTTACTACATTTACTTTTGAAGATGGTACTGAAACAATAGAGTTTTCAATGTTCAAACAGAGTGAAGTGCTTTCATCAACTGAAAAAGTAAAGGCCGATAACGGTGACAAAAATGTTGCAGCGGAAGCATTTACCCGAAAGACAACCTATCCAACAATAGAATTACGTGGAATAGTCGGTGATTATCCTATGCTTTACAAGAATTTGGATAATAATCGTAAAATCCAAGGTGTTGCTGGAAGTAATAATAAAGAACTAGTTGACATTGATGTTGATCTAGTTTCTGATGAAGGGGTACTTCGTGGCTTTAACTTTGAGCATTGTAGAGCAATTGACTATTCTGTTTCTACAAATCCAAACAGTGAAGAGAGCTATGTCAAAAACAAGTTTGCAGTAGAAAATATCTTTGAGTTTGAATGTCAAGGATACCATCCAAACAATCCTGCATATGATACAATGTTTAACGTAGAGAAAGCAAATACCGAAAGTTCAACAGAACTTAGAAACACTGACCAATGGGGTCCAGGGTTCACAGTTAGAGAATAATTTCTCTTTTTTTCTTTTTATTTTTTAATTTAATAATTTATTTTATAATGCGATCAATTTTGAACCTGCTTGTGCCTTTTTTCTATGTGGAACGATACTTTGATTTTTATTTCAGCAAATTTTTTTTGAAATGTTCAAATGGATATATTGCAACTTGTTCAATCGAATTTACTTACTCCGATAATTCTATTTTTCCTATTTGGGATTATTGCAGCTAGAATAAAATCCGATCTAAAAATTCCTGAAGCAATTTCGGAATTCTTGCCGATCTATCTTTTAGCAGCAATTGGTCTTCATGGAGGAATTGAGATGAGACACACTGGATTTGAAACTGTCTCTTATACACATCTCCGAGCCCACGAGACAGTC
>NZ_JBSWSN010000004.1:0-144235 GCF_054095935.1 Candidatus Nitrosopumilus sp. bin_32a | reverse complement strand
CAGCAGCTAAAAAAGTAACCAAAAAAACAGCAGCTAAAAAAGTAACCAAAAAAACAGCAGCTAAAAAAGTAACCAAAAAAACAGCAGCTAAAAAAGTAACCAAAAAAACAGCAGCTAAAAAAGTAACAACACCAAAGCGAACTAAAGTAATTTGTATTTCTCATAAAGAAGATTGTGATGGAATTAGTTCTGCAGCTCTTATTCGTCAAGCGTTTGGCGGCGATGCAATTCTTGTAGATTACCCTGGACAGATGGAGGCATTAAATCAAGTTGTTTTAGATGAAAAATTAAAATCGTTATTCATATGTGATTTGGGCTTGAGTAAAAAAACTCAAGATGAATTTATTGATATTATGACAAGATTGAGAAAAAATAAAGTTTCAGTTACTTACATTGACCATCATGATATTGATCCTGCAGTTGTAAAAGCCTTGGAAAAAATTAAGGTTAAAGTTATTCATGATATCAATGAATGTACGACTGTTCAAGTATACAATTCCTACAAATCAAAATTAAATGATCATGCTTCTTTTGTTGCAACATGTGCTGCTATTACAGATTACATGGAAGATAGACCCATCGGTTCAAAATTACTTCAAATTTATGATAGGCAATTTGCTTTGATTAGTGCAACAGTAATGACATACAATATTGTTGGACATCAAAGAGAACCTGATTATTTGCAATATTTGGTTGAAGAATTAGCAGAATCTAAATTCCCTCATGATATTCCAAACACATATGAATTTGCACAAATTCAAGTTGAGAAATTATCTCAAATGATTGCTAAAGTAAAGGTGGGAATGAAAACAATGCCTAATCTTGGCTATATGGAAATTCTAGATGCTGGTGCTAGCGGTGCAGTTAATTTTGTAATGGGATTATCTGGAAAAGATGTTGGTGTTGCATACAAAGAACGTGTTGACCATGGAATTTATGCTGTTTCAGTTAGAGGTTCAAAGAACTGCAAGGTTCACTTGGGTAAAATTGTAAATCTTTTAGCAACTAGTCTTGGTGGATCTGGTGGTGGGCATGATAAAGCATGTGGTGCAGTTGTTCCAAAACCAAAAATTAAACAATTCATCACTGAATTAAATAAAAAAATAAAGTAATCGACTTTTTGTAATTTTTTAAAATAGTTTACAAGATCATCTGTTTACAAATTAAGATAAAATCTATCAAAAACCATTCATTTGTTTTCTACGATGGCAGATCTTATTAGATTAATTCCTATGATTGCGATATTGTAAATGCAAAAAAGTCTCCTTTGTTTCTACTAGCAAATTTTGCAATCTTTGCCATGAATCCATATTTTTTATCTCTCATTTTCACTGCGTCTTTGATTTCTTGCCCTGATAATATTTTTGCAGTACCTGAAATCCATTCTCCTGTAACTTTGCCCCTTATTGTACATGGTGCAAATTTTACTTGTAAATTATTCCTAAGACGTTTGACTTTACCTGTTTGCTCTCTGGTGACGACATAAACTAAATCATCTTTAATTACAAACCAAACTGCTGTTTTTACTGGTTGATTGTTTTTTCGATAAGTTTCAAGTGAAATGTATTTTTGAGATTTTATATCCTTTATACTGAACATGTTTGTTTTGTTGTATTCTTGAATTAATATCTAGGTTGTATCGCGAGTTTTGATTTTGATGCTATGATGATGGATATTATTGATATCAGTAAAACAAGTGATGCAATGACTCCAAATTCAGGAACTACTACTCCATCTTTGATTTCAACTTGAATTGATTCTTTATGTTCTGAGATTACTCCTTGATTTGCAGTAATTGTATACATCCCATCCTCTTTCCACATTTGACCTCCTGTCTTGATCTCTATTTCAAAATCTCCGTAAATTCCAGGGGTTACTTGGGCTATGGTTATCAAGTTTCCTGTAGGAGACTTTACAATTAATGTGATATCGGAGTCTCTAAAACTTGTGTTTCCAGTAATTGTGATTACATCTGAACCATTTATTGCATCCGCAGTCATAGAAATCCCACTCAATGTCCTTGGAGTTTTTTCTTCAATTATTTTTTCTTGTGTTGATTCAGGAATTATGTTTCTTGGAATTGATTGGGCTATGACTGTAAATTGAGTTGATGCTGTCATTTCTAAATCTTCATGATTTGCTGTAATTAGATATGTACCTGCTTTGAAACTTGGTATTGGAGGGTTTAGCAATTTTTTAAATTCTCCATTATCCCCAATTGCTAACTGTGGGGCAAAAACCAGTGCTCCATCTGGACCAATAATTCGTAGTTTCACTGGTTTGAATTCAGATACATCTGTTATTTTACCTGAAATCCATATTGAGTCTAAGGCATTAATTTCTTCAGATGATACTTGTAATTCTAAAGTTGATTCAGCAAATATTGGAGTAGATGCCATCGAAATTATGATTAACATGAACACTGAAATCTTTAGCATTTCTATCCCTCAATCATAACTGTATATGAACTGTTTCAATAAATTAACAGTAATCTTCTTAATCTTGAATTTTCTTATCTGTCTTCTTTCTCTCTTGGGATTTTCCTAATCTGTCTGTAATTTTCTTCAGTAAAGAAAAGCAATGCACAAAGTAAGCAGCATTTTTGCCTAATTTTGCATCATAAATAATTTGTAAATGATGTGGATTTTAGATGATCGCATAATCCATGACACGTTTGTACTATGAATCATTTTTTTAAAATCTGTTTGGGATAATTTTCAAATTGGTTATTCTGAAAACTCTACGATTGCATCTATTTCAGTCATTGAATCTAGTGGTAGACAAGATACCCCTACTGCCACTCTGGAATGTTTCCCTTTTTCTCCAAATATTTCAAAGAGTAAATCTGATGCTGGATTGATGACTTTGGGATGCTGTGTAAAATCTGGCATTGAATTTACAAATCCTGAAAGTTTTATGATTTTTGTAATCTTATCCAAACTTCCTAATTCTCTTTTTATCTGTGCAAGAATGTTAATTGCACACATTCTTGCAGATTTTTGGGCAGTCTCTATATTGTCATCTGAAACCTTTCCTGTAAAAATCACCTTTCCGTCTTCCATTGGAATTTGACCTGAGATAAATAACAAATTACCTGTTCTTACCACAGGTACATATGATCCAGCAGGTGTAGGTGGATTTGGAAGTTTGATTCCTATTGATTCAAGTTTTTCTTCAATCACAATTATGATGCTTGATTTTAGGCTGATTTTAGTATTTAGAAATGGAATTAATTGATATTTTCTTTTAAGATTCAAACTAATTAGAAGATATTGTATATGTGGAAAATTTGATATTAATTGTCACTGGAGACATTCTATGATGAGGATCTAATGGGTGTCTCTAGTGACACTAGGTAATTTATTTTAGATTTTAAGATGCCCTGCTTTTGGAATTTTACTTGTAAATTCTCTTTGTAACAATATTCGCTCCTCTGTTTTTCTACCTTCAAGTAATTTCTGATTCATCTCATCCATAAACTCGTTAATTTGCTTAAAGCATTTCATCAACTCTTTTTTTAATCTGTCATCTTCACTATTTTCCTTTGTCCATAGAATTGATGATGCCAATTCAAACATACCTAACATGCTAATTAGCAACGACTCATAATCTTTTTTTGTATATTTGCTAAATTTACGTGAAGTGAGATCTTTTGATATGTCTAAAAATATTTTTTTATTCTCTAAATTCTTTATTGCTGACTTTATTTTAGATTCATATGTAAACATAATGTTGTTTACAAAACCAATATTTTCTTCTGGGGAGTAGTGATAATATTTTACATAATATGCATCGTCTTTGTACCCATGTTTCTTAATATGTCCTAACAATTCCATTTTTTTTAGAATTTCTTTTAGTTTAGATCTGTTGAACCTTTTTTTATTATTCAAGCAAGTTTTCCATAAATCTCCAAAATAATTTTTTTCATCATTCATACATTCTAAAATATAATCAATTGAAATCATTTGCATGATCTATCTTTTAATTGGAATTATTTATTGGTGGTGACCATGAAATTTTGTGTCTCATGCGAGCCCATTGGTGACTTTGGGGGTGTGAAAACTGAGTATTTTGTACATGTTTCTTACCTACTAATGTAATGAATATCTGATTTCTAATTACAAATTGTACATGCTATTTCATGATGAAGAATTAGATGAGGAAGAATTAAACAAATGCTTTGCAAAATTTGATTCTAAGACTATTGAACTAATTCAGCAAGAATACAAAGATGACTGATAGTGAAAAATTAGCAAACACTGTATCTATATTCATTGAGAAAAATCTCAGAGGAAATACTCCTTTCCAAAGTACCTCTGATTTTATTTCGTATATTGCCTATAAGGAATCTCAAAAAAAATTCAATACTGCAAAATCCTCAGAATAATTTTTTCTAATTTTTACTTATTTTAATGAGGACTTTTTCACCTCTGTTTGAATTGTTTTGATACACAGTCCGTGTTTTGTATCCTTGCTTTTGAAGACATCCGTCTAAAATTGATACCCATGGCAACGAATGACCACTGTTTAATTTTGATTCTACTGTGATATTTTTGGTGTTTGCCTCAAAATTAACATGGCCTGAACATGTAATTTGCATTACTGCATCAATGATTTCAATTACATCATCCAATGTTTTTGATTTTAAAGAAATTCCATTCTTCTCCAAAAGTTTTAGCATATCTGCTTCTGGTTTTTTAGACACCATTGAAGAATTTAGTAAATAGAGTAATCCTGCTTCGTTAACAATCTTAATAATTTTGTAAATCTCCTGTGCTTCCGTTTTTGTCATGTCTGCCAAAGCTTTGGTCTTTACTGCATTTTTCCAAATGTTTGAAAATATTTTTTCTTGATTTATTCCTAAAATGTCTGTAGATGAAAAAATAGCACCTTTTCCATTGTCATTATTTATCATTAACAATTCGGTTTCATCAAAAAGGAAACAGTTCTGTGTAATGTCTGATGCTCTAATTTCCACTCCGTCTGGAATCACTCTAAATGATTCTGAACAAATTTGAGATGGTGATACTAGTATTTTGACATCTAGATTTCTACGTAATACTGATAATAATTGCTCTTTACATTCGGCCAATAATCCAAAACCCCACTGATCTGTCATGATTTTGATTGATGATTTTGAACCTTCAATCATGATTTGTAGTTGTGATAATACGTTGTTTGCACTTAGATGGAAATATCTTTTTTCTTCTGAGCCTCGTGATTTTCTACTTTCTTCACTTGCTTTTTTTAAATTAGAAATTAACGCATTCATTGCATTTACCTTATTGATTTGCTCATGAATTATTCCATCAAAAGCATCTTCTGGAGCAATTGCTGTACACATGATTGGTTTACTTTTTGAAATAATGACCAGTTTTTTATTTTCTAATTTTAATAATGTTGGATAAATTTTTGTTCTTGGAATCTCTGAATAATAAGCAAGATCACCTGCTGAAATGGTGCCTTTTGCAATTAATGAGACATACGCCTGTGCTTCATACTTGCTTAACCCAAATTCTTCCAAACTCACTGTTAAAACATGCTCATTTACCATGATTATCCTTGATTTGTTATTAGGTAAAATTGAGAGCTAAATTCCTTTACACAAATACTCAAAAAAAATCAAAATTGTATCTACTGGCATGTGTAACTGTGGTTACTAAATTATTTGATACATCGTCCTCAAATACAAAATCTAAAAGTACAGTTTGGTATGTTGGTAAAATGCAGTATCGATTCAATAGACATTGAAAATATCTCTCATTCTGTAACTCTTGTTCCTAGATTGGAATATTCTGTCAATCTACTGGATGACATCATTGACGTTCTCTTTGATAAACAAATCCAATTAAAAAAATCCAACCAAGATCTGATTAATGATTCTGATGATTTAGATAAATTTCAAATTAATGCATTAAAATTAGAACACCTTGTAGTGTTTTCTTTAGAAATTTTACTTTATATCAAAAAGAATATGGGTAAAATTTCTAACATCAGCAGCATACCTGAAGTTCTTCCTTTCACAATCCCTATGATTAGAACTGTCAGTGCACAATTATTTGATATTATTCCTAATTGCAGTCAAAAATTATCTGAGATATCCGTTCACTTGGGAAGTATAGTGATAGATTCAGCTGCCCTAACTACAGCCAGATTTGATTTTAGTCACTCTAATTATGAATCCGCCTCTAAACTTAATGAAGTAAAATTGATGGCGGACTCTAAATTAAGTAAGCAGTATCCTAATCTTGATTTTTTAAAATTATGCAATACTTGACATGCTAAACCAAAAACGAGATTTTTCAAAAGATATTGAACGTATTAGGTCTATTTCTTTAAAAATTGACAAAAAAATATCTGAAGTAAAATCCCCTGGGGATTCAAAAATTGATAAACTCACTTTGGAAGAATTACAAGATTTAGATAAAATTGTTGGAATTGCTGATTTTATGATGTGTAAATATGAGGATAAAAAAGAAATACGTTCAATTCTCAGGTATTTCACCTCGATAATTACTGAAACTGCCAGTTCTCTTGAAGATTTAGATGATGAAGTATCTGAATTGATAATTTCAGCTGAAGATTCTATTAACAAAGTCAAAGACATGCATACTCACATTTCAGATGAATCTGATTTTAAAAAAAAATATCTTGACGGGCCTGACTATAATGAACACGAAACAAGTCCAATTAATTTAACCAATTTTGTGACAGAGATTAACACCGTAGAATACCAACAAAATTCTCTAGAGGAAACTGCGTAGGTATTAGAATGAGTTTAGCCCCACAAGAATTAGAAAACACAGCAAGCAAATATGCTTCTGAAGCCATCAAATTTGATTCCCAAGGTGCACGTGGAATGGCAATTACTCAATATCAGCAAGCCATAGATGTGCTAGTGAAATTATTACAACTTTACCCTAACAGTAAGCTGAATCAAATTTACAAAGATCGATGTAACTCTTACCATAACAGAATTGGTGCGTTACAACAAGCTCACGGTGTTGAACCTGCTGTTGACCCAAAGGCATCTGCAGATGATCAAAAGAAATCTGTTCAGAGGCAAGAAAACGAAAATGATTTTGAAGAATTAATCATGAAAGAAAAACCTGATGTTACTTGGGATCAAGTAATTGGTTTAGACGATGCTAAAAGTGCATTACGTGAATCTATTGTATATCCTACTAAAAGACCTGATTTATTCCCTCTTGGATGGCCAAAAGGCATGTTGCTTTACGGTCCACCAGGTACAGGTAAAACAATGCTTGCAGCAGCTACTGCAAATGAGATGGATGGTTATTTCATTAATGTAGATGCATCATCTATGATGAGTAAATGGCTTGGAGAAGCAGAAAAGAATGTTTCAAAATTATTTACTATGGCAAGACAGTATGCTGAAAAAGAAGGCAAGCCTGTTATTTTGTTCGTAGATGAGGTAGACTCTTTGTTGGGATCTAGAAGTAGCGAAGTTGGTGGAGAGGTTAGAACTAAAAATCAATTTTTAACAGAAATGGATGGAGTTAATGGAAAAGGAAAACAATTGATGTTATATGTAATTGGTGCAACAAACAAACCCTGGAGTCTTGATTGGCCTTTCCTTAGGAGATTCCAAAAGAGAATTTATGTGTCCTTGCCTACTCAAGAAGCAAGACAGAATCTATTTGAACAATACACTGCTCCTTTGAGTAAAAACTATAGAGTAAACAATACTGAGTTGGCAAAATTATTTGATGGATACAGTGCAAGTGATATCAAAGATGTATGCCAGGCTGCCCAGATAAAGACAGTACATGAAATTTTCAATGCCCCTGATTATCATGAACCAGTTGAAGGTGAGACTCCAATACAACCAAGAGAACTCACAACAGCTGATTTCAAAAATATTATGGAGAGAAGAAAACCTAGTGTATCCCTTGAAATGATTCGTGCTTATCACAAATGGAGCGAAGAGTTCCAAGCACTCTGATTGTTTGTTCTTATCCTGCGATCAGTTTTTTTGAATTTTATTCACGCACAAAACTTAAATTCACAATAACTCGGACTTTACGAGGGTCACAATTACTACAAAGAAATCAAACCACGCAAACAAGTTTGGAAAACTGATTTTTGATGATGGTACTGTTCTTGATGGTCAAGGTTTTGGTTATTCTACAACTGTTTTTGGAGAAATCGTTTTCAATACTGGGATGGTCGGATACACTGAGGCGTTAACTGATCCTTCGTATAACGGGCAAATTCTAACATTAACTTACCCTCTTGTTGGGAATTATGGAATTCCAGATCCATCTGTCCTTGATGAAGATGGAATTTCAAAATTCTTTGAATCTGATAAAATACAAATTCGCGGCCTGGTTGTTCACGAATTATCATTAACTGCAAGTCATTGGAATCTTGCTATGACTTTGGATGAATGGATGAACAATGAAGAGGTGCCTGGTATTTCTGGCATTGATACTCGTGAATTGACAAAAAAACTTCGAAATAGCGGCGTAATGATGGCTGCCTTGGTAGTTTCTGATACTGAGATAGATGTCGAATCTGTTAAAAAACAACTAAAATCTACAAAGCATTATGATTCTGAGCAATTTATGGATGTGGTTTCTACAAAAGAAGAACACATCTACGGCAATGAAAAAAAATCCGTTGTTGTAATAGATACCGGTGCAAAAAATGCAATTCTTAGAAATGTTCGTGAACTTGGATACAAAGCAATTTTAGTTCCATGGGATACTTCTTATGAAAAAATAATGTCTTACAATCCTGACGGTGTTATATTGAGCAGCGGTCCAGGTGATCCCCAAAAATGTCCTAATACAATTGATACTGCAAAAAAATTAATTGAAAACAATATTCCTACTTTGGGGATTTGTTTGGGTGCTCAAATTATTGGTATTGCAGGAAATACAGAAACTTACAAATTAAAGTATGGGCATCGCGGTCAAAATAAACCTTGTATTAATTTAGAAAACAATCAAGTGTATGTTACAAGTCAAAATCATGGATACGGGATCACTCCTGAATCTATAGAAAAATCTGATTTTAAATTATGGTTTACAAATGCAGATGATAAAACAGTTGAAGGAATAAAACACAAAAAACAAAATTGCATTGCAGTACAGTTTCATCCTGAAGCTGCACCTGGTCCTTTTGATTGCAAGTTCGTCTTTGAAGAGCTCAAAAAACTAATGGAGAAACAAATAATTGCCAAAAAATGAATCCTTGAAGAAAATTCTTGTGTTGGGAAGTGGTGCAATTAAAATTGGCGAAGCTGGCGAATTTGATTATTCTGGAAGCCAATGTCTCAAAGCAATACATGAAGATGGAATTAACAGTGTCTTAATTAATCCAAACATTGCCACCATTCAAACTGATACTAGATTTGCAGATCAAGTGTATCTACTTCCAGTAAATGCAGAGTATGTAGAATCAATTATTGAAAAAGAGCGCCCCGATGGAATAATGCTGGCATATGGCGGCCAAACTGCACTAAACTGTGGAGTAAATTTGGATGAATCTGGAATATTGAAAAAATATGGTGTAAATGTACTTGGGACTCAGATAGCAGGTATCAAAAAAACCGAAGATAGGCAACTTTTCAAAGATTCTATGAATGAATCAAACGTACCTGTTCTAAAAAGTAAAACTGTAACTAATTTTGAAGATGCAAAAAAGGCAGCAGAAGAACTTGCCTATCCTGTGATTATTCGTGTTGCATATACGCTTGGAGGAAGAGGTGGTGGTGTTGCCTACAATGAAATTGAATTACATGAAATTGTTGAGCGAGGTCTCAAAGCAAGTCTTGTTGGCCAAGTACTAGTTGAAGAATACATTGGACATTGGAAACAAATCGAATATGAGGTAATGCAAGATTATGATGGAAATAATGTCATTGTTTGTAATATGGAAAACGTACTTTCCATGAAGGCGCACACTGGTGATAACATCGTAGTTGCCCCCTCGCAAACAATTGATAATCATGAATACCATATGTTGCGTTCTGCAGCACTACGTGCAACAAAACATGTGGGAATTGTTGGTGAATGCAACATTCAATATGCGCTTGATCCTGATTCAGACAAATATGTTGCAATTGAAATTAATCCTAGACTTTCTCGTTCATCAGCTTTGGCAAGCAAAGCTACTGGCTATCCGTTAGCATACATGTCTGCAAAAATTGGATTGGGTTATAATTTATCTGAACTAGTAAATAGAATTACAAAAAATACTACTGCATGTTTTGAACCGTCATTGGATTACATTGTATGTAAACATCCTAGGTGGGATTTTGATAAATTTGAACTGGTGAATCGAAGGCTGGGTCCTACAATGAAATCTGTTGGAGAGGTAATGGCAATTGGTAGAACTTTTGAGGAGTCTTTTCAAAAAGCAATTCGAATGCTAGACATCGGAAATGATGGATTAGTTTTGAATCGTACAAACGGAATTAAATATACTGAAGAAGAAATCGAATACAAATTATCTCATCATGATGATCATATCCTTTACCATGTTGCAATTGCATTGAAGATGGGAATTTCAGTTGAACGTATTTACAAACTTTCTACAGTTGATCCTTGGTTTATTGAAAAAATAAAGAACATTGTACGTGTTGAAGAGAAACTAAAGGAATCAGAACTTGATGAATCTCTTATGTGGGAAGCCAAAAAAACAGGTTTTTCAGATAAACAAATTGCACGTGCAAAGGACAGAACTCCTGATGAAATTCGTGATTTGAGAAAGAAATTAGGCGTCATTCCTTCAGTAAAACAAATTGATACGCTTGCAGCAGAATGGCCTGCAGTTACAAATTATTTGTATTTGACATATGGCGGCCACTCTGATGACATTGTAATCCCTCAGGATGAAAATGGAATTATCGTACTTGGTGCAGGGCCTTATAGAATTGGAAGCAGTGTTGAATTTGACTGGGGAACTGTTAACATGGTTTGGGGCCTTCAAGAAAATGGAGAGAAGAGTGTTTCAGTGGTGAATTGCAATCCTGAAACAGTTTCAACTGATTATGATATTTGTACACGGTTGTATTTTGAGGAATTGACTCAAGAAAGAATTTTAGACATTACCGAATTCGAACATCCAAAAGGAATCATTACCTGTGTTGGGGGCCAAACTGCAAATAACTTGACTCTAGGTCTTGCACAACATGGTGTGAATATTTTGGGCACAAGTGCGCAAGATGTTGATAGAGCAGAAGACCGTTCTAAATTTAGTGCAGAACTTGATAAACTTCACATTCAACAACCACGATGGCAAGCATTTTCAAATCTTAATGAAGCAAAATCTTTTGCTCAGGAAGTTGAATTTCCAGTAATTGTGAGACCTTCATATGTTTTGTCTGGTGCTGCAATGAAAGTTGTTTGGTCTCAAGAAGAACTAAAAACATATGTCAAAGAAGCAACAGATGTATCTCCTGATCATCCTGTAGTTATTTCTAAATTCATGTTAAACTCCCTTGAAGTTGATGTAGATGGAATAAGTAATGGTAAGGAAGTTGTCATTGGTGCAATTGTTGAACATATTGACAGTGCAGGTGTTCACTCTGGAGATGCTATGATGGTTATCCCACCATGGCGTCTAAGTAACAAAACTATTGATACGATTAATGAATATTCAAAAAAAATTGCTCTAACATTTAATGTAAAAGGACCATTCAATTTACAATTTTTAATTCACGATGATCATGTTTATGTGATAGAACTAAACATTCGAGCGTCACGTTCCATGCCGTTTGTATCTAAATTAGTCAAAACAAACCTAATTTCTCTTGCTGCCAAGGCTATTTTGGATAAACCTCTGCCTAAAATCCCTGAAAATAAATGGCAAAAAATCCAAAACTATGGAATCAAAGTTCCACAATTCTCCTTTATGCAATTAGAGGGGGCTGATATCACATTGGGCGTTGAAATGCAATCTACTGGTGAAGCTGCATGCTTTGGAAATAGCTTCTATGATGCATTATCAAAAGGATTGACTTCTGTAGGTTATAATCTCCCAGACAAAGGCTCAGCACTTGTCACTGTAGGCGGTGCACAAAATAAAGAAAAACTAGTTTCAACAATTGCAAAATTAAAACAATTGGGATTTAAAATTTTGGCAACAGAACACACTGCAGAATTTTTTGAAGAAAAAATTGGTCAGATAGAAATTGTCCATAAAATTTCCGAACCTGAACGAAAACCAAATATTTCTGATTTATTATATGAACGAAAAATTGATTTTATCATAAATATTCCAAGTACTTCTACTTTAGAAAAATATGTTGGAATGCTTGATGATGAATATCAAATAAGACGAAAATCTCTCGAGTTGGGAATTCCTGTCTTGACTACTATAGAATTGGCTGATTCTTTTGTAAAAACCTTGGAATGGTTGAGAACTAACAAAACAACAAAAGATCCAATTGAGCCTTATGACAAGTATGATTAATTATGAAAAACATAAACCTCAGTATTCTATAAACTAGCATGGCAAAAAAATTTCCTGATGCTGAACTTGATGAAGTTCTAAGTAAAATTGATAAATTTGATTCTGATGGAATACGTTTTATTCATTTAAAAAATAATGTAAAGAAAAATTTTGTAAAAATAAAGATTGCAGAATTCAAACTCAAAGATATTTTGGTTTTTCTAGATGAGAATGGATTAGTGCAGAGGATCCCTTTTGATGATACACCTGGATTCCATGATCTTACACTTTATCGTATATCTGAAAAAGGCCGTGACTTGATTTCTAAATTTACTCGTGACCCTAACGATGATTGGAATAAGAATAGTTATTCGTCTAATGTACTGTGTCAAAATTGTGGCTATTTTTATGAAACGCGCGTTACATATTCTGAATCTATCAAAACATGGGCAAAATCTCAACGATGTCCAAATTGTGCTATGAAGGGAACACTAGTAACAAAAATTGACTAAATCACTTGGTTGATGTTTGATTCATTTCCAATAATTGTCCCATCCAGTGTAATTATTTTTGCTTTGGATATTTTATTTATCTTATTGATTATTGGAGAAATAGATTTTTTGTATTGTTTTCTGTGTGTTGCGTAAAAGTATTTGTTAAATGATGGAATTATGGTTATTTCAATTTCACCTGTTTTGTTTGGAAAGATGTTTTCCTTGTCTGTCTTTATTGATACCCATACTCTTTGACCATTCATTATGGAATTTTCTTGGAAAAAAACTGGATGCAAATGCCCCATGATTATTTTATCTATGTGTGAAAAGTTTTCCGAAGGCATGGTATGTCCATGTGTTAACAAAACATTTTCTTCAACCATTCCTGTTGAACTGATCATTGTGATGTTATCTGGAACTAGTCTCTGAATGTTTGCATCATGATTTCCTGGAATTAATATTACATCGCATTTTTCTCTAATCTTTTTAAAAAATAAAGGAACTTCATCCCATTCATTTCTTGCTATGTTTTTGATACTGGATTTAATGTCTCCTAATAAAATTACAGAATCTGGTTTTTCTAAATCTATGATGTCTGATAATTCTTGAATTGATTCATTGATTGTTGAATTTTTACCTATGAAAATTTCATTTGATGCCATGCTGCTTTCAAACCCTATGTGGATATCTGTAACTATGAGGTTCTTTTTTTCTCCTTCTAAAATTAATACAGGTTTTGATGGAATGATTCTTGTTTGTAACATCAAAGTTATACTGTAGATATCTGATTAAACCGTTATGAACAAAGATTCAGATCGACTGCAATCAATCGTTTCTGAAAAACGTGTAAAATTACATATTTTTGAACCCACACATCGTAAAATTTGGACTGTAGTTGGAAAAGGTGAAGAGCATTGGATTGATCCTGATAGTAACTACTGTTCTTGTCTTGGATTCTATTTTGGTAAATTAAATGGGAGGATGACTTGCTACCATCTTGAATCTGCACATCTTGCTAGGAGTCAGAATAAAGTTGAAGAAATAATTTTTTCTGATGATGAATTTTCTGATTTTCTTAGAGGATTAGTTTCTGATTTGTAACTATCAGTTATTCGAACTTATTAATAACTAGAAATTCTTTCTAATATTATGGATGACGACCAACAAAATTCTGAAATAGAAAAAATTGCAAATCTTATGGTTCATGATGATCTTTCACCAGATGAGCAAGATGTTGCTAAATTAGAAAAATACAAAAATCACATTAAAGAAGATTGTGATCTTAATGATGAGGATGCGTTGCAGATGGTTTATGAAGCATTACTTTATAGAAAATTGAAAAATACTGATTCTAGTGGTGTTTTAGAAAAAGGTAATGAGTTTAGTGCTGGATTTAGCTAGACCTACTCTAACGGTATAGTGTCGATATCGTCTTTTGAAACTCCTTTCCATAGACCGACCATTCCTTCTGGTTTTACTTCTTCAACTTTGGTAATTTGTTGAATCTTGATGTGATCTGGGTTTGGAGGCATCCATAACATTGCCATGTAATCGCCTACTTTTCCAACTTTGGTTGGTAATGCCATGATGACTTTATCTGCTGCAAATCCTTTTGCAGTAAGTGCATTTGTTGCTTTTTCGTTAAGATCCATCCTTCCGTGCAGGAACAGATAGACCTCTTTTTGAGTATCAATTTCTGCCATGAATTCACTAGTTTTTCAAACTAAATCAACCTTTCCTGATCTTATCCGTCCAAAAAGGGTTAAATTAGAACGGACAAAAATCTCAACTGTGAAAATCTTTACTGTTGGTAGCAAATCCTTTGTAACTAGTTTCCAATTGGCTGGAATCCCAGGAAAAATATCTGAAGATCCTCAAAAAGCTCTTAATGAAATTAAGACATTAACTAATGATTCTGATGTTGGTCTAATTTTAGTCAGTGATGATATTACAGAATCTATTGATGATGAATTAACTGCATTACGATCTGAAAAATCAACCCTTGTATTTGCATTGCCTGCAACTGGTAGTGAAAAAACTGAGATTGATTATAGAGTTATGTTAAAGAAAATTCTCGGTGTATGATCTAATTCTAATGTTTTACTATGAAGACTGCATCTGTTAAAGAACCATCCGTAATCTCTGTAGATGAAACAGAAAAACCTCGGTTGGAGTCTGGTGATATTTTAGTGCAAATGCAGGCATGTGGCATTTGTGGCTCTGATTTGGAAAAAGTATTTGGCCAATATGGTCAACCATCAATGCGTTTAGGTCATGAACCTTCTGGAATTGTTTTAGATGTTGGCCCAGATGTAACTGAATTCAAAAAAAATGATAGAGTGTTTACACATCATCATGTTCCATGCTATGATTGTCATTTGTGTAATCATGGAAATGAAACAATGTGTCAAAAATATTATGAAACAAATCTTTCACCTTGTGGGTTGTCTGAAGAATATGTTGTTCCTGCATGGAATGTTTCTCATGGCGGTGTCTTGAAAATTTCTGATTCTCTTAGTTATGAGGAAGCTGCAATGATTGAACCCTTGGCATGTTGTGTTAGAGCATGGACTAAATTTCCTTACCGTGAAGGTGATTCGACTGCAATCTTTGGAGTGGGTCCTACTGGGATGATGCATGTGATGTTGGCTCTTGCTAAAAAATTCTCAAAAATTTTCTGTTTTGACGTCAATGATTTTAGATTAGATTTTGCAAAAAAATTCAACATTACTGATTCGATTAATTCTACAAATGATGATAGAAAACAAAAGATTTTGGATGGCACTGACGGACGGGGAGTGGATGTTGCGATAGTCGCTACAAGTAGCCTCAAAGCACTAGAGGATGCAATAGATATGGTTCGAAAAGGTGGCACTGTGATGATGTTTGGTGTTCCATCAAAGGGTGCAAAATTAGATTTGGATATGGGTGTAATTTACTCCAAAGAGATTACTCTAGTTACAAGTTATGCTGCATCTGATTCAGATACTAAAGAAGCATTACATCTAATTGAGTCATCTCAAATTGATGTTAAACAATTAATCACTCACACTTACTCTATTTCTGATACTCAGAAAGCATTTGATCATGCACGTACTGGTGAAAATGCAATGAAGATAATCATTACAAAATGAGAAAGGCTTAAGAAGGGATTTTCATTCTTTCAAAATCGAAGAAATATGGATTGGGGATTACGAAATCGAATTTCTAGTATAATTAAACCACAAAATAACCGTGCACTGATGCTGGCAGTAGACCATGGATACTTTCTTGGTCCAACTGAAAAATTAGAGAACCCAAAAAAAGTAATTGCGCCACTTTTGAAATATTGTGACTCTTTAATGGTCACAAGAGGTGTTCAAAGATCATCAGTTCCTGCAACCACTGATACTCCTATGGTGTTACGAGTCTCTGGAGGTTCAAGTATTATTGGTGAGGATTTATCTCAGGAAGATATTACAGTATCCATTGAAGATGCAATTAGACTAAATGCTAGTGCACTTGCAATGTCTATTTTTGTTGGTTCAAAATATGAATATCAAACCATTGTAAATCTTGGAAAACTAGTCAGTGAAGCCGAAAAATATGGATTGCCTGTATTGGCAGTTACTGCAGTTGGAAAAGAACTTGGTAAGGATGCTCGATATCTTTCATTAGCATGTCGAGTAGCTGCTGAGCAAGGAGCACATATTGTCAAAACTTACTACTGTGATAATTTTGAAAAAGTTGTTCAATCATGTCCTGTTCCAATCATCGTTGCAGGTGGAAAGAAGATCCCTGAGCGTGATGCATTACAATTAACATACAATGCAATCAAAGGTGGAGCCGTAGGTGTTGACATGGGCCGAAACATTTGGCAATCTGAACATCCAGTTTCTATGATTAGAGCAGTACGTGCAATTGTTCATAACAATCAAAATGTTGAGCAAGCTTTCAAACTATATCAAAAACTAGTTAGCGAGGAGCCAAAAAAGAAACCAAACAACCCTAATCAAAAGAAATCAAACAAACCAAACAACCCTAATCAAAAGAAATCAAACAAACCAAACAACCCTAATCAAAAGAAATCAAACAAACCAAACAACCCTAATCAAAAGAAATCAAACAAACCAAACAACCCTAATCAAAACAAACCACACAATCCTAATCCTGCTAACAAATAAAACTCAACCATTAATTTTTGATAGATGGATATGTGCAATTTTCCATGTTGGTTGTTTTACTAGTACAAATGTTGCACGTCCATTAATTACCATGTGTTCTCCGGTGTATGCTTTAGTATCCACTAACATTCCTTTTTGAATTAATTCTAAAGCAACAATTGCTGTATCTCCAAATAAACTAATTTTTGGATTTTTTATTTCATAAGAATAATCTGAAATACTGATGAATTTTAGTTCCTCCAATTCTATGGTGTTTTGATAATCTTTAAGATCATATGGTGGTAAATCACTGAAACTAGAAAATTTAGGATCATTGAGATGAATATCTCTGAGTGATGTTAGATCCTTTGTTATTCCTGCTTGAAACAATGTTTCTATGACTTTGATTATCTCTTCATTATCGCTCAAAACAGTCCATTCCAAATATAGAAAATATCAGTTTAAGTCTTCTGTATCAAATAACATAAAATAACGATTATTTTTCAGAGAATCTTTATTAATTATTCATTGATTATTTTTATGATTTCAATATGAGCACAAAATTAACTGAAATATTTGGCAAAGAATTGTATGTTATTCTACTATAGTATACCAAAAATTTACTAACTTAAAATTATGGAGAGAAATTTGATGAATAAAATGGAAACTATGACTGGTGCAAAGGCCTTGATGACGGCTATGGAAAAAGAAGGCGTCAAACAAGTATTTGGATTACCGGGGGGTGCAAATCTTCCAATGTATGATGAGTTTGCTCGATGTGATATTAGACATATTTTGGCAAGGCATGAGCAATCCGCAGCTCATATGGCTGATGGTTTTGGTAGAGTTAGTAGAAAGCCTGGGGTTTGTTTTGCAACATCTGGGCCTGGTGCTACTAACATTTTGACTGGAATTGCAACCGCGCAAGCTGATTCTTCACCAATGATTGCAGTAACTGGACAAGTACCTGTTGCCATGATTGGCAAAGATGCATTTCAAGAAAGTGATATTATTGGAATGGCGAACCCTGTTGTCAAATATGCTTTTCAACCAAGAACAGCTGGTGAAATTCCAGAAGTTGTAAAGAAAGGATTTTTCATTGCAGAATCTGGAAGGCCAGGACCTGTGTTAATTGACATTCCAAAAGATGTGCAACAAAATGAGGCAGAGATGAATTTCCCAGATGAATTTAAAATTAGAGGATATCATCCTTGGGCAGATCCTGATATTGTTAATGTTGAAAAAGCAATTGATATGTTACTTCATGCTGAAAAACCAATCATTTTAGCTGGTGGTGGAACAATTATCTCATCAGCATTTGCTGAATTACAATCTATTGCTGAAACTCTTATGCTTCCTGTGGTTACCACTTTCAAAGGCAAGGGTGCATTCCCTGAAAATCATCCTTTGTCCTTGGGTCCAATTGGAATGCACGGACATGCGGAGGCAAACAAAATGATGTCAGAAGCTGACTGTGTATTGGCAATTGGAACTCGTTTCTCTGATAGATCTGTTGGAACATTTGAGGCATTTGAGAAGAGATTGAAAATTATTCACATGGATGTTGATCCTGCAGAAATTGGTAAGAATCAAACTGCACAAATTGCTGTGATTGGAGATGTTAAAGTAAATCTTAGAGTAATGGTAAAATTACTTTTACAGCGAGCCATCAAAAAAACAGATGAGACTCCTTGGGTCAAACATGTCAAAGAGACTAAATCATACTGGAAAGAAAACTTGAAGCTTCATCCAGGTGAAATGGGTGCTGCTAAAATTTTACGTAAACTTCGTGAAGTGTTACCAAAAGAATCTGTTGTAACTACAGAAGTGGGACAACATCAAATGTGGGCGTCATTATTTTATGATGTAATTCAACCTGGCACTTTCTTTAGTTCAACAGGGCTTGGTACTATGGGTTGGGGATTTCCTGCCGCAATTGGTGCCAAAGTCGCAAGACCTGATGTTCCAGTTGTAGATATTGCAGGTGATGGGAGTTTTGCAATGACTGAAAACTCACTTGCAACTGCCGTATTGGAAGACATTCCTGTAATTGTATTTATTTTAAATAATTCTACATTAGGGATGGTGGCCCAATGGCAGAGAACTTTCTATGATAGACGAATGATTGGTGTAGATCAAAAAAGCTGTCCTGATTATGTTAAACTTGCAGAGTCTTATGGTGCTCAGGGAATTAGAGCGCAATCTATGGATGAACTTGACAAAGCAATTAGAACTGCAATAGGCAGTGACGTTGCAACCGTAATTGATATCCCGATTGATCCTGAAGAAGACGTATTGCCATTTGTAGCTCCTGGAACTTCGCTTGCGGATATGATCTTGCCTTCTTAGTGATTGATTATGTGGGCAATACTTTCTATTTTAGTTGAAAACAAACCGGGAATTTTGTTCAAGGTAACTCATCTTTTCAGATCTAGAAATTTCAATATTGATAGTATCTCAGTAGGTGTAACTGAGAATCCTGATTATTCAAAAATGACCATTACAACTTATGGTGATGAAAAACAGATTGACCAGATAGTTAAGCAACTTGATAAAATGATTGACACTGTCAAAGTTGAGCGTTTAGATGAGCACAAAACCGTATATCGAGAACTCAGTCTTTTTAAGATTAAACTAAGTAATGCTAGTGATAGTATGGAAGTCAACAAATTGGCAAATGCATATGGCGGCAAAGTACATGATGTAAAAACAGATTCCCTCATGGTGGAATTGACTGCTACACCTGATCAAATCAAAGCATTTGAGGAATTAGCAAAACCATTTGGAATACTTGATGTTGCACGAACAGGTGTTGCTGCTTTGCAAAGGAGTGGGGCATGAAAATTAGAATATTTGATACGACATTAAGGGATGGAGAGCAAACAATCGGGGTTTCTTTATCCCCAGATCAAAAATTATCTATTGCTAAAAAACTTGACGAACTTGGGGTTGATGCAATTGAAGCTGGATTTCCAGTAATTTCTGAAGGTGAACTCAAAGCTGTTAAGATGATTACTGCTGAAGGATTATCTTGTGAGATTGCAGGGTTGACAAGAACTATTAAAACTGATATTGACGCAGCAGTTGATGCGGGATTAAATTACATCCACACATTCATTGCAACTTCTGATATCCATTTGGAGTATAAACTCAAAATGACTCGAGATCAGGCACTTGAAAAAGCAATTGAGGCAGTCGAGTATGGCAAATCCCGTGGTTTGCAAGTGGAATTCTCAGCTGAAGACGCAACAAGAACTGATAGGGAATTTTTGAAAAAAGTATTTGGAGATGTTGCAAAAGCAGGTGCTGACAGAGTCAACATTCCTGATACCGTAGGGTATTCTACTCCTGAATATATGGCTGAATTGACTCGCGATACAGTTGAAGCTACAAAACTTCCGGTAAGTGTTCACTGTCATAATGATTTTGGATTGGCAGTTGCAAATTCATTAGCCGGAGTTCATGCCGGAGCTTCTTGTGCACATGTGACAATTAATGGAATTGGAGAGCGAGCAGGAAATGCGTCCTTGGAAGAATTTTCAATGGCATTGAAATGTCTTCCATTCGAGCAAAAATACGAAACTAACATTAAATCTGAATTAATTTATGAGACATCTAGATTCATCTCAAAGACTGTGGGAATTATAGTTCAACCAAACAAGGCAATAGTTGGAACTAATGCGTTTGGCCATGAATCGGGAATTCATACACACGGCGTATTGAGCAATCCGCTCACATACGAGCCAATTAGTCCTGAATTAGTCGGAAGAAAGAGATGGCTCCAAGTTGGAAAACATGCGGGAGTTCATGGGATGAATGCAATGTTATCTGATTACGGAGTAACGCCAACTGAAGAACAATCAAAACAAATCTTAGATGAAGTCAAAGTGATAGGTGATCAAGGAAAACAACTCACTGACGTAGAGTTATTGTCAATTGCAAGTAACGTCATGGGGGAAAAAGATCTTAAAAAAATTGTTCAATTAACTGGATTCTCAGTATCGACAGGAATTGGAACAATGCCTTATGCATTTGTAAAATTAAACATTGATGGTGTAGACCATGTCGGAACTGATTACGGAGTGGGGCCAGTAGATGCTGCACTTAATGCAATTCAAAAGATTACTGGAAAGCTTTCTGAAATTAAAATAAAAGATTATGGATTAGCTTCTATTTCTGGCGGTTCTGGTGCCTTATGTGAAGTTACAGTCAAAGTTGAAGATGCGTTTGGAAACAAAGTTTCGGCAAAATCAGTTGGCGAGGATATTGTAACCACCTCCGTTAAAGCAGTAATTGATGCAATCAATCGAATTATGCTCAAAAAAATGCTCCAAGAAAAGCAGGTTAATTGATATGAAAAATTCACACATGCTTAATTAAATAATTTAACCCCTATTCCCTAAATTTTAAACGTATGATGAATTGTTGAAAATTATGAAAAAACTTGCATCTATTTCATGGGTTATGCTACTTGCATCTGTTTCAATTACTCTTCTAATTTGGATTGGCTATTCGTACAATTTAACACAATCTCAGAATCAGTCTTTTACTGATGATGCTAATCTTATGACTGTCATGATTTCTGATGAACTTTACCAATATGAGCAAGTTTTAGTTGGTGCAAAGGGACTTTTTGCTGCATCAGAAAATGTAGAATTTGATGAATGGCGTGCTTTTATTGCCGTGAATGATATTTCCACTAGGTACCCTGGCCTGCAAGGAGTTGGATATGCTCAGCACACCATGCATGATGATATGGAAAAACTAGTTTCTCAACTAAAAAATTATGGACTAGACAATTTTGAAATCACACCATCGGGAGATCGAGATGAATACTATCCTATCTTGTTCTTAGAGCCATTGGATATTAGAAATCAAAAAGCAATTGGATATGATATTTATTTTGAACAAACAAGACGTGATGCAGTAAATCTAGTTAGAGAAACTGGATCTGCTGCCATTACTGGAAAAGTAATTCTAGTTCAAGAAATTGATAAGGATATTCAAAATGGATTTTTAATGTTTGTCCCAGTTTATTCTAATGTTGATCCAGACAGTTTACAAGGATTGGTTTACGCCGTATTTAGAATTGATGACTTTATTCAAGAGACTCTTGATTTGACAACGTTTGAAAATCTTCGGTTAAAAATTTATGATGACCACGTTTCTGATGAAAATTTGTTTTTTAATTCTGATGATATATCCCAACACACACTTGATGACATTGATTTTTCTACATCTATCCCAATTCAAATTCACAACCGAAATTGGGTGTTTGTTTATGAAGGAGTTGAAAATCCGCCTGAACAAATAGAAACGTTGATTTTGTTTTTCATTCCTGTGGTTGGTTTTTCAATGAGTTTGTTACTGTTCTATGTTTTCAGAGTCCTTGCAAAAAATCTGAGACTAACTCAAGATGCAGCAAATAGTGAAAAAATAACCACGATCGGAACTATGGCATCACGTATGTCCCATGATTTGAAAAATCCGCTAACTGTTATCAAAAGCAATCTTGAATTATTACGAATGAATTTAGGTCCTAACATTGATGAGAAAACAAAAAATTATGCTAATCGCATCGAAAATTCAATTGATTCCGTATTTTCTATCATTGACGATGTTTTAGAGTTTGCAAAAAGCTCAAAAATGCATAAGGAAAAAATCTCAATCAATTCTCTGCTTAAAATTACACTCTCAAATATTGAGATTCCAAAAGATATTCAAATTAATTTACCTGAAAATGAAATGTCCCTAAATTGCGATTCGAGTAAAATGAAATCTGTTTTTTCAAATTTAATCACTAATTCTATACAGTCAATTGAACATGAAGGAATCATTACTATTTCAACTGATCCTGATCCTGAGAATGTGGTAATTTCCATAGTTGACTCTGGACCTGGTATCCCCAGTGATAAGATCTCTCAAATTTTTGATCCGTTATTCACTACAAAGTCTACTGGAACTGGATTGGGTTTGGGAATTTGTAAGAATATCGTCGAACAACATGGCGGAAAAATCTTTGTGCACAACAATCCTACAACGTTTACCATTAAACTCCCAAAAAACGACATCGTGAAAAAACCTGTTGATAAAAACACTGAAACTAATTCTGTGTTGAGAAGAATGATCAATGACATTAAAAAAATCATGCCTTGATCAAATTATTTCCCACCATGTGTGGATTTTACATCAAAACTAATGATTTAAAATTACCCTGTTTCAAATTACCTCATGTACAAAATTTCTTTAATTACTGGCGACGGGATAGGTCCTGAATTATCTGAATCTGCAATTTCTGTTTTAACTACTATTCACGATAAACTTGATTTGAAATTTGATATTGCAAAATTATCTGCCGGTGACAAGGCATTGTCTGAAACTGGAAAAGCACTTCCTGATGAAACAGTCAACTCGATAAAACAATCTGATGCATGTCTGAAAGCACCAGTTGGTGAGAGTGCAGCAGATGTAATTGTGGTGTTGAGGCGAATGCTTGATTTGTACGCAAACATCAGGCCTGCAAAATCTTATCCACACATGCCTGCATTGCGTGATGACATTGATATGGTGATAGTTAGAGAAAATACAGAGGATCTTTACACCGGAAAAGAATTTAGCTTGGGCGATTCTGCAGTGGCATTGAGAATTATTTCGGAATTTGCATCAAAAAGAATAGCAAAATACGCATTTGAAACTGCCCGACAGCGTAACTCCATGAAAAAAGTAACATGTGTCCATAAATCAAATGTCATGAGAATAACTGATGGGTTGTTTGCAAAAGCATGCACTGATGTATCTAAAGATTATCCTGATATTGCATTTGAACAAATGTATGTTGATGCATGTGCGATGAATTTAATTCGACAACCCCAAAAGTTTGATGTTGTTGTGACTACTAACTTGTTTGGAGATATCTTATCTGATGAGTCCTCGCAAGTGGTTGGGGGATTGGGTATGGCCCCAGCTGCTAATATTGGAGATAATTTTGCATTGTTTGAACCGGTTCATGGTGCTGCATTTGATATTGCAGGACAAAATATTGCAAATCCATCATCCTTTTTGTTGTCAATCAAGATGATGCTTGATTGGTTGGGTAACAAACACAATGATTCTAAATGTATTGAAGTTGGGGCAAAATTAGAGTCTACCATTTTTAATTTGGTAAAAACTGGTGTCAAGACCAAAGATATTGGTGGGGATAAGAGTACTACTGAATTTACAAAACAGATTACAGACAATCTCTAAAAATGGTATCCCCCCGATTTACTCAGAGAAACATGCTGTATTGTCGTAATGCTTTTGAATAAAAAAACAAATCATATTGGTATGTGGAAATTTTTTCGTAGAAAAGATGAGGGTAGTGAGCTTGATCAACTTGTCACCTTATTCCATCATCCTAACTTGAAAATACCTCCAGAGATCAGACTGTATCTTATTGATGACGAGGGGCAGGAATATGTCATAAAAGACGGTCAATTTAGTCGAGAATATCAAAATGATTTTCAATATTTGTTTGCAAAACGGGGAGATATTCTTGATGCATTTGCAAGAATGGAGTTCATAATTGGAGAAATAATCCGTTTTCATTTGATTGGATTTGAGAATGGAAAAAAAGATATGTTTATTGATCTTATTTCTTCTGTAGGAATAAGACGTCAGGTTACATGGCTTGGTGATTGGCACATCATTGATTCAAATTTGAAGAAAAATCTTGATACATTATTTCAAGTACGTAATGGTTTGGCTCACAAACATTTTGTTGAAGAAGTCAGTTACAAAAACAAAAAATTCATGAATTTTCTCGAAGATAAGGCATTTGATGGTTTCAAAAAAGACATGTTAAATGTGTGGAAAAATTTACTCAAAATTTATGTAAAATATCAAGAAAAAATTGATTACAAATATTTTGCAAACCAAATCAGGGATTATAATAATTTTGAACTAAAATGACTCTCAAGAGTCAAAAGAACCATTACAACGTAAAATTACTTCGAGGGTATGGAGTATCAATTAGTCTAAAAAATTCTAAAATCATTCTCAAAAACGGTTCACATGATGTTACAGGGGAGCAAGAAAAAGAGGAATGGTTTGTAAATCACATGCCATATTCCAAAATTGTAATTTCAGGTAATGGATTGATATCCACTGATCACGTCTTACTATCATTAATTCCCATCAAAATTTATCTTATCTTCTTTGATGATTTTAGAGATTCTCTCATGTGCTTTGGCAGATACAGCTATTTTATCAAAGAAATTCAAATACCTGCCACCGTCTCCTTTGCTTTTCAAATGATCGTTTATAGAATCTATGTTCCCTTTTTGGATTCGTTTGTACGAATCTCCTAATTTCATGCGAATGTTGATAATTTTAGAATCTATGTCCAAAATCATTTTCTCTATTGTATGCATTTGTTGAAAGTTTTGAATCTTGTCTAATCTTTCACGTAATCTTGTCCGCTGAGCCTCGAGTCTTTCAATATTGGCAATAATGTATAACTCAGGATTGTAAAAATCATAATCTAATGCAACTTTTCTATACCAATAAACTATGTCGCCGTTAATCGTATTTCTATTAACTTTTAGCAACTCGGAAATCTTTCTTGCAGAATATCCGTACTCAAAATGCAATCTGTGAACTTCGTTTTGTCGTTTTATTTTTTCATCGTTAGAATCAGGCCCTCCTTTTTTCTTGCTAGTTCTACGGTAGAATTTTCCAGACTCGATAAATTCTGGACTTATGTCTATATCCGAAGTCTGTCCCATGACTCTATTATGTGATCATTTCTCTTCAAATGTATCATCCATAAAATATTGACCATCAGATCAATGTACTCTCATCTAATGTATGATCAGAAATTTTTGGCATAGTTTGGCATAGTTGCAGAAAGATCCAAACTCATTACTCACAACACATTACAACGTAATATTCTAAAAACCCCTGGAATTCTTTTGATGGTTTGAAATGATGTCTTAAAACAACGAGATACAAGGAAAACACGCTAAACCAAGGACGTATTCCTAACATGAAGTGTTTTCCAGACCAATCGTTCTACGACGCAGAACAACGGTTTCTCGTCATGTCTATTACGTGAAAATCATATTTAACAATGATCCTCATTTCCGTCTAGTGATAATTGAATGCTATGATATTCTTTGGATGTATTCTTCATGAATTTTTTTTTGGTTTTGCACTATCCACAAAAATGCCTCGTAATTTGCATTCATGAATTATTTTAAAATTTTCTGTTAAGCGTCAAAAAGTGAAAAAAATTTGATTTTTTACAAATTATGATCCATTGAGCCTACTGTCTCCTTTTTGCAAGATTGCCAATTTTTATTAAATGCCTATTTTTATTCATCATATGGCTGATTGCTGTATTTGTAAACTTGTTCCTGGAACTCTGAAAATCACTGATGGTAATCCAAAATACAAGGGAAAACCTATCTGTGCAGAATGTCAGGGATATCGTAAATTACTCAAAGAAACTAAGTAGCTTCTGATTTTGTTTTGTTTTTTGTAGCCCATTCTTCATACATTTTGATTAGCTCATCTACATCTTTGCCTTCCTCAGAATATGTCACAATGACTCCAAACGTACCCTTAGTATCGTGGCCTCTTGCAAAGTATCCCCAAAATGAGTCAGGCAATTTGGCAAAACTGCTAGAATCGTGTGATACTCCAATCAGATTATTCCCAATCACTTCCACTACTTTTTTGGCATCGCTTTGCTCGATCATTATTAATTGACGCCTTTTCTTCTATGTAATTTTTCTCCATTTAATACAGTGTTATTTTCAAAATCTTTTAATTTTTTATTCATTTCGTCTTTTTCATCTTTGCCCAATTCTCTGACAATTGTGTCTACGGCATCTGCAAAATTTTCACATTTGTTGCATAGCCATAGTGGAGGCTTGTCTTTGGCAAAGACTATTGGCAATCTTCTCTCGTTACATTGTTTGCAGAATAGTGTCATAATTTACAATATTCCTTATGGGCTAAGCCTATCTGGATCTCGTGGATACAAAACCACTTCACGAACATTGTCAATTCCAATCAGTGTCGTCATCAATCTATCTAAACCCATACCCCATCCGGAATGTGGTGGCATTCCCCAATCAAATGTTTTGAGGTGGTCTGCAAATTGAGCCGGATCCAGTCCTTGCTCTTTTAATCTATTTTTTAGCATTTCTGGATTGTGAAGTCTAGTTCCGCCTGAGGATAATTCTAAAAATCCATACTGTAAATCAAATGAACGTGATAGTGTTGCGTCCTCGTCCTTTTCTCTAATGTAAAATGGTTTTAATTTCATGGGCCAGTCTATTAGAAAGAAAAACCCTGGATGGTTTTTTCCAATGATTCTAAGATGTGCATCAAGCAAATCATCCCCAAATTCCACTTTTTCTCCTTCTTTTTTTAATTCTTCAACACATTGAGTGTATGTTATTCTCTCAAATGGTGTTGAAGGAACCTCTATCGTATGTTCGATTGCCTCTTGTTCCGCTTTACACTTTTCTGATATTTCTTTGTAAACTGTCACGACCAGTGATTCTAAAACATTCATGACATCTTCATAGTCCATAAATGCAGCTTCGATGTCAATACTTGTAAATTCTGTCAAATGTCTTCCTGTGTGAGAATTCTCTGCTCTGTAAAAGTTTGAAATCTCAAATACTCTTTCTAATCCTATGGTCATTTGTTCTTTGTATAGCTGTGGGCTTTGAGCAAGATATGCTGTTTTTCCAAAATAATCCAATGAAAATAAATCTGCTCCTCCTTCACTTGCACTGCCAATAATTTTCGGTGTTGTGATCTCTATGAATTTTTTATCTGCAAGGGTTTTTCTTAATGACTGTAAAACATGATGACGTAATTTGAAAATTGAGGCCGTCTTTTGATTTCTCATATCAAGTGCCCTGTGATTTAGTCTTGTATCGATATTACTTTCCAATCTTCCTATTGGGTCAACTGGTAATGGGTGAATTGCTTTTCCTAAAACTTCTATTTCATCTGCTTTAATCTCAAATGCAAAGTCACGAGCTTTAGTCTCTTGAACTATCCCTCTAATGCTGACAACACTTTGACGATTTATCTCACCAAGATTGTCATTTAGTTCTCCTTTTACTATGACTTGTGATATTCCTGAAACATCTCTAAGGGTGATAAATGACATTTTTCCTAATTTTCTAAGATCTTCAATCCATCCTCCCAACACTACTTCTTTTCCAATCAATTCTTGGGTTAGTTCAGAAATATCGTGAGTTTTTACAAAAACCATGTCTATCTTTTATCCTCAAATTCTATCTCAATGTCAAGGTTTCGGGCATTTCTTACTATCTGTATGACTTTTTCAGTGTCGATTGGAAATTTAGGGGTCCATTTTCCTGAAACAACTGCTTTTATTTTTTGAACTCCTCCTGGTGCCCAGACTTCGTTTATTGATAAAATTTTAGTTGGAAAGAACAAATCTTCTATGAATCGATTATCTGTTTCATCTGCTTCCACAAGCCAAATTTTCCCTTTGAATTGATCCTGCAGTATTCTATACAATGTACGACTCTGTCTAATGATCATGATGTCGTTTTTAGCCAAAGATAATATGAAATTCCCCTCAAATTCCCTGCAAGAATACAGCGTAAAATTTTCAATTTCTTTGTTTGATTTTGCAATTTTTGCAAGATTCATTGATGCCTCTACATCTGCTTTTGTTAGATTGCCTGATTCTACTTTACTTTCACATTGAGGGCAAAGAACTGAATTTTTTGCATCAAAGCCACAAATTGGTAATTTCATTTAAATCGACTTTTTCATTCTGATAATGTTGTTTATATCCCTTAGTGCAAAACAAAAATTCTAGTTTGGATCTGATAGAACAATGACTCTAATCGTTGATGGTTTGTCCTCAAAATATTTTTCATCAAGAGGACCTGTTTATGCTGTAAATGATGTTGATTTTGAATTACAAGATGGAGAATCAATAGGGATTGCAGGTGAGAGTGCATGTGGAAAAAGTACATTGGGTTTGTCATTGATTCGAATGCTTTCAGGTGGAATTGCTGAAGGCAAGATCACCTTTGATGGTACTTCTGTTTTAGATATGGATGAATCGAAATTTGATAATGAATACAGGTGGAAAAAAATCTCAATGATATTTCAGGGGGCGATGAATTCTTTGGATCCTGTCTTTACAATTAATGAACAATTTGCAGAAATTTTAAAGGAGCATTCCTTTGATGGGGATTCAAAGAAAATAATCTCAGATGCAATGAATTCTGTTTGCCTTGACGAAAATGTTCTAAAAAAATACCCTCATGAACTAAGTGGGGGAATGAAACAAAGAGTGATCATTGCAATGGCATTATTGCTCAAACCCAAATTTGTAATCGCAGATGAGCCTACCACTGCATTAGATGTTTTGATTCAAGCCCAAATCATTAATCTTTTAAAATCTCTAAAAAAAGATGGTATGTCTTTTATGCTAATCACGCATGATTTGGCCGTTTTATCTGAAATTGCAGATAAAGTTGGAATAATGTACGGGGGGCAAATGGTAGAATTTGGCTCTTCAGAACAAATTTACAAAAATCCAAAACATCCATACACTCAAGGACTTTTAGAATCAGTTCCAACTTTGAAAGGCAACACTCCAAAATACATCAAAGGTATTCCTCCAAGCTTACTTGATGCTCCAACACAATGCAGATTCCTTGAAAGATGTCCTCTGGCAATTGAAAAATGCAAGGAGATTCCTCCTAAATTTAAAACCCAAACTGGATATGTTAGATGTTGGTTGTATGAAGATGAGAAATAATCTATTTTTTGTTGAGAAATTCTTCATCAATCTTTTTCAAATATGTTTCCTCTAATCGTGCAATTTCTCTTCCTGTTGTATTTCTGCTAATGATTTTTGCATATTGGACTAGATCTTGATTTTTTTGATTTTTTTCAAACTCTTCAATTTTCTTAAATGACTCTTGTTCGAATTTCATGATTTCTCTTAATTCTCTGCTAATCTCTATGGCTTTCATTTCTTCATAATTTTTTGAATTTGATTTTCTAAAATTGATCTCATCGATTAATTTTTGAATTTCATCCAATTCTGCCATATTTTTTTAGAAATTATTCAAATATTTTAATTTTGTATTTTCTTTTTATGTTCTAGTACGTGTTTCAATCCATCTGTCATGCAAAGTGAATCTAAATCAATTTCACAATATGGGCATTTCATGTGTTAGGAATATTTTTTGACAATTGGTAAGCATGAATCGATAATTCTTAACACTTCTGATCTGATAACTTTTTTATCAATTGATATCCAAACTCTTGATTTTTTAATTGCAAATGATATGGTCTGTACTTTCTTTCTTTCTTCCCAGACAAATTCAATCTCTCCTAGATTTTTATCAAAAAATCCTTCCAAATCTGTCTTCATTGCGATGTGTGAAAATTGATACTGGGTATTTTTTTCATTTAATAGGGGAATCAAGTCTGGTCTTCGCTTGTATGCTAGAAGGTCTCCACTTTCACCAATCACGCCTACAAACCTGATGTATGGGCTGATTGTTGCAATTGTATCACAAATAGTTTCAAAATCTTTTTTTGACAATTGATAGAACGTAATGGAGATGATATTTTAATGAATTGTATTGTTTTCATTCAAGATTTAATTAAATACGGCCTGAAAACAGTCTGATTTGTGGATTTTATTGACATTTTTCCATTTGCGCCTGATGTGGGTTATTCCCTTCTGGCTTTAGTCAATTTCTTTGGTTCTCTAGTGCCTTTTGTGCCATTGCCTGCCTTCTTACTTCTTGCTACAATGTCTGTAGGTGATCAATACGATTTGCATATTTTGGCATTGGTATCTGCAGTTACTGCAACTGCTGCAAAACAAATTATTTTCTATATCAGTTCTGGCGGAAGAAGAATGATTAATGAAAAAACTCGAAAGAGAATGCGCCCATTCGAAAGATTGATCAAAAGATATGGTGCCGCAGCTGCATTCTTTGCCGCAGCGACACCTATTCCTGATGATTTGGTATATGTCCCATTAGGATTGGCAAAATACAATCCTCGACGATTCTTTGTTGCAACTCTTACTGGAAAAATTGTACTGAGTTATTCTATTGTTTTTATTTCTCACCATCTTGGGTTGTCTTTAGTGGAACCATTCCTTGAAAATGTGGATGACGCCACTCCAATATACATTGGAATTATTATTTTTGGTGCAATGATGACTGCAGTCATTGTGTTACTGCTGAGATTAGATTGGGCAAGAATTCTTGGAAAGTTTGCACCGTGGACTTTGGACGAAAACAATGAAGATTAGTCATCAATTTTAAAATTCCATAGCTTTTCAACCGCTTTTGTTATTCCTATTCTCTGTGATGCGATTATTTTTTTTGGTTTTATTCCTTCAGTGATGTATAGTTCTGATTTTTTTGTTAAATCTACACCGTAATGCTTTTTTGTAATGCCTAGGGCTTGAGCTAGTTTTGCTGGTCCGTTTGTAAGATTTTTTAAATTTGGGCTGCCTCTATTTTTTTGCATAATTTTAATTCCATTTTCAGGCTCGATTGCACGAATAAGTACTGCACCTGCCGCTGTTTTGGGATTTTTTGCTACTATGTTAAAACAGAAATACATTCCATATGTAAAATAGACATATGCAAAACCCACTTCTTCAAACATTACCTTGTTTCTATCTGTAATTTTCCTAAATGCATGACTTGCAGGGTCGTCATTATGCCTATATGCTTCAGTTTCTGTAATTATACCTGATATCTCATTCTGACCTATCTTCCTGATTATTTTTTTTCCTAAAAGATTTTTTGCAACTGTGACAGTGTTTTTTGAATAAAACTCTCTAGGTAGTATAGTCAATATCTATTTTCACTTTTTTATTGTTTTTTAACTCTATAATTAAATCAAATAATTTTACAATGTCTTTTTTCAAAACTGTGATTAATTCCTGATTGTATATCGTAGCAGCTGGGTGTACCGTTAGAAAATACAATTGATTGTTTTTCCTAACTAGTTTTCCTCTAAATTTAGTAATCTCTGAACCTCCTAAAATGGAATTAAATGCTGTATTTCCTAAAATACATATGATTTTTGGTTTGATAATTGATATTTCTTGTTTTAGATATTCCTGACATGTCTCCCTCTCTATTGTAGTTGGCACTCTATTTTTTGGTGGTCTGCATTTTACAATATTTGTAATGTATATGTCGTCTCTTGAAACCCCTGCCCCTTCTAAGGCAATTGAAAGTTTTTTTCCTGCAACGCCAATAAACGGTTCTCCATTCCTGTCTTCATTTCTTCCAGGTGCTTCTCCTACAAAAATTACATTTGAATGAAAGTTCCCTTTGCCTGGAACTGAATTAGTTCTAGTTTTACAAAGATTACACTTTGTGCATTTGATAACATTTTGTTTGATGGTTTCTAGTTTTTGATTCATGTTTTAATTTACACTCTTTACTGTTGCAGTTCCCCTTATTGTCGGTCCACCGTTTCCCATTATCATTGATTGCATTGGATCTCCTTTGCCACAATTAGTAATTGGTCTTACAGTAAAATCATTCCCGCATGCGTCAATTGATTCAAAAAATTCTGGAGCCGTTCCCATAACAATGACGTCCCTTAACAAATCTGTAATTTCCCCATTCTCAATTTTTTGGGCATATTGACAAGATATGCTCCAATTGTAACGCCTCATATCTATTGATGGGATTTTCATATTTGATATTAGATAGCCTTGTTTGACATCTTTTATTATCTCATTCACATCTCTATCTCCGTTACCGATACATGTACATGCCATTCGTATTAGAGGCATGAATCGATAATTTGTGGCTCTCATATTTCCAGTTGGCGCCGAATCAAATTCAACGGCTGTTTCTCTATTTTGCATATGGTTTTTTAAAACTCCTTTTTCCACAAGAGTTGTTTTTTTAGTTTTGACACCTTCATCATCATATTGATACCATCCCAAACTTTCTTTGATTGTAGGATCATCAAACACATTTAGATGCTCTGAGCCAATTTTATTTCCTAATTTATTTTTCCACCATGCCCCGCCTGCCCATGCCATCTCTTTACCTAAAACTCTATCAGCTTCTGATGGATGTCCAAGTATTTCATGTGTGAGTAATGATACAAAATCTGGATTCATAACCAATGTTGTCTTTTCTTCTTTTGCTGGTTTTGCAAGTGTCAATTCTGATGCTTTTAATGCAATTTCTTTTGCACTTTGTTGAATTTTATTTTTATTGATTAATTGTTCCAATCCCCCCCTGCCGCCCTCAGTAATGTTTACTGACTGAGTAATTCCAGAGTTGTGGGCCGTTGCTATTATTTCAACAACTGTGTCTGTGAAATTTTGTAAAATTTCTGATCCTTCTGAATTTACAAAATATTTTGAATTATTGGTATACCATGGATTGATGATTGATTTGATGATATTTGGTATCTCTAAAATAATTTTGCTTGATTCTAATCCTGTTTTTATTATTTCTTCTAGTTCTGGTTTTTTTATCACTTGATAATTAATTTTTATTTTTTTTGGAATGTTTGGATAAAGTTCAATTTTGCTCTTTCTAACATTGTGACTGCTTTTTATTGAATTATCAATTATGTCTTTGATTTGTTCAAATGATTTTGGATTTGTAATTGAGCAAAAACTCCATACATTATCTTTAATTATTCTGATGCCTATCCCTCTGTCATCGTTTGTTCTGACATATTCTACTAGATTATTTTCTATCAGTGCTGATTTTCGTTCTTGTTGTTCTGCTCTGGCATCACAATATTGAGCCCCTGATTGCACTCCGTACCTGACTGCCTTATCTGCAAGATCCTGTAACCCTGTATCCACAATCTATGCAATTGTGAATGCTTCGTAAATCTTCTACTATCTAATGGCTTGATATTGCAGGCATGGTGAAATAGTATTCGTCTTCAAAATCATAATCCATGCTCCCTTTTTTGCGTAAAAATTCAAAATATTTGGTACAATTTTCATAAAATTCTTTGTTTTTCTCATGTGGTTGTTCCATACTGTAAATGTAAAAATTTCCATTTTGTTAAGAGTGTGAGTGATTTTAGTTCTGAAAGTTTGTTTTCTTTAAGCAGATTTTAAGGGGGATTTTGCGGTGCCAGTCCCATCCTTTGGAATTGTGAATGAAAATGTTGCACCTTGATTAGGAATACTGTGAACTGAAATTTTTCCTAAATGATTATCTATGATTCCTTTACAGATGGCCAAACCTAATCCACTTCCGCCTCTTTCTCTGGTAAGTGATGCATCTACTTGATAGAATTTTTTGAATAGATCTTTTTGTTTCTCTTCTGGAATTCCAATTCCATTATCTTTAATTGAAATTTTTATTTCGTTTGGTTGATCCTCCATGCCAATTTCAATCTTGCCTGGATTTGGTTGAATGGCAACAATGCTATTTTTAATTAAATTTGTGATGACTTGAGCAATTCTATCTGAATCGTGATTTATAATTACACTTGTGGCATTAGATGTAAGTTCAATATTGTTAGATTCTAGTTCTGGTTTTAAAGCTACAATTGCTTTAGTAACTGCATTTTTAATGTCTGTTTTTTGTTTTGTCATTCTTAATTGCCCTAAATCTAATTTTTGAGCGTCAAGTAAATCTGAAATAATTGACAATAGTGTTTCAGAACTTGATTTGATAATGCCGATTCTTTCTTTTTGCGGGTCTGTTAGTTTTCCCAGATGCTCATTAAGTAAAATATCTGCGTATCCTTGAATTGGAACTAGAGGTGTTTTTAATTCATGTGTAATCATTGCAAGAAATTCATCTTTTGCAACGTCTGTTTTTTTTGCATCTTCTTCTTTCTCTTTAATTGTATCTGACATTATGTTGAAGTTTGTTACAAGTTGTCCTACTTCATCCGTACCTGAATATTCTATTTTTTCACCATACACTCCTTCTTTTACCCTTGAGAGTGCCTTACTGATTGAATCTAGTGGGGAAAGTGATTGTCTGATGACAAACAAAACTGAAAAGAACACTGCGATATCTATTCCTAATAGAATTTGTATGATGATTTGTCCCTCTGAACCTTGGGCTTTTATCTCTTCATTCCATGAATTTTGCAGATTGTCAATGTTGCTAAACAAAATATATTTTTCATTATTCATTTCATTTTTTGCTGAATTAAATTCAGGTGATAAAAGTGCCCTTTCTTCAAGAATTTCTATTTTTATTTTAATTGACTCCCACAATGGATCTAATTTTCTTAATGATTCTGAATTCTCTCTCGGTATTGGAATTATTTTCTCATGAGTCATCCCAACTTTTTCTACATCCAAGTCTGCTGTAGAAATTTGTAGCAATTTTCTTAACCCTATTTCAAATTGCAAGTTCTTTTCATGCAGTATTTCTTGAGCGTTATCCCCTTCTCCGATAGAAATAAGGAGGCTTTGCTGTCCGATAATTTTGGCATAATCAGCTAAATCCTTTGAGATTTGTTTGTGTTCGTTGTAATCTCTGTCCAAATCATTGACTTCTTTTTTTAATTCATCTGTTAGTAGAACTAATTCTTGATTTTTCTGTAAAACATAATTCATTGCACCTGTAGCTTCCGAATCAAACACTGATGTCACTTCTACTTTGATTGCTTTTTCTTTGTAAGACTCCCATGATGTTAGAACTTTATTGTAATCTGGAATTAATGATGTTGGAATACTTGTTAGTGCTTGTCCTTTGAACTCCCCTCCATTTTTAATAATTGCCAATGTTGATTGTATTTCTTCAATTTCTTTTTCAAGTTCTCCTTTATCCACCGTTACCCCACTTGCAACTGATGTCGCCAAACCTGCAACAGATTCAGCTTTTACTTTTACATCTCCAGTTCCAATAATGGAGTATGACTGTGATGTCTCCAATTGCTGATCTTGATATAATAAAAATAAATTAAAAACGGCAACAACTATGAGAACAGATATCAAAACATATGCTTTACTAACTATCTTCATAACAAAAAAATACGTATAGCAGGCTATAAAAATAATGGGTGAATTCTAGTTATCATGTCTGATGAATTTATTGCTGTTGCAACTAAGGAAGTAAATGCTGATATTGAATCCCTTGAAAATATTTTAAAATCATGTACAAACGATGCTGATATATCTCTAAATTCTCCCAGGCTTCAAAAACACACTCATAAAATTAAAGGTCTGGCACCTATGATGGGCAAAGAATCCCTTGGAACCTTTTCTTCTTTACTTGATGATTTTTTTAAGAAAATGGCTGATGGTGTCTCAATTAATGGAATTTTTGATTTGATTTTGCCCTCTATTATCCACATGAAAAAATCAATGAATGAGACTGACTATGATTTTAGTCAAATTACTAAGAACATCAATGAACTCTGATTGAGGTTTGAATGCTGACATTTTTTAATGTGTGACTTTAAAGAAACACAATGGCCAAAATTTTGATTGCAGATGATTCTGATGCAATTCGACTTGTTTTGAAGGATATTTTGTCAATTGGGGAACATGAAATTATTGGAGAAGCAACAGATGGTGCTGAGGCCGTAGATTTCTATAAACAGTATAATCCTCAAGTTTTGTTGTTGGATTTAGCAATGCCAAAAAAAGATGGATTTACTGTTGTAAGAGAAGTAATTGCATATGATCCTACTGCAAAAATTATTCTAATTACTGCAAGTGATGATCAAAAAGTCATTCAACAATGCTTGGATGGTGGTGCCTCATCATACATTTCAAAACCTTTTGATTTTAACGGTGTTTTGGAATCCATAAAATCATTAATTTAAGAAAGTAATTTAGGGCCTAGGTTAATTGTAAAATTGATTAGAAAATTGTCAAAAATTGTAGCTGATACCAGTGTGATTGTCAACGGCCAACTTGTCTCTCGAATTGAATCTGGAAGTATTAGAAATTTTGAGATTATTATTCCTCAGGCAGTATTTGATGAATTGCAATCTCAAGCATCAAAGAAAAAAGAACAAGGATTCATTGGTCTTGAGAGAATTCAAAAACTAAAATCTCTATCTGGAAGTTATGGATTAAATGTAGTTGTTAGTGGTACACACCCTTCTTCAGATGATGTTAAACTTGCAAGCAGTGGGAGAATTGATTCCCTGATAGTAGATATGGCTAAACAAAACAATGCTGTTCTATACACTTCTGATCATGTGCAGCATTTAGTTGCTCAGGCAGAGGGTGTTGAAACAATTTTTCTAAAACCTGAATTCAAAAACGAATCTTTGGAATTTCTCAAATTTTTTGATTCTGAAACTATGAGTGTTCATCTTAAAGAAAATCAATGTCCCTTGGCAAAAAGAGGAAAACCTGGTGCATTTGTATTGACAAAGCTAAATGATGATCATCTTTCTAAAGATTATTTGGAAATGATTTCATCTCAAATATTGGATGTTGTAAACATCTCTGATTCTAGTACGTTGGAAATATCAAAAACTGGTGCATCTGTAGTTCAACATGGTGATTATCGAATTGCAATCACTTATCCTCCTTTCTCAGACTCTTTTGAAATTACTATAGTTCACCCAATTGTAAAACTGTCTCTTGATGACTATGCTATTTCTGAAAAATTAATGGAGAGATTCTCTGATAGTGCAGAAGGCATTGTTATTTCAGGTGCTCCTGGTTCTGGAAAAAGTACTCTTGCATCTGGTCTTGCAAATTTTTACCATCAAAAGGGAAAGATTGTAAAAACATTTGAATCTCCGCGCGATTTACAAGTTGATCCTGGAGTAACTCAATATGGCAAACTTGATGGGAGTTTTGACAATTCTGCTGATATTTTGTTACTTGTACGACCTGATTATACGATTTTTGATGAAGTTCGAAGACGTGAGGATTTTGTTACCTTTGCTGATTTGAGATTAACTGGAGTGGGGATGGTTGGAGTAGTCCATGCAAATTCGCCATTGGATGCAATTCAGCGCTTTATTGGAAAAATTGAGCTGGGAATTATCCCAAACGTTTTGGATACTGTGGTTTTTGTAAAGGATGGTGGAATTCAAAAAGTCTACGATTTAGAATTAAAGGTAAAAGTCCCTACTGGTATGACTGAATCTGATTTGGCAAGACCTGTAATTGAGATTAGGAATTTTGAAGACAATGTACTGGAACATGAGATTTACACCTTTGGTGAAGAGAATGTCATAGTTCCCGTAGGAAAAAAAGTTGATAAAATTGGAATAGAAAAACTAGCAGAAGATAAAATCAAAGAAACTTTTCGACGATATGATCCTAATGTGGAAGTTGAAATTTTATCTGATAATCGAGTCAAAGTTATGGTTAATGAACGAAATATTGCATCCATAATTGGTAGAGGGGGCTCAAACATTAATGAAATTGAAAAATTACTCAAAGTTCACATTGATGTTGTAGAAAAATCTTCCAATGATATGTCATTAACATCCAATGATCTGCCCTTTAGTTTTTCAGAATCAAAAACTGCTATTTTGCTTACTGTGAATAGGGATTTCACTTCAATGCATGCAGACATTTATGCAAATGAAAAATTTATCGCATCTGTTAGAATTGGGAAGAAGGGACAAATAAAAATCCCTAAACGTTCTGATACTGCACGGGCATTAATGAATTTTATATCTTCACAAAATGAGATCAAGCTTTATCTCAAAGATTTTTAAAATTATCTATGATTTTTGGATTTGCTTTCAAAAATGTTATAAATTTTCTTAACTGTTTGATGGTCTTTGGATTTAGGTGGTGCTCAATTCCTTCTGTATCTTGGTTTGCTGTGTCATACCCTACCCCTAAAATTTCAAAAAACTCTAATAATATCCCGTGTTTTTGTCTTATTCCTTCTGCTGTCTTTATTCCTTTATCTGTAAGGTTGATTCCATGATATTTTTCATATTCTAAAAATCCGTTTTCATCTAGTCTTTGAAGCATTTTGGTAACGCTTGGTGCACTGACATTCATGTATCTTGAAATATCCAAAGTTGTTGCATATCCTTTTAGTTCAACTAATTCTCCTATGATTTCTAAATAATCTTCCATTCTTGTACTTGAACGAGTTCTCTCTAATTGATGAGCTGCCTTGATTGAATCAAGTCTCTTGGAATCTTTATCTTTCATGTGTCTTTGTATCTAAATAAAATCTAGTATAATTGAGTGTCTTTTTCTTGATTTTAGCTATTCTTTGTTGACTTGAATGTGACCGGAGTTGATCTCTGTTTCTTAACTAATTTTTTATAAATCAACGATGGAATGGTTGACCCACTAAAGGAACGTCTAGATAAATTGAAGAAATTCTCTGATTCTGCTAAACGTAGAGCAAATCTGTATACTGAAGTTAGCAATTTTGATGACACGCACACCGCTCGTTCATTGGGTTCTCTTCAAAAAGCACCTGCCCCAGGTAAAAAACTTCAAAAAATAGGCTTTTTGATGTTGTGGATTCCTGAACCAACTGGTGTGACTTGCGCTATTGGCGGACCAATGATAGTGGCTGGTAGATATCTTGACAAAAAATACAATAGTTCCACAATACATGACATTGGACATCAGACAAAAAATAACATGTCTACAATTAGCGATTTCAAGAATTCTGTAATGTAATGGTGATTAATTTTATCAATGATTCTCAATGAATTGGAGAATCTTGTTGTTAATTGGATTTTGTACTCTATGCTTAAGTTCTCCCAATTCTTTTTAAAACATGGGTTGGTTTGGAAAAAGCAAATATCTGAAATATGGTCAAAAATTACCTGATATTGAAAAACTTGTTAGAGATGAACAAAAAAGATGCACAAACTGCAATCGCCTTTTATCCGAATATACTGAGAAAGAACTTTGTTATTCATGTATAGTGCAAAGCACATCATAGATTCTAAATTCCAATACGCTTAAGTTCAAAAGTTTAGTAGAAAATTCATGAACTTATTTGATTATTTAATAAAACAGAACGATCAAATTTCAACATCAATGCCTGAATGTGATAACATCAATACTGATGGGCAAGACGACGAGTAAGAAATGACTGAATCTTCACTTTCTAAACTAGATGACAAGGGTGTTTTCACTATTGTAAAAGTTGATAGCGTTCAAAGAAAAGTTGGTAAAGAAAACATCACTGAGATCAATATTGAAACTGAAGAAGAGTTTGATGGTGTAAAGAACTTTTATACTTCAAGAAAGATGATCGTCGCAAAATTTTATGATAATGACAAACCTACAGTTTTGGCTCATGATATACAAAGAGGAAAAAAATACCGAGTAAAAATTATCACTCAGAAATTTGGTAATGGGAAAGAAGATTATGACATTGCAAAGTCCTGATGATCTGTCTGTTAGAAAACTTTAATGCTCATATGAACAAACCAGAATAGATTGAATTGTTTTAGATGTGATGGTAAAGGCAAGTTTATGAATCAATTTGGCATAATGGAAAAATGTGAGTCATGCCAAGGACCTGATATGACTTTTCAAAAGAACGAAAATCCTAATTCAGATGAATGACATGGTTGAGAAAAAATCAAAGAAAAAAGATGGGAGAAAACAGAAAGGTGAAAAACTCTCTGAATCAAAACAACGAATTAAAAAATACAAAAGTGAACAGCAAAGAAAAAAAAAGTTTATCAAAAAACATTCCAAGTGAGCAGATTTTATTCCAATATGCTTAAGTCCACAATTCTTACAGATACTCCATGACCGATTATGATGAGGCGGGTAGGCTAATAATTTGCAGAGCCAAACAGTTAGATCAAATTCCTGAAGTTTGCTATCACTGTAATGGTGATGATCTTCAAATGATTATGACTCATGTGGATGGGGGTAGCTGGCTGTGCTTGAGCTGCAACAGTCTGAATTGTTATGAACCCTCTATGAGATTAACAAAGAATATGCCTTTCTCTATGCTAAATTTAGGGCGAGATGAAATTGTTTTTCTTCCTGAATGGGATTTTGAGTGATTAGATTCAAAACTCCTCATTTGGCACAATCTAACACATTTTAAAAGGATCCATACAAATTATTTCATGACAACTCGTGCTCAAGCATTAATTCCAATTACAATTGCAGCCGTGATTATTGGGATTATTGGGATGCTGACTCTTCCTGGCGATAGTAAGTTAGAATCCGTTGAATTTCCACGTGGTACTATCATGATAGATAATGTTCCACTTGAAGTTCAAATTGCAGACTCTGAACCACGACGTGTTAGGGGATTAATGTTTCAAGAACAACTTCCTTATGATCAGGGAATGATTTTCGTATTTACAGAACCTGGTTTGTATTCTTTATGGATGCTTAACATGCAATTCCCATTGGATATGATTTGGTTTGATCAAGATGGATCCATTGTACATATTGAACAAAATGTTCCACCATGTAAAACAGTAGTTGAAATCACGTCTTGTCAAAGTGTAGTTCCTGACAATGAAGCATCATATATTTTAGAGGTCACTGCTGGATTTATTGATCAAAATAACATAACTCGTGATTCTAAACTAACTATAATTTCGATTTAATATTGCAAAGCCTTATCTTTGAATAAAAAATCTATTTTTTTATGAACAAGATGATTATCATTCCTATTTTGGTGGGAATTGTAATTGTCATTTCTGTTTTTTTCCTACTGTTAAATGATGTCTCTTCAGACTCTGAATCTCAATTAATCTACGATGCCGGATTTACTTATTATGATATTGAAAAAATTCAAAATAATTTAAAAGATCATAATATTTTTGTCTCTTCTCCTACGGCAATCACTGATCACACCATAAGTCAATACTGTACTTATTTTGAAAAGGGACTTCCAAGAAGTGTAGAGTACTGTACCACCACTGCAGTATTGGATTATGAGGGAACTGCACTTGGAAATATTAACATCGGGGGTGATATTCAGTCTCCTGTTTTAGCTATTGCTAACCTTGAAACTCCTTCTCTGGAATCAAATCAAGATGAAGTTTTTGCAGTCTTTGAGGTGATGATAGAAACGCTTGTTTGTGACTGCTGGGAAGAGGAAAAATCTGAAAACTATCCTACAATCTCTGCATGGTTGGAGGGAGTTCAAGCCTTTTACATTGATTCAGACAAGCGTGATATTAAATCTAAAATTGATGATTTAGCAGGTCATGAAATTCTTTTAGAAATGACTACAAAGGATAATTCTATTTTGCAGACGTTAATTATTCTAAAATAGTTTAATTATATGGTGGAAAATTCTCTGATTACATTATCATGATTGATCAGTTATGGCTAATTCCTTTGGGATTTGCAGCCGGAATTTTAGGTTCAATGATTGGTCTTGGTGGGGGGATCATAATTGTTCCCATCTTGACATTCTTAGGATTTCCTCCAACAGCTGCTGCAAGCAACAGCCTATTTGCTGCATTAAGTAATGCCACTGCATCCACCATTTCTTATTCCAAACAAAAGCGAATAGAATATTCTTTAGGGCTCAAACTTGGTCTACTTTCAATTCCTGGGACTGTTTTGGGTGCAATTATATCCACTGATGTTGCGCCAGATATTTTTAAAATCTTATTTGGGTTTGTTTTAATTGCATCTGCATCTTACATATTTTTAAGAAAAAAAATTGAAACTAAAGAAAAAATAATCTCAAAACAAATGATTGTTTTTGCAATAGGTGCAAGCTTTTTTGCAGGAATAATTTCTTCCTTCTTTGGTATCGGTGGTGGGATTATCTTTGTACCTTTGATGGTGATTGGCATGGGCATGGCAATGAAAAAAGCTGCCCCCACATCTCAAATGATCCTCTTGTTTGCTTCTTTATCTGGTGTTATTGCACATAGTTTATTGGGACATCCTGATTTTCTTCAAGCTGGTCTGCTCTCTATTGGTTCTTTTACTGGTGGGTTGGTTGGTGCAAGACTCTCTATTGATGTCAAGGAGCGTTATTTACAAATCTTGGTTACTGTAGTAATTTTGATTGCATCAGCTAAACTGTTCTTTGATTCTTTATCTGGGAATTTTAATTTAGGATTTTAGACTTTTTTTATTTTGTATTTTTATATTAATTTTACAATACATGTTGTTCGTTAGGTATTGTAATTTGAGGGTGGGGCTAACCGACTTTCCTGTATTTTACTTGCTACAATATCTCCTTTCTGTGACTAAATCATAAAATTATCCATTTACTAATGGTTATATTTTAAATAATTACAATTAAAGGAATTATTTTTTACTTGACTAATTTTAGATTAAAATAAGAAAATAATTTAAAAAATACTTTGTATTTTAATTGGTTAAAAAATATCTGTTATTTTTTCTTTTTATCCAAACATGTCACTTCCAAATCTATTTCATTTAGTATGATAAAACTAGATTTGATTTTGAATTCAATTAAATTTTGAATAACTAATTGATTTCGTTCTACATGAAATCAATTTAATATTTCTTTATCAATTAAAAAAACAATCCGTATTCCATGAAATCAAAAAAAGGTTTCAATGTAAATGACTATAATCCATTTACACACTATGAGTTTGTGTATGGTGACAAGTCCAATAGAAATTAAAATAATTTTTTCATTCTTCTTATTTTAATTAAATTTTTTATCGTTGATCGTTTTTATTTTTCTTTAATTGAATGTTTTCGTGTGGGTTTTAGTTGATTCGGTTTTGCCTACAAACCTTGAATCTGATAAACGCAGAGTTGGTGTTCATAAATTTAAAATTTTAATTAGTTGATCTAATTCTGAATTAAGTCAATTCCATTCTACTTCATTAACTAGTGAAAACACATTATGCCATGAGTAAAACCTCAAACAAATCTAAAAAAGCAGCAAAAAAAGTAGAAAAAACTAAATCTAACTAGTCAATTTTCTAATGATTTTATTTCTTGTCTTGATTTTTCTTTACTAATTTTAGTGGGATTATTGTTTGCTGTATCTTTGAATCTGTAGGGCTAATCTAAATTTGAATGACTGTAAAAAGAATTTTTATTCTGTGTGTTGATTACACATTTCTAACTTTTTGGCTTTATAGAATCAGGATTTTTTATGATGTAATGGAACATGCACAATAGGTTAGATGTACATTGACATTTCATATTTGAGAGTTCAAATTTTATTATTTAAGTGATGTTTGAATTGACTTCATTTAAGATAAGATCAACTATTTGATTTTTTATTATATTTTGTCAATTTAAAAATTCTTTATTTATAAAAAATAAAATTACCTTTTATGGTTTTGGACAAAATTAAAGTGTTCGATGACTGCGACGGATTTGATGATGATGTCGATGATTCCGAATCCGACTATGATTGGGATTAGAATATCATCGTTTTTTATATTCAAATATTCGCGGTGTTATTTTTTTAATTTGTGATTGGGTTTTACTGTTTTTGCCCTGTAATCTTTGAAAGTTGTTTAATGAATAATGAAAAAAATCCCCCAAAGGATCAACAGTCCTATCTTGATTTTCACTCTGGAATCAGATACACTGGGAATTTGCCCTGATGGAAAACAACAAGACCACTTTTGTACATCTGTAAATCCTGAATGAAAAACTATGTCTAGTGCATTTGAATTTAATAACACTTAAAATTTTAATGCTTTTTCAAAAAAAGGAGTTTTTTCTTTAATCGTTATAGATGACAATAGTTCTGAAATCATTCTTGATGCTAAATGTGATGTCCTATCTTGAATGTCAAATGCGGGACAAACTTCCATAATGTCCATTCCCAATATTCCGCCGCGTGTAATATTTTTTAGAAGTATGGATGTTGTAATGGGATTTAGTCCCATAGGCACAGGAACTGAAACACCTGGTGCAAAAGAAGGATCTATGCAATCCATATCAAATGATATGTAGATGTTTCTTCCTAATTTTGAAAGTATGTCGTTAATGATTTGTTTGAATCCATGATACTGAATATTCTCTGGTGAAAAAACGGATATCCCATATTTTTTTATGTTTTCAATTTCTTCCAATTCTGGACTGCGAATTCCAATCATCACACTTGATTTTGGATTTATGTATGGAAGACAGTCATACACCACAGAGCCATAAAAATTTCTAGTAGATGAAAGAAAATCTGGATGGGCGTCAAAATATACGAGAGAAATAGGTCCACGTTTTTTTCCTAACTCTTTGATAATTTCTGCAGTCAAAGAATGATCTCCCCCCATGGTTATTGGAATTTTTCCTTCATTGAACATTCGTTCATAAACAAACGGAATATTTTCTCTTGAAATATTTCCCAAATCAAAAATCTTTGATTGTGGTTTCCCTGAATTTGTATATGCCAAGGATTCACGATTATTTTCAATGTATATGTCTCGTTCATTGGAAATTTTTCTTATTCTCTCTGGCGCACTTGAAGTTCCCTTACGTGTGGCATGTGAACGTGATTCGTCTTCAAGTCCGACAATCACATACTCGGATTCTCTATATGACTTGCAGTTTGACCAACAAAGTGTTTCCATCAATTCTTCACCAAAACCATACTTTGCATAACACAGTTAAAATGAAATTTTACATCCGTAACCATTTTACATTTTGTACATATGTGTTGAATTGCTGTTAGGCAGTATTGACATTTAGACAATGGTTTAATTTCAAAACCACAATTACGGCAAGATTCATCGGGCATTTTATATCGTTTTTTCAAATAGTCATTTTAACCACTGAAAAATTGAGAATATGGAATGTGGAATCAATTAGTTGATTTAATTCAGAATCAACTCAATTTATGATTGGCCTTTAAATGGTTTCTTCATCGTCGTATTAGTTGATAAAATATAGAGAATTTACGACTGAGGACAAATTATTTGATAAATCAGTTCATTGTGATTACTGTGCAATCAAATTAGATCATGAAAGTGATTATTGTTCAAATACGTGCAAAGAAAAGGATTTAGTTTGGCATAGAAATGATGTGTGAAAATTATGAATAATACTCTCTCTGATGAAAAAAACACAATAGAACAACAATTTGAAAAACTGTATCCTGATTATGATCATTCATTAGAATCCATATCTAATGAAAAAGATTCAAGAAAAAGAAAAAGAATGAAGACGATGTATTAATTATGTGTAAAAGTTTCAAATATATATAACAAAAAAATTATGACCACTTCTCATCCACATACTAGACACAGTCCTGTGTTGATACGACAAATGACAAATGAAGACATTCCAAAAGTTGTTGAATTGCAAAAGATTGCATTTCCAGTAATGGCTGCTGAGGGAGTTTACTGGAAACCAGATCAACTCAAAGCACATCTCAAAGTTTTCCCTCAAGGGCAATTCGTTGCAGAGTATCATGGAAAAATTGTGGGGTCTTGCAGCAGCTTGATCATAAAACTGGAATCCGAATATGAAGACCATACTTGGATGGCTGTTTGCGGAGATAGTTTTTTTAAAAACCATGATCCTAATGGAGATTCTTTGTATGGTGCCGATGTGTCCTCACATCCAGACCATAGACGGTTGGGTGTATCTACAAAACTTTATGATGCAAGAAAAAAATTAGCGGCAGATCTCAACTTACGAAGAATAATTGCAGGAGCTAGACTGATAAATTATTGCGAACATGCAAAAGATCTAACGCCTTTAGAATATGTTGCAAAAGTAAAGCGTCATGAAATTAAAGAGCCCGTTTTGTCATTTCAGATAAGAAATGGCTTCAAATTCATCAAAATATTGCCTAATTATATGAAAGATCCAAGATCATTGAATAATGCAACTTTTATTGAATGGAAAAATCCAAATTTTGTAGAAAAACAATGATTATTGACTGCCATGTTCACGTGAATCAATATGAACTGACCCAAAATATTCCATTACTGGAAGACCGATTAGAAATGCTACAAACTGAAATGACTAGTAACAATGTTGACTATGCCATAATTTTATCTTCTTACAAAGTAAATTCAGAGAGACCTTCAACTGAACAAATCATCGATGGAATTAAAAAATATGATAATCTTGGAGTCGCAGCTGGTTTCACCATAGATAATCACACTGATGAAGATCTTAGAAATTATAGACAATTGATCAAAGACGGTAAAATTAAAGCCTTGAAAATTTATTCTGGATATGAGCACTATTATCCTTACGATGAAAGATATCAAAAAGTCTATGACACTTGCATTGAATTTGGTATTCCTGCAATGTTTCACACCGGAGATACGTATTCTGAGAAAGGAAAACTACGATTTTCAAGACCTCTTAATCTTGATGAGGTTGCAGTTGATAATCCAGAATTAAAAATTGTAATGTGTCATTTAGGAAATCCTTGGATACAAGACGCCCAAGAAGTAATTTATAAAAATAAAAATGTTTATGCTGATGTATCTGGACTTGTTGTTGGATCTTTTGATCACTTTTTTGAAAAGATGATGAAAGATAAGGTTGCAGAATTGATAAATTATGCAGGAGAGCCAAGATATCTTTTGTATGGTACTGATTGGCCAATTAGCACCATGGATTCATACCTTAATTTTGTAGCTAAACTTACAATTAAAAAAGAGTTTAGGGATAATTTGATGTATAAAAATGCAAAAGAATTGTTTAAAATCTAATTCTATACAACGTTATTTCTATCGATAAATAAACAATGTATATTTTTGGTAGTATAAAATTAGCCAATACTGTGATTATCAAAGATGAAGTTAAATCTTAGATTGAATTGGAATGCATGTGCAGAAATTAGAATATGTTTTAATGATTGGAGTTGCACTAAGTGGAAAAACAACTTACATCAAAGCAAATTTTGATCATGAACGTGTGGCTTTATCATTTTTTGATAATATTAGAAAAAAAGAATTTGAATACATAGAAGAATGTTTGAAAGCAGGAAAAAGCGTTGTAATTGATGATACTAATCTAACTATTGCTATACGAAAACAGCACATAGATCTTGCAAAGAAATACAATGCAAAAGTGAGGGGGGTTTTAATGAATACCTCGAGGGGATTGCTTGAAAAAAGACAAAAAAGTAGACGTGATCCATTCCCGTTGGCAGTAATTTACAAACAAATCAGACAACTAGAAACACCTGTTAGTGAAGAAGGGTTTGATGAATTAATTGTAAAAAAGGACTACGAATCCCCTAAAGATACTTGATTAAATTTTATTCCTCGTCTACGTCGTCAAATAATTTCCTTCTTTTCTTCTTTATCATGATGTATCTGCTCATTTGTATGTCCCAAGTAATTCATCATCAAAATGTACTTCGGTTCTTTTCTTTTTTAAAATATTATACATGTGATCTATTATTTGCTGAATCATGACTCACTCCTATGTGATGTTGATGGAATGAATATGGATTCTGTCTCTTCATTCACATGTTGAGTTTTACAATGTTTCCAGATTTGACTAATTGACATTTAGTATTCATCATCCATTAACGTCCATGACAATCCTTGAAATTCTTGCCATGGATAGCCAAACATCTCTGTTGTCGGTGAACGTTTTTGTCCTTCTTGTACTTGTTTTTTTATGATCAGATTTGTTCTATATTCAAGATGTCTGTCCTCGGTAAGGAGTTGTGATGTACTCATAAAGACAAGACTGCAATTTTGATATTAAAGCAACAGAATTTTGTTCAAAATCAAAACAAAACAAATTAGTTATTTTGGTACAATTATTAGTCATCTAGATATCTTTGTATGAATAAATAGTCAACTAGTTTAATGCCTTCATGGGCATGTCTACCTCAAATCTTGCTGGGCTTAGAGTATTTCCCCCAGTTTCACTGCTTGACAAATCCTTGGAATTTTTTGAATTTTTAAGGTATGAGACCAAACCCTTTAGAGATGATGATGTATTACTAAAAGGAGAGTTTTTGGAGATGCTTTCTAAAAGTACTAAAACACCACAACTATCTAAAATTAAAAAGTCTGAACTTGTAAAACTATTTGAAAAATTTACAAAAGATTTGGATAAAACTTTGATGATTAAAAATTCCAAAGAAGAGATTACTGATATTAAATGGAACCAGATTGATGATTTTTGTAAATTACTACGATTAATTGAAAGAAGCGATGAAAGAAAGATTAGGTGGGCTTTATACCATGTATGTGCATCTGGAAATCTATCTATTACAAAAGAAAAACTATCTGAACTTTTAAAATATTTTAAAATTAAAAATCTCGATAAACTCATTAACAAAATCATAAAGGCTGAAACTTTGTCTGGATTAGATGCACAGTATGATGGGGAGACTTTTGTAATCAATCATGAAAAAGATGACAAAATCGTATCTCATTATTTGTCTGATGCAATAGAAGAACAATCCCGACGTTCTCCTGGTGAATTAGAAGAAGAAATATTGAACTTACTTGATGAAGGTTCTTATTCAAATCAAGAAATTTCACAAGCTTTGTTAGTTGATGAAGGACTTGTTTCAAGAACAATTGGCAAACTACGAGACAGCGACAAAATTATCCTTTCAAGTTTTGGTCAAAGAGGTGCACGATATTTTACAACCAATTGTGATAATTGCCCTTTTGGAACTACCAAGGCATCTTGTAAGAAAGAGGCTATCTCTTACATTGCAACTGCATTCATGCATGATTTCAATCTTGATCTTTCTGCCAATGACTTTGATTCTGTAGATACCAATCAGGCATTATTGAAAATCAAAAGAATTGTTATGAATGCACGAAAAGAAAAGACTACTAAACTTGAGATGAATATCAGTGAGAATCTTGACATTTTACTCTCAAAAGTAGTAGATGCTTTTACTGAAATAGAATCCCCTGACACAAAGAATCCTGCTTTGCCTGACATTAGCATGCAAACCAAATCCAATATGGCGAATCTTCCATTGTTGTATCAGTTAGGATTAAAAAAAGGCGCCCATGGTGGTATCAATTTAATGGATGAAATGCTCCATTTGGTCTCAAAATCTATCAAAAAAGAAGATAGATTGAAAATTAGAAAACATGCTTTAACAGAGTCAAATAAATTCCTCAAGCATATTGGATTGGATAAAAAAAATAAATGACTTTATTGCTAAAGGCTCAATGATTTTCTCAACAAATTCAAAAGATGATGTGACACAATGATTTTTACAACATTCTATTAGAAATTTATCGATAGTCATAGAAATTGTTGGGATACGGATTGTATTTTTTATTTTTTACATCTAACTGTGTCGATTTCTGTATTTTATTTTTACTTGAATTTAAAAATTAATTTCTAATACTAAATTCAACATAAATTCAAAGATTTTTTAATTATGCGCATATTCCTTGAAAAATAACTGTTTTCTTCTATTTTTTAATGAAGATCAGTTTTTCTACTAGATGAAAACTTGGTATGTATTGAAAATAGCTTTAATGTATAATAAAAAGATAATTGAACCTTCCGATGTCATTAACATTTCTGATATTCCTACACAAGAACACTACTCTTCAAAAACAATTGAACGAGTTGCCAAAGCTTTAGAAAAAGGTGGCCACACCGTAAAATTGATTGAGGCAAATATGCATGCTATTGATGAGATGCATAATTTTATGCCCAAAGTAATGGATGGTGATAGACCAGGTCTTGTCTTTAATATGGCGTATGGATTACAAGGTCATAACCGATACACTCACGTTCCAGCTTTGCTTGAAATGCTTGGTGTACCGTATCTTGGTTCAGGACCTGAAGCACATGCTATAGTTCAAGATAAAGTAATGACAAAACTTGTTTTACAAAGAAACCATATCCCAACACCTGGGTTTTGGGTATTTTCAAACCATGCTGATGAATTTGATGACATAATTTTTCCTGTAATCGTGAAACCAACATCTGAATCTACATCAATGGGTATGAAAGTTGTAGATAACTGGAATGATCTGAGAGATGCAGTTAAAGAGGAAATTGAAAAGTATCATCAAGATGCATTAGTTGAGCAATTTATTCCAGGACGAGAGTTTGCAGTAGGGTTACTTGGAAATGCTGACAGTGTTGAGGTTTTACCTATTGTAGAAATTGATTTACAAGGTAATCCAGATAAAATTCAAACAAAATCCGACAAGGTAGAAACACCTCTTGATAAAATATGTCCTGCAAAACTAACTGTAGAACAAGTAGAAGAAATGAAACGCTTGTGTGTTGTGTCTTACAAAAAACTTGGCATTCATGATTTCTGCAGAGTTGATTTCCGTATGGATAAAGATGGACACATGTATATTTTAGAATTAAATTCTATGGCAAGTCTTGGTCTTACTGGCTCTTTTGTATATGCGGCAAAGGCTGCTGGATATACTTACGAATCTCTTATCAACAAACTTCTTGATGTTGCAGTGATAAGATACTTTGGAGAATCTCCAACACATTCTCCACAAATGGATGCCTCTGAAAATATTCGCAGTCAACCATTACGAATTGCTGCAAGAAGCTATCTTCGTAGTCATTTACGTACAACTATTGATCTGCTGCAAGAACTTTGTAAAATTAACACAAGCATAAGAAATGTTGAAAATATTAATAGATTAGGTTCAATTCTCTCTAAACGATTAACTCATTTGGGTTTTTCTGAACATATTCATAGACAATTTGACATTGGAGATGTTCGTTATTTTACTAATCATGAAGGAGAAACAAATGATGTTCTTTTGATTTCTCATTTAGACACTCCTTATGCTGCTAGAGATTTTGTACAATTTAGAGAAGACAAGGCTAAATTATATGGTTCAGGAATTTCTGAGAGTAAGGGTGGAATTTCTGTAATGCTTTCTGCGTTACAGGCATTAAGATTTTCAAAGAAATTGAAGAAAATTAAATGTGGCATTTTATTAACCACTGATGATAGTATAGGGGGACAATATGCTAAATCTCTAATAGAGTCTTATTCCAAAAATACAAAATATGTAATTGGATTAAAGTGGGGTGCACTTGATGGAGGTATAATTACTTCTGCATCAGGAAAAGATGAATACAAAATAAATATTTCAAACATTACAGAATCAATCAATCCGACAATTTCAGAATTAATTCCAACTGTTTGTAAAAAAATTATTTCTATAAACAAACTGTCAAAAAAAGATAATGCAGTTAGAATAACCTCTATTAATGCACAAACATCTTTGGGCAGCTCTCCTGATCATGCATCGATATCTCTTTATACGACATTCAAAACTAAATCTGATGCTAATGATATAGAAAGAGAAATAAAATCTATACTAAAAAAACAAGAAAAGATAAAACTAGATATTGAAATATCTAAAGGTGTTCGTCGTGATCCTTACCCTGAATCAACAAACACAAAAAAATTGTATGGAATAGTTCAAGAGATGGCAGATAGATTAGAAATTAAAATAAAATCTAATCACAGAGGTATGTCTTCAGACATTAGTCATGTTCCACAACACATTCCCTCCTTGGAAGGACTTGGTCCAATAGGAGGCGAGTTTCGTTCTCCAAATGAGTATATTCTAAAAGATAGTTTGATAGACAGATCCCTTCTCTTGGCATTGACTATTAACAAATGCGCACAGGAAGAAAAATAAATTATTTCTAAATTAAGAGAACAAATATGGATATAGAAAAAATAGAATCATCATTTACTTCAACTAAAGACAAAAAATGCTCTGTTGCAAAAAAAGGAATGGTATCATCTGCATTCCCTGATGCTACAAAAGCAGGAGTTGAAATGCTCAAAAAAGGAGGTAATGCAATTGATGCTGCGTGTGCCACTGCTTTGGCATTGGGCGTATGTGAGCCTCAGGCCTCTGGACTTGGAGGCCAATCTATGGGAATTATTCATATCGATGGAAAGTCATATGCAATTGACGGTTCTAGTCGTTCTCCATCATTGGCACATTCCTCAGTTTATGCTAAGAAAAAATATCGCCGTCTAGGATACAAGGCAACTACAGTTCCAAGCACTCTTTCCATGATTGGATTTTTGCATGAACGATATGGTAAACTAGAATGGCAAAAAATAGTTACACCGTCAATTCACATTGCCAAAAAAGGATATAAAATTACTCAACTTCAACATGATTTACAAGAACGAGAACTAGAAAACTTTCTTTCAATTAAATCAAAATCTGGCGCTAAATATTTCTTAAAGGACGGGCTAGTTCCATACAGTGTAGGTGACAGATTCATTCAAGAGGATCTGGCTGAAACACTTACTGCCATTTCTGAATTTGGGTACCGTGTTTTCTATCAAGGTGATATTGCTAAAAAAATTGTTCAAGACATGAAAAATAATAGAGGATTAATCCAAGACGAAGACTTGGCATACATTCCTGAACCCCTTGTACGAAAACCCATCAGCAGGAAGTATAGACATGTTTCAGTTGTTACTTTACCTCCTCCTGCTGCTGGAAGAACTTTGCTACTTACATTGATGATGCTAAATCACCTTCCTTCAAAGTTTTTGCGTAGCTCAAAACCCAGCTCATACCATTTTGTTGCAGAAACTTTCAGAAAGGCATTCTTGCACAGAGTACAGCGACCATTTAATCGTCACACCTATAATCAAATTGAGGAAAAAATACATCTTCAAAGATCTTTTGCAAAACAGATGGCAAATTCAATTCACAATTCAATGGATGCTACTTTGCCTATGATTGATCCTGATTTTGGAGGTGAAGACACGACGCATCTTTCAACAATGGATGGTGATGGAAATGCAGTGGGAATAACTCAGTCAGTAGAACTTGCCTATGGCTCAAAAGCCGCAGCTGACGGTCTGGGATTTCTATACAATAATTACATGTCTGCATTTGAATTTACTAATCCAAACCATCCTTTCTATATTCGACCTAATTCAATTCCATGGACTTCAGTTTCTCCTGCTTTGATTTTCAATAATTCTAAACTATGGATGGTACTTGGAAGTCCAGGTAGCCAGAGAATATTTTCTACAGTGACACAGTTTCTTTCAAGGATTATTGACAGTGATTTGCCGATGAGTGATGCAATTGAAAGACCCAGATTTCATTGTTCCATTAATGGCACTGTTAGTATAGAAGATGGGGGATTTCGTACTGAGATAATTGACTATCTTAAAGATATGGGGTATGATATTTCTGTAAAAGACAGGTATTCATTTTATCATGGTGCAATACACGCTGTAATGAAATGTCAAGCAGGCGATGGATTTCAAGGAGTTGCAGAAGTCAGACGGGATGGAACTGCAGAGGGATTGAATTGACCAAACTGCCAATACTGTTATCGATACCACATGGTGGAACAAGAAGACCTCCAGAACTTGATGGCCACTTGTCAATTACAAACAAGGACTTGTTTGATGATTCTGATCCTTTTGTGATTGAACTTTATGATTTGGGTGATAAAGTCCAACGTGTAATTAAAACCGACATTGCAAGAGCCTTTGTAGATCTTAATCGTTCTTTACAAGACATGCCTCCAAATAATCCTGATGGATTAATTAAGAGCAAGACCTGTTATGACAAACCCATCTATACGAATGGAAAAGAGCCCGATGATTCACTTAAAACAATGCTAATTGAATTGTATTACAACCCATATCATAGTTCAATTCAAAAAAGTATTGATGAATTAGATTTACAGTTGTGTTTGGATTGCCATTCTATGGCCTCTACTGCTCCATATTTTTCTCCAGATAAAACCCAATCAAAAAGACCTATGTTCTGCCTTTCTAATAATGATGGACAAACATCATCACAAGAAATGATTGAGTTGTTATCTGACTCTATATCTGAATCTTATTCTATTGATAGAAATGAAATATCTCTAAATGATCCTTTTCATGGGGGCCATATAACCAAAACATATGGAAATAACCCTATTCCTTGGATTCAAGTTGAGATGAATAGGGATTTGTATCTATCATCTCCTTGGTTTGATGAAGATGCCCTTTCTGTAGATTCTAATCATCTTCAAAAGTTAAACAAACAATTTGAAAACTCACTTGATCTTTTATTCTCAAAAATTTAATTTTAGTATCTATCTGATACATCAAATGTCAATTTTGTTTGAGTCTAATTCTGATTAGGTGATCTTTTAATTTTATTTTGTGAGTATGATTAGAACATGCAAACATTGCGGAAATGAATTTCATGATTTGTACAGGGTTTGCTGCTCTTCAAAACGTTCTAAAGAAATCTCATAGGTTCAAAAAATGAAAAATAAAAGTAAATTTCTGACAAAATACTGGTCTGGTCAACAATTTCTCGGTTTATCTGTTTTTGACAGTAAGGGCAATGATTGTGGGAAAATAAGATCTTTGTGTATTGACCCTAAAACTTACTCAATTTCAGGAGTTATGGTAAAAAAGAGATTGTTTTCAGAGTATTTCTTATCTGTCACTTATTTTGAAAATTTAACTGAATCCTCTCTTAAATTAAATTCAATCCCAATAAAACCAAACGATAAGATTGTGGATGTGGATGGAAAATCTGTGGGAAAAGTAATCCAGATTAATCTTGACTCTGAAACAAACAAGATTAAGTCCCTTGAAATAAAATCACGATTTAAATCAAAAATTATTCTTTCTGATAGGATTGTTGGTGTTGGTGATAAAATTACGATTAAAGCCTAGTTTTACAATTAGTACACCCTAACAATATAGATATTAAAATAGCACCATTACACTATAATTTTGAAATCAACAACATGACCAATAAAAAAGTCAAATCTCAAAGTTCTGGAAAAACTCTCAAGAAAAAACAAGAGAATATTTTAGACGATGTCTCAAATAATTATGTTCAAACTATAGAACACGGAAAACAATTAGGTAAAGAATCTCTAGAAAAGATAACTCATATTGCTAACAATACAACAGATTTTCTTAAATCTCAAGAATATCTCAAAACATTGAAAATCAGTTCATTAAAAATTAAAGAAAAAGGTTTAGAGCAAAAAAATATGCTGAAAAAGAACAGTCCTAAATTTTATAAAAAAATCACCAATGCATTTTTCTACTTTTTTGAATTAATTGTAGGGCGAATCAAACTTGGTACACAATACGGTGCTTCAAGTCTTGATATCTTAGAAAAACTAGCAAAGCTTAAAGAATTGGGAATAATCACTGAGAAAGAATTCAATGATAAAAAGAAAAAGATCTTAGATAGAATTTGAATGTGTAGAATGAATTTGAGATAAAATTGACCGATGAAATAACTCTAAAACCTGGTAACGCCCCAACAAAAAAAACTATCGTTCTTAGAACCAAACTCTTACCTCAAGACATTGTGGAAGTTTTAGATAAAAAGAAAACATCTCTTTTTGGTTCTGCGTTAAGACGCCCAAAATCTGACGAGATTACAGTTGAAACTCCCCAATTGTATTTGGAGCAATTCATTTTCATTTCCGGCCATTATGAAATTGATTTTGATCGAAATGTTTCATACGTGATTAAAGTGGATCCTGATGTTGTTGAAGTTTCAATTGGAACTAAAAAATTTCCAATCTTAAACGAATCTGGTGTGTGGAAGAAATTTGGTAAAAAAGTGAAACACGGAGTTGGAATTACCAAACAAGATTTGGAACTAAATGTGGTTGAAAATGCGGTTAAAAGCATGACTGATTCTATGTATCTTGATCACAATGAATTGGACACTGCTTTTTCTTACAGTACTAACTCTGATGCAGTAGAAAATTATGTTCAAAGGACACTTGATGTAAATCGAGGACATATTCGAAGAATCAAAATGACTGATGATGAAATTTTTTCAAAACTATTTCATAAACTCAAAGAAAGCCTTAAACACAATTTGAAAATTAATCATGAGGAATATGTTGTGACTGAATTTCGTGAGATATTTGTTCCAATTTATGAGACAAAATGTTATGATAAGAAAAGTAAAGTTGCAATTGCTAGAGTAGATGCTGTAACTGGAAAAATTATTTGATATTATGACCGTTGAAGTAACTGATTTTCTTGCATTATTGGCTTTACTCTTAGGCGGAGGGATGATTGGAGCTGGAATAATGAAAAAAATTAAATTTCCTACGATTATTGGTTTTATTTTAATTGGAATGATTGCGGGGCCATATGGTCTTGGAATTGTTGATGATGTAGAACTGATTAATCTACTGGCAGAACTTGGAATTATTATTTTACTTTTTGTTGTTGGGTTGGAATTTAGTTTACAGAAACTGCGCAAAGCTGGAATAAAACCTATTGTCGTCGGAATGTCTGAACTTTCAATAATGTTTTTCTTGGCATACATTGGTGCATTTTCTTTTGGCTGGACTCACCTGGAGGCCCTTTATCTAGCAGGAATTCTATCTATCAGTAGTACTGCGATTTCCCTTCGAGTGTTGAGGGATCTTAAACTAGTCAAAACAAAAGAATTCAACACTGTCATAACGATTTTGATAGTAGAAGATATTGCAGCTGTTTTACTTTTAGTAATTTTGGGAAATGTATCAGCTGGTGCAGACCTTGATTTCACTGGAATTGGAATTTTAGTCTTACAGAGTTTAACTTTCTTTGTGATAGCGTTAGGTTTGGGCATCAAACTAATTCCAAAACTTTTAGAAAAAATTCACGGGTTGGATATTCCTGAAGCTCCCTTCATTACTGCATTAGCTTTGGGTTTTGGTTTAGCAGTTCTCGCTCATTTTCTGGGGCAAAGTTCTGCAATTGGTGCATTTATCATGGGAATGATTATTGCATCATCCAAGCATTCTGAACAAATAACTAAAAAGATTCTCCCGTTACGCGATTTCTTTGGGGTGATATTTTTTGTATCTATTGGAATGCTTGTAAACATCATGGCAATCCCTGAAGTTGCATTAATCTCAATACCTATCATAATTTTAGCAGTTATTGGAAAATATGTGGGTAATTTCTTTGGAGCATCTGTTGGGGGCCATGATATCCATGGTGCTTCTACTATTGGGTCTGTTATGGTGCCACGTGGTGAATTTTCATTTATCATGGCAAAACAGGCAGTGGATAGTGGCTCTGTAAGGGATACCTTGTATCCAGTAACAATGCTTGTAACGTTAGCTACGATGCTATGTATGCCATTGCTGTTAAAAATACTGCCTACAAATGCAGATAGGGCAAGCTATGTTCCAATGAAAATATTAAAACCCATTTTCATTGTAGGTAGATTTTTCCATGAATTAATGAATTCATCAGATGATGATAACTCATTTAATAAAATGCTCAAAGAATACGGTCCAAAATTCTTTGTAAATTTAATGATAGTAATCGCAATTTTAGCTGTAATTGATTACTTTAATGATGATATTGTAAATGTCATGAACCAAATTGGTATTCCATTAGCAATAGAGCCTGAAATATTATTAACTATTGTGAGTGTACTGTTAATTATTTATCCTGTAATTGCAATGCTTGGTAAAATTGAAAAACTAGTTACAAACATGTCTGATATTTTATCTACAAAATTAATCCCAACTGACACTACAAAGTTGGAAGAAAAGCCTCTTCATAGATTACTGCGAAATATTTTCTTTACTGGTTTTATTCTGATATTGGTTGCTGTCATACAACCATATGTGGGTGATATGCACTTTTTGCCCTTTTTGCCGTTTATTATTTCAGGCATTGGTCTTGCTGTGGCGATATTACTAATCACAGATTCTGTATTTGTGTTTCAAAAATTATCCCATGGGCATATTATGGACAGTTTAATGAAAGAAGATGAAGATTTAGAATCTGAATAAATAATAAAAAAATAAATTTTTTAGGTTGTCTTATCCTGAAAGTGATGTTATAAAATCAAGAACCTTTTCTAAGAAATTCTCCGTAGGATTTATTTCAAAAATTGTATTTAACAAATGTGGCAAGTTTCGAGTCTAACTTTACAAATATGTGTAATTTGAGCGGTGATCTTTATTTATCATAAATACAATTAAAACCATGCAAGCATACATCCTCATAAATTGTAATACTGGTCGTGAAATCAACGTAATTGCGGAACTCAAGGAATTGCCAGAAATTATTGAAATTAATGGCATATGGGGAAAGTATGATGTTTTTATAAAAATTAGGACTTCAGATCCTAATGGAGTAGAGCAAATAATCAAAAGATTACGAAATCATCCTGATATTACTGATACTTTTACAATGCATGTGTTGTATGGTCAAGGTGGAAGTATTGATCAAGAAAATTAGTATGTGATAACTTTTAGGATGGATTCATTGGGACAGACATATTGGCGAAATATTGTCAGAACATACTCCTTACAATGCAATCTATAAATCTAAAAACCTGTTATCAAAATAAAATAGATTGAACTTGAAAAATAATATTTCCACTAAGCGAACAATCATTTTATTGATTACAGGGATAGGCCTTGTTTTGTTTTGGAGGGGTATATGGGAGGTTTCATCTAGATTCTTTTCGGAATATGTCAGTTTGATTATAGGATTGATAATTTTAATTTTTGTTGCAATCTATGAGCGAAGGCAAATTTTCCAATTTTTTGGAGGTGGCCATTGATTAGTTTATCTTATGGAAAATTAATTTCATAATCAAGTATGTCCTTTGAGGCAATTCTATTCATTGCAGTACTGGTAATTGCATCAAAGCTTGGAGGCGAATTACTTCATAGAATTGGTCAGCCAACAATTCTTGGAAATGTTATTGCAGGAATAATTGTAGGTCCTGCATTTTTAGCTATTGTTCATCCAATTGAAGCGATAGAACTTTTTGTTTCAATTGGTGTGTTTTTCCTATTTTTTCTAATTGGACTAGAAGAAATCGATGTTGCTGGATTATTCAAGGTGATGAAAGGCAGGATTTTTGCAGGTGCTGCTATTGCATTTTTAATCCCATTTGCAATTGCTGGTATTTTTGGACTCGCCATAGATATGAGTTTCATTCAATCATTTGCTATTGCAAGTGTAATTGCTGCATCTAGTTTGGGTGTTACTGCAAAGGTTCTCAGTGATCTTGGAAAATTAAAATCCACTATTGGCCTTGAAATTTTTACCGTAACTGCAATTGTAGAATTTATTGCAATTATTTTTGTCAGCGTCTTTATTCAGATGGATACTAGCTCCGAATCTCTGGAAATCTCTGAAATGCTTTGGCTCTTTGCTAAAATGATTATTTTCTTTGGTGTGGCTGCATTTGTTTCAGTCTATGGATTACCGCAATTTTTCAGGCTAATCAAAAATCATCTTCGTGTCAAAGAAGCATATTTTGGTATCGTGATAGGAATGATTCTTCTTGTTGCATATCTTGCTGAAATCAGTGGGGTTCATGGTGCAATAGGCGCACTTCTCTTGGGAATCGCAGTCTCTAGAATGACTAGGGATGAATATCATGAAATTTCTAAAAACATTGGTGCGATAGGGTATGGAATATTCATTCCGATTTTCTTTGCAGGAATTGGCCTGCATTTCAGTTTGGCCTTTTTGGAACTAGATTGGTGGATCATTGCAGTTTTTATTCTAATTATGACTGGTGTAAAGTTTTTGAGTTCGTATATTGCTGTACGGATAGCCAAAATGCGACCTGCGACAACTGTTGCTTATGGTGTAATGTCAAAAGGCGCAGTAGATTTAGCACTGATGTTATCATTACTACAAGCAGAAATTATGGATAACAAATTATTTTCTCTTTTAGTTTTTGGTACTCTTATCACCATGATAATATCTAGTGTTGAACTTCAGCGTAAACTAAAGAAAATCACTCCTTTCAAGGTTGGAACATCTGAACTTGGACTTGTACCACTCTATTTTAGAAGAGTGGTATCTGACACTCCTGCAATTGCGGTAATTAATACTGCATTTTCAAAAACAACCCCGGAAGTTACAGTTAAAGAATTCCTTGAAAAAAACACTGTAACAAAAAAACCATTTCTTGTTTTTGACAATGAAGATAAATTAGTAGGCCTTGTCTCAAAACGAGAAATAGACAAATCTCATAAAAAAACCCGAGATCTTATCACAATTGGTGATATAATGTATGAAAAATTTCATACAACATTACCTGATGATTATCTTTTTACCGTAATTCAAAAGATGAACTCTCATCCATTTGATATGATTCCTGTTGTTGATCCAAATGATCTTCGAAAAGTTATTGGAATAATCACTGATGAGGCAATTATGAATTTACTATCTGATATTAAAAAGCCAAAAACAGATTAATTTATACTATTTTTTATTCATAAAATATTTAAAAAATAACTAATTTTAATTTAAAATTAAAATTGCCCCGTGAAAATTCTTTGAAACATCTTCAATAGTACTCGGATAATGTATTTTTTCATATCTCGTACGGTTTTTCATTCCCATGATTATCAAATCTACACTGTGTTTATCTGCAAATTCAAGAATTGTTTGTGCTGCCATGTTACTTTTAATTATTTTAGACTCTGGTGAAATGTTTTTCTTCTTTGCATATTCTCCAAGTTTGAGATGCTCTTTTAAGACGAATTTTTGTTCATTCTCAAACTCTTGTTTTTGTGTTTTGGTTTTGAATAATCCAAACGTTGCTCTGTCTTCTAAGCATGTCAAAATTGTTATTTTTGAATCTGTTAGATGTGCCAAGTCCATTGCCTTTTTGAATGCCTTTTGACTTCCTGGGCATCCGTTATATGGCACCAATATGTGCTCAAAAATTTTACTTGTCATTTTTCCTACATCTACCTAAAAAACAGTATATTTTAAAACATCTCTCACGATCTCTCTTTTCATTTTTGAAAATCAATGCTGCTAGTAATATAATAAAAAATTCGATATATAGCGATGGATTCAAAAATTCTTTTGATTTCACTTTTTTTAGTTTTAATCTTTATTTTTGGCCCGACAACTGTTCATGGTGAAACATGGAGGGTGCAAATCCCTGCAGGTTCTGCCGAAATTGATGCTCCTGCGCATTATTTGCCATCTGAAATTTCTGTAAGGCCTGGAGACAAAGTAGAATGGGGAAATGCTGACTCTGTTGATCACACTATTACTTCTGGGACTCTTGAATTGGGATTAACTGGAATTTTTGATAGCGGTTTTATGGGTCCTGGAGGCAAGTACACTGTAACATTTGATGAGAGAAATATTGGAGAAATCAAATATTTTTGTAAAATACACCCTTGGATGTTTGGAATTGTCAATGTGATTAATCTTGATACTGGGTTTCAAATATTTCATAACGTAGGGAGTGGTGTATCTGAGTCACCTATAGATCTGGCATACAAAGTAGAAAGAAATTTGGTAAATGTTGATGTGGATACTGTACGCAATAGTCTCACTTTTAATTTTGTAGGAAAAATAAACAATGATGAATTTACAGTTGTACTGCTTGAAAGCCTGATCAAAAATCCCCAGTCTGTTTGGATAAATGACAAACAAACCACAAACTATGAGTTAACAAAAATCAATGACCTGACTACATTGACAATGACTTTGGGAGATCATGTTAGACAAGTTAAAGTTGTGGGGACTGATGTGATTGGAACATCTATTACAAAAGAGCATGTTTTGGCTAATCAAATCCATGGAATTACAGACAAAAAATTCTATGAAAGTGGTGATGAAATAATCATTTCAGGAATAGTACAAAACTCTATGCAATTATATGAAATCTCTTTGGATGTCGTATCTCCAAAAGGCGTTACTGTATATCATAAGGATCTTCAATTATCTGATTCTGCTAAATTTACTGAAACTGTACCTACAACTGGAACATTGCGAGACTTTGGAGAGTATGATGTAAAAATTACTGCTCCCAGCGCAAAGAGCTTGTTTTTATCTTTTGAATATGGAATAGAGCCGAATGAATTTCAGTCTCCATTAAAACAGATGAGATCTGGAACGGATTCAAGTGATGTTATCTGTAACGAGGGGTTGGAATTATTTAATAAAGTGTCTAATGGAAAAGCAGTTTGTTTAACTGAATCTACTGCAATAATTTTATTGCAAAGAGGATTTGTAGACTATTTTTAATCTATTTTATGGTGATATGAAAATTATTTTGGAAAGTTGTTTTTCATTATGATTCTTTTCTTCAATTATTGAAAGAGGTTTCAGTACATCTACAAAAATGATTCAAACCTCTATGGATTCCCAATACGGATTTCAAATAAACTGATCATATTCCTTAAATCTATGAATTATAATTGAATTTACGTTAACAAGATTTGTAGGCATAACTAGTTGAAGAAATCCATAATGACAGAAAAAGCTATAATCAAAGAATTATCATAAAAAACTTAGATATGTGGCATGATTCGACTGATTCGTATACAATATGAGATTACCTCTTTTTAGAAAATCATCCAAAAAACCAGGAGATTCTCCTGGAACAATTGTGTATGTGGGGGATGTGACAAATGAAAAAATTGAACTTGAGTTAATTAATTATGATGTTGCCTCATTTTCTGAAGAAGAAATTCTCATTAATGACATTCACACCATTGAAGAAAAATCCGGAATAAAGTGGTTAAACGTTACTGGAATTCATGATACTAATCTAGTATGTGAAATTGGAACCAAATTTGACATACATAAATTAGTTTTAGAAGATATTGTAAATACTGCACGACATGCAAAAATTGAAGAATATTGTGATTCTCTATATGCAATTTTGAAGATGTTTTATGTTGATGCTAATGATGAAATCAGAATGGAGCATATTAATTTGATTTTGAAAAAAGATTTTGTAATTTCTTTTCAGGAATCAAAAGGCGATGTTTTTGAGCCAATTAGAAAAAGAATACGAGATGGAAAAAAGAAAATCCATGAAAGTGGTTCTGATTATTTGTTTTATGCTTTAATTGATGCTATAATAGATAATTATTTTGTCATACTGCGTAAAATTGGAGAGCGTATAGATCTTCTAAAAAAATCTATTGCATTTAATGTTGATAAGGAAAATTTACTTGTTCTTGATATACTTCAAAATGATGTTTTAGTACTACAAAATTCTATTATTCCTTTAGAAAGTTTACTTAATGAGATTGAAGATGGTGATTCACAGTTAATACATGAATCCAATTTGATTTATTTTAGAAATCTTCATGATCATATCAGTCAAATTCTGTCTTCTTTATCTGCTGTAAAAGACAAACTATCTTCTATGAATGACTATTACATTTCTGCAGTTTCTAACAAAACAAATGAAATTATGAAAACATTAGCTCTTGTTGCAACCATCTGTGTTCCAATCACTGTCATTGCTGGCATATATGGGATGAATTTTCAATATATGCCTGAATTATCATCTCCAATAGCATATCCGATGGTTTTAGGTTCAATGGCAGGTGTGGGACTAACTCTTTATGGATATTTTAGAAGAAAAAAATGGGTTTAATGATGAAAAAATATTTCATTTTATTGTTTTTTATTGGATTTTTTGCTCCTACTGTATATGCACAAACTATTGATGATTCATTATTATTTCAAAATGCCCAAAATTTTCTTAATGATAAAGAATACGAAAGTGCAATAATTGAATTAAATAGGATCCTCCCGTTTTTCCTCTAAAAAATCAGAAATATGTATTGCAACTTCAGATGAAAAACCAGACATTGCAAATTCAACTGTTTCGTCTTTGAATACAACTGCACCTGTAGGAGAATCAATTATTCCAATCTGATCAATCTTTACTGTTTCATAATCTGGATCTATGTCATCAATTTTCATTGGAATCCGACATTATTTTTTCTATTTTTCTCTCCTCCGCAATCATGATTTTTTCAAACTCTTCTCTTAATTTATCACATTTTGTTTCTTTATCCTGTTCATTCATCTTAGAGAATCGAATATCTCTAATTTCATTTACAATTGCAGAAACTTTCTCATTTGTTTCAATCATAATATCATCGATCTTTTTTTGAATTTCAGAATTCATGATAATATTATCTGGAATTCTTTACATTAGTATTATCCTGATTGTTATTTTTGACAATCAAGAATTTTCTTTTAATAAAGAACACTGTGAGGCAGTGTTTGGAATGTGAAATAGATGCTAGTAATTTGCAATTTATCATGTATTATCTATTTTTTGCAAATGCACCTTGATGATCAGTTAAACAACAAGGACATTGTTTTGTGTAACATTCATTAATTTTTTCATGGCCACAAGAACCACAATCACAATAATCACTCATGATTTTAAAGAACAATTTTGGTAGTTAAACTCGTCTGAAATTCTCACATGTGGAAATTGTCTTTGACTAATGCTATCTATAATGCTTCATCATTTACAGATATTGTATCAAAACTGATGCCTTTACACTGAGGACAGCTAGTTATGATCACTACTCCTGCTTTTTTGGTAAATACATTTCCACAGGATTTGCATGCACGTAATTCACTTAATGTGGTCATGATATTCTTGAAATGTTATTTTAAATAAAATGCTTGGTTGTTTTCAACTCTGAAAATTTGCATTGACATTGAATTCTTCATTACGGTTAATTATCAAATGTGACAATTTACGATGTTTATTTAATCATGTTTTATGTAATATGCGAATGGTGAAAAAACTAGCAAAATCAGATTCTGCTATAACTCCATCTAGAGGTTCTAGTTGGTTTGATATTGACAAATCAATTGAAAGTTTTAGAAAAGAAATGGAAAAAGCATTTTCATCTTTTCCATCGATATCTATGCCTCACACATCTTGTGATATTATAGATGAAGGAAACCAATTTCGAATAAAGATGGATACTCCTGGAATCAAAAAGAATGAGATAAAACTCAATGTAACTGATAATTCTATTGAAGTTACAGGAGAACACAAAGAAGAGGAAAAAAAGAAAAACTATCTAAGAAAAGAGAGACATAGTGTCTCATACTATCAAACAATTCCTCTATCTGAAAAAATCATTCCAGGAAAAGTAAAGGCAAAACTAACAGATGGTGTATTGGATATTACATTGCCAAAAACAAAGCCTACTCCTATTCAAAAGAAAAAATCTGTCAATGTACAGTAATTTTCTTTTTTTATTTTTAAAATGACGACTTGATATGCCCTCTACGGTTTTATTCTGTATAATGAACCAACAAAGCACTATCCATTACTGGTAATACGGAAATGATATTTTCACCGTGTTGGGCTAGAAATTCATTTACTATGTCTTGAAGATAAACTCCTGGAGCCAATTGTTTGGATTCAAAATATTTTATTTTATGAATCATACACATTTGATGAAAGTAATCTGTATTAATAATTCAGTCGTTGCAGAGGAAACTCCAAACTAGGCCAATTGAATCCATACTTTCTGTTACTGCGATATATTATCATAAAAATGAGAAAATGTTTGTTCATTTGAACAAACAATCCCACATAACTTGATCGCTATACTGAACATGTTGATAATGACTTCGGAAAACCAAATCAATCTTTTTGATAATGAATCTGACACTGCAATGTATGGGCATAAACTTACTCTTGATAAAATCCGAAATGAACTAATTCATTTTGGCCTTACTAAAAGCCAGGCAAAGGTGTTCATTTATCTTGGAAAGTATGGTTCAAAGTCTGCTTCTGAGATAGCAAAGGCACTACTGTTGCCTAGAACTGAGACATATCATCTGGTCAACTCACTGCAAAATATGGGGTTAGTTGTAGCTGAATTGGCTCATCCTACGAAATACATTGCAATGGATATGAAAGAGGCAATATCTACATTGGTAAAACAAGAACAGGATAGAATTGATATCTTGGCAAACAAGGAAGAATCTCTTTCAGAGATGTGGAATGAAATTCCATTTTTTGCAGTAGAGACTGACGAGTCCAAATCAGAAAAGATGCAGCTACTACATGGATCAGGACCTATCAATAATAAAATTAAAGAGATGACTGGTTCTAGTAATGACAATTTCAAAATCTATGGCAGTGTTTTAGATTTACTTCGAATGTATAATTCAGATGTGTTTGACTGGATAGATGTTGCACCAACTAATCTTAAAATGGTTGTTTCTCCATTAAACAAGATTCCTGAATTTCTTTCAGAGATGGATTCAGAAAAAATTAGAGCAATACCCTCAAATTCTGAAAACAAATGTTTTATTATAAATGACAAAAAAGAGGTTCTTATTTTTATGCGCAATGCAACACACCCAACTAAACAAGTCTTTGCTTGGTGGTCTGATTCAGAAACTCTAGTTGATATGATGAGTTCATTATTTGAGCTATCTTGGGAAAATGGAGAGGCGTTATACTGAATGGGTTGCCTACTTGTTCTAAATTAAAAAATGTAAATATAATTGGCAGAACCATCAACTCCGCTATCTTTTTTCATACCTTTATCTAGAAAATATTTTTCAATCTCTTTACTGTCTTTTTCATTACTTGTAGACCAGTCTTTCCAATGTTTGATATCTTTACCCTCATTACTGTGCTGATCTTTTCTAATTTTTGGAGTATCTGTAATCCCTATGGTCCATGTGGAATGCCCTCTTGTTTTTGACCTGCTTACTCTACCTTCAATTTCAGTAATTATTTTTAGTTTATCCACAATGATCATTATTGTGACCATTACTTAAGAGAATAATTCTTGGAGTCATGTTCAATCCTCATCTTCCCAGCTATTTTCTAAATATTCTGGAGCCATATGATCATTTTTTTTAGATGTGTTTTGATTTTTTTCTGTATCTGTTAATTCATCTTCGGCTTCTACTGAACTAAATTCTCCAATGCTTTTTTTTGAATCATTTTCGATTCCTCTGATCTCTTCTTCTATTTTGTCAATGTCTTCTGTTGATAGGGATATCTTAAATTCATTATCTTTTGAAGTGCTCGACTTGCTATTTGAAGATACTTTGATTTCAGAAGTGATTTTGGTTTCTTCTTTTTTAGATGCGGCATTCATTTCTTTTGAATTATGTTGAATTGTTTATGATGCAACTACATGTCCTTGAGCATTGAGTGTATTGCCACATGTTTTACATTCCCATGTTTCATCAGAATCTGTTTGATCATTTACATTCTTTGATGTGTTACAAACCTTACAACGTACTGACATTTTTATTCATTCTCCTGTTTTGATTCATTTTTTTCTAAATGATTTTTTTCGTGTTCACGCACTTTATCAAAAGTATCTACGGTTCCTTCCCATTGGAAATCACATTCTTTACATTGATATTTCATTTTGATTTTTCTTCAGGTTCTTTTACATTCTCTGTGGTTTTGGTTTTATTGGAACCAAATCTTATTTTTTCAATAATTTTTTTAAACATACTTTATGATGATCCTCGTGGGTATATACCGGCGTATTTGTAAAATTCATGCCTAACTATCTATAGATATTTCATGTTTCTATAATGAAAATGATTCAATGTGTTGGGAATTGATTCTAAAAATCAACTGTGAGAATGTCAATGCCTTTTAATTATAAATAAGATTTCTAACCTGATATGACTGAAAACAACACAGATCAACAAAAATGTAATTCAATATTGGAATTTCCTGAAATAAGATTTGCAGGATTTTTAGATTATATGGGAAATCTGATTGTTGGAGATTTCAAGCCAGGAATATCTCCATTAAAAGATGAGTATGAACGAAAAAAGATGTTTGTTGAGGCTGTTTTGCGAATCAGAACCCGTCAAGACTTTGATGATAATCTTGGTCCAGTAGAATATGCGGCAGCTAGAAGAAAAAATGTTGTAACTATGACTATGCCTTTTGAAAAAAATATTCTTTTTATTGCTGCAGAACCAAATGTGGATATTGACAAGACAGCAAGAAAAATTTTAGATTTATTCCAAATGGTCAAATAACAAATTTATCTTTAAAGTGTGTTGGAGTTTAAGAGTTATTTTCTGCATCCATCATTAAAACAGGACAAGATGTATTTTCAATAATCTTTCTTGAAACACTTCCAAGTGTTAGGAGACTTTTGAGTCCTTTGAGTTTTCTCCTCTTTGCCATTACGATTAGATCGACGTTTTCTTTTTCAACAACATTTAAGATTATTTCAGCTGCATCTCCAATTTCCACCTTGATTTCAGAATCAATATTGTTTTCTTTACATTGTTGAGAGTATTTTTCCATTTCTCTCTCCATGTCCTGTTTCATTTCTTCATTTGCCTCATCTACTGCTTTTATCAGACTGTGTCGTTCAGATGTGGCTAATGCATATGTTGGTGGATATGAGAGAGTTTCAACTATGTGTAAAATAATTATTTTAGATGTGTTTTTTGCTGCATAAATTGCATGTTTTAATGCCTTGTCTCCGGCATCAGTTCCTGCATGAGGGACAAGGATTGTATTATACATAATCTAAAAATGCTATCTCAGTTATTTAAGATAAGGGGCGATTCTTAATGCTAATATGGAATAAATATTTCAAGTACTTTTTTAATGATGTATCTGTACTTGTTTTTAGAATGTGCAATTGACTCTGTTTTTATTTAGAATTAATCTAATTTAGAGCCTTGATTTTTCTGTTTACGTCCTAGGAATGCTAAAACCCACCCGATTACTATGAGTACACTTCCAAACAATGTCAACCATTCATAATATTTTATGTATTCTTCTTCAAATCTAGGATCTTCTTGAAATTGTTCTTGTGGAATGTCAGTTAGATACAGTGCCCACAGTGAAAATCCCACTAGTAATACTCCCAATGCAAAAAATGCAACCATTACAAATTTTGGAGCCCCTTGTATCATGCTTGCAATCTCGCTCTGCCCTATATAGAACAATGCTTTAAAATCATTTTTTGTAAATCATCTTTGAAAATCACAATTAAAGAATTAATACGATGAACATTTTATGCGATTTGTGATACATCCAGAACTTATGGCATTGCTTGAAACAATCGATGTTTTAGATGTTTTAAAAGATTCAGTTTCATACCAGATGCAAAAAATTCAAGGTGTTGAAAAAACAACTGAAGGTAGGGATTGGTATCAAGAATTGCCATTAATTGTACGAGAAAAGTTTGATAATTATAAGGCTGATTATGAACATCTTTCTGGAATACTTCAACAAGAAAAAGAACAAATTAAAACTGAAATGAACAAGGGATACTATTACTGGAGATTATTACATTCTGCATGCAATACATACCGAAATGACTTGGTAGAGTATGACCAGCAACTAAATCAAGAATTTAACTTTAAAGAGACTGAGGCTATTTCAGATAATGAAATACTGAATGAATGCATTGTGGTTTTAACCCAACATGTAATTGAAGATTGATCTTTTCATGTTCAACATTCATTCTATTTTTCCATGTGTAAAATGATATGGTTTCAAAAGATACAACCCTGATAATTGTTGCACTTTTGATAGGAGTTGTTTCTTTAGCTGCCATGATTGGATTTATCGGCCAAGGAAATGTAAGACATGTTTCAATTTTCTGGCAAGAGCGAGTTGAGCAAACTGTTGCTTTTGAAGATGTAGATGGGCAAGTCCGCCTTCAGGGTTTAGTTGGAGTTGATGGTGATCCCAACCCCCATCTGATAACTAGGACCTCTTTTGCATATGTTTTGACTGTAATTAATAATGGCAATACCCATCACAGATTATACATTGAAGGATTAAATGTTCAAACAGATTTGTTGGGTCCTGGAATGCAAGAAACACTTACAATTTATCCTACACATGAAGGTCTTTACAAATATTATGACAAACGAGAAAATCTTGAACATCTAGGCTTTGTGGAAGTGGTAACTGTAGTTGCCAGTGATGAATTTACTGGTATTTGGCGTGATTTGATTTAATTATTTTTAATATCTGATATTTTTCTAATTTTGAGGATATTTTCATTTGTGGCAATTGCCTTGTATTTTTTATAGCCTGCTGAATTTGTAAAATTATGAAACATGCACTTGATTACAAAAATACGCCAAGAACAATAAAATATGAATCCAATCTTGCTGATGTTTTAAAAAAAATAATTGATGAAAAAAAGAGCAGAATTTTAGTTACTGAGAATGGTAAAATCACTGGTATTGTGACTGAAAAAGATTTGGGGGTTTTTCTCCTAACTAATGATACTGAAAGAAAATTGGATGAGATTCCATTGTCTACTATTGTTAAAAAAATAATTTCTGTTGATGAACATACTAGTCTTGTAGAGTGTGCTGAAACAATGCTAACAAAATCAATTGGTTCGTTGGTAGTAAAATCTGGCGATGACGTTGTTGGAATTTTAACAAAAACTGATCTTGTGAGATATTTCACTAAAACACATCCTGATGAAAGAATAGTTGGCGAATACATGTCTCCTTACTATGCCTGGCAATATTCTGACACTCCTCTATACAAAGTAGTTTTAAAAATGATTGATGAAAAAATATCTCGAGTGATACTTCGAGATCGTGAAGAAATTCCTGTTGGGATTATCACGTTTAGGGATTTATTTGAACTGGCACTTAAACAAGGAAATTATGAAGATGTACTTGATAATACGGATCCAGTAATTTCTGTAATATTTCCAAGAAAAGGATTCATTTCAGAATCTGGATTTGGTGGAAGTGTCAAGGCTGATGATATCATGAGCAAAGACATTGTTTCTGTAAATTACGATGATGATTTGGCAAAAACAGGAAAAATGCTTTTAGATAAAAATATCAACGGGGCCGGAGTTTTATCTAGACATGGTAACATTGTTGGGATTATCAGTAAGACTGACATTGTAAAGGCTGTGGCATTTTTAAAATAATTTAAATCTGTATTTGGATTTTTTTAAAAATTTTATGATTTTCAAAGTAATGTTCAAATTTGTAGATGAATTTGCATTGCACATCTGCTACATGACTCATAAACAGTATGACAATTTCAAATAATTGCCTACAACAAAGTAATGAACCCAAAGAGAAATAAAGTAAAAATGAACCGATATGACCTCTGGTCTTCAATTGTTACAGCATTTGCAAATAGTATTTACATAAATCAACTTTTTTAAGAAGTTCGATTTCATTACTATTTATGATAAATTTTTATCATAATTATGACCTTGAAGAGTGAATATGATGAATAAAGAAAACCTTGACCTTGATGAATATGCTGATAAATGTACAAAGATCTTGGAGGATCCTGAAATCCTTTTTGCTGGGCTGTTAGATGGATTTGGAACTCTTTTAGCTGGGGGATACAAACAAGGAACTTGTTCTAGATTAACTGATGAACAACATCAGACTATTTGTACTGAATTAGCATCAAGAGTTACGAAAAGAAAAAAATTTAATTCTGAATTGGGCAATGTAAAATATTCTGCATCTCGAAGAGATCGTGCCGTGATTATGAGTTTTCCAATTTTTAATAATGTGGTGATGATTCTTGCAGAACCACACATCAATATAGACAGATTTGCATTTAGAATCCTTTCTCATCTTGATAGGCAGTGGGGGGACAATGATGAGGAATTGGAAGATTGATCTTAAATTTTATCTGGGCGGTTCTTTTTTAATTCTGTAAATATTCTTCTTCGATATTACGATAATTCCTTCATCTTGAGATGCTCCTTCATAATCTACAAAAATTTTTCCAAATTCCTCATCAAGATCTTTTATTTCTGAAATTGTGAATTTCAATTTTAACACTTGATCTGTGTATAATGGCTTGAGAAATCTTGTGTTTCTGTTTTCCCATTCTGCATCACCATCAGTTCCAAGAAAAATTATATCATTTCCATAAATTTGGCTCAGTCTTGTAAATTCCCCCTCCATCCTTGATAGGATTGCTCTTCCTGAAACTATCTTTTGTTTTCCTTTTCCTTTGTCCTCCAAGAATGCATTTCTGACTCTGGAGAATTTTAGATATTCTTCTAGTTCTTTATCTGAAATACTGCATGTGGAATGAAATGTATCGTTTACTCTAAACTCTGAAAATTTTTTCATTCTTACCTTGATTCATCAACACAAAATACAATTTCTGCTGATGATGCTGCATTTTCTGATACTAGGAAATTAAATGCATCTGCAATTTTTTGATTGTTTGGTTCTGAACCTGTCACTGTTCCTGGGAAAATTGTAAACATTCTGATCTTTGAATTTAGAACATCACTTAATTCTTGATTGACAGTAGTTGTAAATGGTCTTAGTGCTCCTCTGAAAACTTCTACCTGTGCTCTTTGGATGCCTGTTACTTTTCTTCCTATTGGTAAATCTGGACCAATAATCATAATTGCACCTTTGGCATCTTTGTATAGTCTAGGATCTTTACTTCCGCCTGGAACAAATTGTTCTAGTGCTCTTTGTGCAACAGTTGCTGGAGTTGAAATGAACTTATCAGTTAATGCTTCCCATACGGATCTTGAGACTTCTGTTAATTTTGGCATGTCTGGTAGTTTTCCAGTAACGTGAATAACGCCTAAAATTTCACCAATGTTGGTTTTTGCGGTGTTTAGCCACCTTGCAACCTCTTCTGGATTCTTTATGTCTACTACATGTGAATGGAATTTACTGCTGATGTATTCTTGTAGTTCGTATGATGTTGTTTGTGATATGAAACAAGCAACTTTCCCTCCGTTCTTCTCAACATGTTGTGCCAAAAATTCGACTCTTTCTGCATCTGCTTTGTCAGTAGCATCAATTGTGAAAACAACTGCTTTTCCTGTAAAGTCTGGTTGGTGAACTCCTGGGGTACTAGTTCCAATGTGTGGTTTAACTGGATAGAATACTCTGTCTCCTGGAATTACTTTACCGTTAATTATTTTTGCAATTTCATCATCACATAGATTGAGAACAGTCTCGGCAACTTGGTCTTGTGATAGAAATTCTTTGTTTGCAATCATATGTGATGTGTTGTTTTGAACTTTTTCTGCAATAGTTTGAATTTTATTTAATAGGTTGGCAAATGTCTCTGTAAGTTTTGAAACATCTTTTCCATTTGCAAGTTTTGTTGCAGCAGATGCAATTCCTTCTTTAACTGTATTTTCATCTTCCCCTAATAATGGAAGCAGTTCTTTATTTGCTTCGTCTACTTCAGTTGGAATTAAATCTTCAAATCCACTCACGCGCATAAACTCTGCTGCAGCTTTTGGATATACTGTTTTGTAAATTCTATCTGAATGAACTGGTCCGGGATTTGTTGCAATAGATATGATTCCTTTATCTGTTAATTCCCATGACATTAATTCTGCCAATCTGTTTTTTGCCCCCTGTGCTGCCGTATATGGGCTTCTGAATCTGTAAGGTCTTTGTTCTAATGGTTTTTCTTCTGTGAAGAATGTGGATATGGTGATGATTTTTCCTCCCTCTTTCATTACTTTTAGTGCTTGAACAGAGCCCCAAAATGTACCTGTTAAATGAATTCCAATCGTACTTTTGAATTCATCAAGTGATGCATTTGCAAAACAGGTGACCGGTCCTGAAACTCCTGCATTATTAATTACATAATCTATTGTGGCATTTTCATTTTTTAGTGTATCAAACATGTTGTTCATTGCTGTCTCATCTGCAACATCTACTCCTGCAAAAATTCTAACTGAAGCATTTGTGCCTTGGGGTATTTTTCCTTCAAGTTCTTTTGCTGCTTCTTCTAATGGCTCTTTTCTTCTTCCAAGAATTATAACACTAGCTCCTTCTTCGATGAATTTTGTAGCGATGGCTTTGCCTATTCCAGTGCCACTTCCTGTAACTAGGGCTATTTTATTTTGGAATTTTAACATTAGATAACGTCTCCAATCTTCTGTGATATTTATTTTGATTGATCCCTGCCTTCAACATTTTCTTGATATCTTTATTTGTGGGTATGATTCATGATTTTTGATGCATGATACAGAGTCAGACACATTTGTCTATCAATCATGGCCTGAAAAATTTTCTAATATGTTAAAAGAGATCGGTGTGGATTCAGAAGCTAAAGAAATTGGAACTGATGAAATTGAAAATGATGATTACTATAGTAGATACTTTGCTCAAACACCTAGAATGGTAACTAACAAGGGATGTATTGATGTTAAGAATTCAAATATTGACGCAATACAAATAATTCAAAAGGGATGATCATGCAAGATCCAAATCCACTTCCATGGGGCGCATTAGATAGGTTTCAAGCTCAATTCATAGTAAGAAAAAATTCTGGTTCTAGTTTTGGTAATTATGTGGCAAAAACTAGACTAACTACAAAGGGTCATTTTGCATCAAAAACTGTGGTCAAAGTGGAGTGGGATGGTGCAGGTAGTTTGGCATCAAAATTAAACTCTGATAACGAACTTAATGAAATGATAGCAAAACAATCTGTTAAAGATGCCACTATCTATGTGGAGCCTACTGAAGTGGCAGTACGAATTAGAGGCAAATGGGATAATCACATTGCTTTTGGAATTACCAAAGATCTTTTTGAAATTTATGATAGAATAGCTGGCCACATAAAATCTGTCTAAGCTTTCCACCAATCTAGCGCCAAGAAATCAACTTTGTCTTTGCCTTTTGGAATTGCCAAGATGAATTGTTTTCTAACTGTAGTTGCCAGTCTTCCGGCTAACACAATTCCTGTGGATGAAATTGATTCACTTCTAGTGTACACTTGAATCAAAAATGGTGCATGATCTATGCCTGGACCTTTTTCATACACTGCAAAGTCGCATCCAAATTTAATTCCAGGATTAATGATGTACCCTTTATCTCTAAAGTTTTTGTATACTAGATATTTCTTATCAAATTCAAAAACTTCTTTTTTACAAATTTCAATTAATTGTTCTGAAGTAATTTTTTGTTTGGATTTTGTTATTGTGATTTTTTTATTTTCTAGTAGGTATAATCCTTCAATCAAATCTAAAATTAACGGTGCGTCTATTTCTTCAATTACTGGTTTCGGAATTCCTATTGGTTTTCCATAATATCCTTGACTGAAAAGCTTCTTTGAATCTTCAATATCCCATACTATGATTCTATTTTCAATTAGCTCACTTTTCATAAATTTGTAATCTCTTATCTGTATATGAATTCTATAGTAAAATGTGATGTTGTTTTAAATTAAAAATAAAGTAAAAGTGGTAAGGATTTTGATTGGTTATAGGCTCAGTGCTAACAATATGAAAGAATCTGAAACTCTTTGACACTTGTCTGACATTTCTTCAATCCCCTCAATGACATCTTTGATTAACAACAATTCTTTTGTATCTGTAACTGATGTTAAGAGTTTCATTGTTGCTTGTCTGTATTTTATGTCAATTTCTCTTTCAATTGTTTGTGTTTCCTGTGCCAATTCAATGGCATTAGCAGTGTTTGTGTTAAGACTTCTGATGATCTCATTTAGTTTGTAAACTTCGTCTACTACTAATTCAATCAGTTTTGTAATGTCTGTATCCAGTTTTGCACTTTTTAATGTCGTGATTTTTACGTTTGATAGCTTGAATGAAATGCCTGTGATGTAACCTGCAATCTCATCCATTGTGTATGCTGTGTTCAAAAGATTTTCTCTATTCATGATTAATCCTCCGACATCGGCAACTTCACGTGTGATCTTTCTTCTCAAGTTTTCAACTTCTTCTTCAATTGTTGAAATTTGTTCTAGTGTGTTTTTGATTCCTGCTTTGTCTTTCTTCATCATTAATTCAGGAAGTGTTGCAAGTTCTCTGGATGCATTTAGAATTCTGTTGATTTCGTCTTGTAAAACTGCTATAGCCTTTCTTTTTGCTTGAACTTCAAGCTCTCCGCTATACATAACATAAATGAAAAAACCTCGTGGTAATTTAAATCCTCTATGATTTTAGATATTTTTTGAGCGCAAATCACATTAAATTTTTGTCATGTGCCACTTTTTTCTGTCCTTTGTATAGTGTGAGGACCTCTTCATTAGTTGATGCATCTTCTACTGCTTTTTCAACTCTTATTTTTCCAGTAAATTTGGGGAATCTCAAAGCCAATCCTGCATCTTTTCTAATTACATCCATTGCAGCTTTGTGAATTGGACTAAGAGTAATTTCAGATGCCACTACTTCGATTACTAGTTCTGGTTCGAACCATACGTCTGCTTCCATTTCACTTATGATGCGTGGATTTTTTTTAATTGTAACTTTGGGATGTAGTATTTGGTATAGTTGGTCTAAGGATTCATCTGAAAACCCTGTTCCCACTTTACAAATACTTGGAAACGTGTCTTCATCTTCATCATAAGTTGCTAAGAGCAGTGTTCCATAATTTCCTGTTCTTCGCCCTTTGCCAAAATATCCTCCTATTACTACAAGATCTAAACTATCTCCTAACTCATTTCTGTATTCTCTTTTTAGTTTTAACCAATGACTTCCTCTGGATCCTGCTTGATATGGTTTGTCTAACATTTTTAACATTAATCCTTCACTGCCCGCATTGATGCTATTTTCCATAAAGTCTTCAATTTCATTTTCATTTTTTACTAGAGTCATTGGAATGTATTTTGCAAATTCATCTTCTTTCACATGTTTTTCTAGTTTCTCTCTTCTGTCCTTGTAACTTAATTCCATGCAACTTTTTCCATTGCAGTACAGTATATCAAAAAAATTTACTGTGATTGGATATTCTGTAACTGCTTTTTCTATTTTGTATTTTCTTCTTCTGTGCATTAATTCTTGAAACGGCAAAAACTCCCCTGTGTTTTCATTTATTGCTACTGCTTCAGCTTCTAATATGATGTTGTCTGCTTGAATATTTTTAGGAATTTTTTCTACAATGTCTGGATAATAACTTTCAATATTTTCCAAACTCCTAGAAAACAATGCCACTTTGTCTCCTTCTATGTGAAGTTGTACTCTTTCTCCATCTAGTTTGTATTCAGCTGCAAATTCATTTCCCATTTTTTCCATTGCTTCAGATTCACTTTTTACTCTATCAGCTAACATTGGTCTAATTGGGTTGAACAAACTGATTTCAAATTTTTCAATCCCTTCTATGCCTTTTGTTGCAATTATTTCTGAAACTTTTCCTAAATCGCTAGATACATTGTATGCGTATTGTAATTTTTTTCTATTTTCTTTATCTCCTGTAAATGCTATTGCTAAAGCATCCATAACTGTATTTTCTGCAATTCCTAGTCTTAGAGTTCCTAGCAAAATTTTCAAAATATAACTTGCCTCTAATGGAGTTGCATCGTTTAGTAAACTTGAAATGTATTTCATTTTCATGTCTTGAGATCTAGATCCTCCTAGTTTTGCAATTTTGAATAATGTATCGTACACTCTTTCAACTGTTATGTCTTCAACAAGAAATGTTGTTTGGGTTTTTTGCTCTAAAATTATAGAAGATGCATGACCTAGATCCCCTCCTTTTCTGTACTCATCTTCAATTTTTTTAATTGGGATGCCTGATGATTTTGAAATTGCTCTTATTGCGAGTTTTTCGGCAACTCCTAATTCAATTCCTTCAAAATCTGGTCTTAATTTTCCTTGAATAAGATATACAATTTTTGAAATCACATCATGAGGGGTCTTCTCAAATAATTCTACTAAAAATTGTGTTAATTCTAATCTTTTTCTGGTAGATTCCATTTTGTTAAAAGATTCAGCTAAACTAGAAAACTCCATTTCACTTCTCTATGTAATCTTGAATAAAAGTCTGAATTAGATGTATCTGAAGATTGTTGGTTTATCTGACTTTGGAAGATCTGAAATCAATGCAAAGTTGTAAAATGGGTATGATTCTTTGTATTGCTTCATAAAACTCCATGCGACATCATGTGTTTTAAAATCTGTTCTAATTCCGTCAATCTTGCTTTTCTTACCATACACATCAAATGGCACAACTGTGTATTCTTTTGGACGATTGTGTGGTTTTGCTTTGAGTAGCCATGCAAATGCAAAAATGCACACTGCTCCTAATACCATGTATTCTCCTGCAATTTTAAAAAATGCTAAAATGATTCCTGGAATGGTTTGTCCAAATAATACTGCTACAAAACTTGAAAAAGATATGACTGCCAATGCTGTGAAAATATACGTTTTCCAATCAAACACCTTTTGAAAAGCATTCATGTTCTATAGTGAATAAGGTCTTTTTTGATTTAACTATTTCCTATGATTGGCAAGATCTAACCTTGCTAATCTGGATCTTCGTAATTCTCTTTCTTTTCGCCTGATGATATTTTTTCCATTGGTTTCATCTTGGTTTCGAGAACATCCATTCTTGCTCTATATCCTTCAGCATATTCTAGTTCTGATGGTACCAGTGTTGCTGGGTGGATGAATCCTTGACTTCTAATTGCAATAGCTTTCTTTGTTGCAATTTCTCTAATGTAATCCCAATCTGGTGTTGAGAATCCATCAAATGGTCCTACTAACTTACCATTATGCATGCTGAACACTAGTGATTCTACGATGGGAATGCAAAAGTTGATTGATGCTGCTGAATTTAATTTCACTGGCATTAATGGCATGTTGTGACTACCTCTTGTATTGCCTGCAACATAGTGTGGGTTGTTAAACGTACTTCCTACTTCTTCTGTTGCTGGAAAATTCTTTTGTGTTCTTACTAACATGATTGGATCGTCTTTTCCAACATATGTTCCTGCAATGTTGTGTAGTCTATCTGTAGATGCATCCAAAATAGGTTCTCCTTCTTTAGTGTAAACTGAATCTACAACGTATCTCCCTGGATACATTAATGCAGCTTCAATAGTTGGTTTGTCTTCCCATAAATGCAATTTTGCAATTTGTGCTTTTTCAACATCCATGATATTCATTACTACTCCGCTTGCAAGACTTTTGTTTACAATCAATGCTGTGTTGCTTAATGTGTCTACAAACATTCTGTATATTGGATAATTGAATGCGCCTGGCTCTGTTTTATCTGCAGCAAAAATAGTGAATGCTTCATTTGGTCTTTCTTCGAATTCCAATTCTGCAACTCCTGGACCCATTCCTTTTACATTTCCTGAAAAAGAATCTTTTAACAAATCTTGACCTGCACCATACAACCCTTCTTCTTTTGCTACTTTGGTTCCTGCCATGAATGCATCCCATGCTAGTTTGTGGACTTTTTCATTATCCACTCCATGTGTATGAGTCATTACGATATGTGTATCATCTCCACAATATCCTATGTAGTGATCAATAAGTAAATCTCCAGAATTTTCAACGGTATCTCTAATTGCTTTGATTAGGCCGTCACTAGGTTTTGTATGTCCGCCAATTCCGCCGACATCTGCTTTGATAACTGAAACTGTAATTTTCATACATCTAATTTTTATTCCTTTGATTTATGTGCTTTTAGCAAAGTATTATGATCTATAATTAATTGAAGATTTTTTATTTTTTTTTCAAAAATTCATAACAGTAATAAATGCCCTCAGTTAGGCAATCCATATGGCAGATAAACCCCACTTGAACCTGATTGTTACAGGACATATTGATAATGGAAAATCAACTACTATGGGTCATTTTTTGATGGATCTTGGAGTTGTAGATGAAAGAACTATTGCAGCTCATGGTGCAGAATCCGAAAAGACCGGAAAAGGTGATACTTTCAAGTATGCATGGGTTATGGATAACATTAAAGATGAAAGAGAGAGAGGTATTACAATCGATCTAGCTTTCCAAAAGTTTGAGTCACCAAAGTACTTCTTTACTTTGATTGACGCTCCTGGTCACAGGGACTTTATTAAAAACATGATTACTGGTGCTTCTGAAGCAGATGCCGCCATTCTAGTACTTTCAGCAAAAGAAGGTGAAACCGATACTGCAATTGCTGCAGGTGGACAAGCAAGAGAACATGCATTCTTGCTCAAAACACTCGGTGTAGGCCAACTAATTATTGCAATCAACAAAATGGATGCAGTAGAATACAAAGAAGAAGCATTCAATGCAGCCAAAGCAAAAGGTGAAGGTTTAGCAAAATCTGTAGGTTACAAATTAGAAAATGTACCTGTCATTCCAGTTTCTGGATGGAAAGGCGATAACTTGGTCAAAAGATCTGAGAATATGGCTTGGTACAAAGGTAAAACATTGCTTGAAGCATTTGATGACTTTACAGTTATTGAGAAACCTGTAGGTAAACCACTACGTGTTCCAATTCAAGATGTCTACACTATTACAGGTGTAGGTACTGTGCCAGTAGGTAGAGTTGAAACCGGTATCATGAAAGCAGGTCAAAAAATCATTGTAATGCCTTCAGGTGCACTCGGTGAAATCAAATCTATTGAAACACACCATACTGAAATGCCAACTGCAGAAGCAGGTGACAACATTGGTTTCAACCTTAGAGGTATTGAAAAGAAAGATATCAAGAGAGGAGATGTTCTTGGTACTCCTGATGCACCACCAATGGTTGCAAAAGAATTCAAAGCCCAAATCATTGTTATTCACCACCCAACAGCAATTGCTCCTGGTTATACACCAGTAATGCACGCACACACCACACAAGTTGCAGCAACTGTTACTGAGTTCCTACAAAAGATCAACCCTGCATCTGGTGCAGTTGAAGAAGAAAATCCAAAATTCCTTAAAGTTGGAGATTCTGCAATTGTAAAAATCAGACCGGTGAGACCAACATGTATCGAAACTTTCGCAGACTTCCCTGAAATGGGTAGATTCGCCCTTAGAGATATGGGTGCAACTATCGCAGCAGGAATTGTAAAAGAGATTACTGAAGAGTACAAACCATAGGCGAATTTTATGACACAAACCGCCCGTGTTAAACTCACTTCTACCAGTCTACCTAAATTAGACACTGTATGTGGTGAGATAATGGGCATTGGTAAAAAAACCGGTGTTAAAGTTAAAGGTCCGACTCCACTCCCTGTTAAAAGATTACATGTTGCCACTAGAAAATCTCCATGTGGTAGTGGGACCGAAACCTATGAAAAATGGGAAATGAAAATGCATAGAAGAATTATCAATATCAATGCTGATGATAAAGCAATTCGACAACTAATGAGACTAAAAATACCTGATGACGTTTACATTGAATTGTCTCTGACATAATCTGGTATCCTTAAATTATAGAAATTTTGATGATAAATATGGTTGAAGAAGAAATTGATGAATTAGAAGAAACTCCTGTTGAAACTTTTGATGTGAGCTATTCTTGTTTAAGATGCGGTACCAGTGTTTTAAATTCTGAATTGTCTAGGTTACCTGAAATTAAATGCATTTGTGGATTCAGAGTATTTACTAAAGATAGACCACAAGTAGTTAAAACAGTAAAGGCAATTTAGTTATCTGTCTTTCTTGTAACTGTGTTCTTTCTGTAAATGAGTTCTCATATCTTCCATATTTGAAAAATATTTGTTACATTCTTTACAATCGTACTCTAAATCTTTACCATGAATTATTTGTTTGTGATTCATTACTTCTTCTTCTTTTGAAAATTTCTTATCACAAACTTCGCATTTTATTTTTTTAAAGAATCTCAATTTTATCCAAACTCTGACTTTTTTTCATCCCAGCATTTTCTACAGAGTTGACCTTCTATTCCCCAATTGCTCTTTGGATTATATCTGATTAGCCCCATCTTTCCTCCGCACAATGAACAAAAATTCTTTTTCTTGCCGTGATCTTCTTCTTTGCTATCAAAGCATTTTTTACATAACAGCCCTTCCATGTCCCATTGCCATCTTGGTTCCCACAAATCTGTAATTTTTTGTGTTACTCCACATACAACACAAGGTTGTCTGACTTTGCCTTCATAGTATTCTTTTGATTTATCAAAATGACAATCTCCACATAGTGGCCCTTTGATGTCCCATTCTCTTTTTGGTTTGTGTTTGTGAGTGAGTTCTTTATCACAAACACTGCAAAATGATGGTTTTTTATTAAATAATCCCATTTTCTCTGATGATCCTCATGATATGATATATTCTATAAATGTAAACAAAATAAAAATAACAAAAAATGTTTATTCGCTTAAGATTTTTTCAAGAGCCTGACTTGCATTTAGCATACCATTTCTCTTGGCAAATTCTTCGATCATTTTGTACTGTTTTTCAGTAAAACATACTGGCATTGAACGATTTTCCATACTAGTTGTTCCAATTTTTTACTAATATCTTTTTCTCTCAGAAAGATATTTGAAACCATTTCTTATCTGTCTAGATTGTGGCAAAGAAACGACAGATTTTGGTTATTGGGCATAATACTAATGGATGCACTCCAGAACATGAAAAAGTTGCATATGATGTTGGAGTTGAAATTGCAAAATCTGACTCTGTTCTAATTACTGGTGGCTTGGGCGGTGTGATGGCTGCAGCTTCTCATGGTGCAAAGGATGCAAATGGATTGACTGTAGGAATTATCCCTCAGGCTGATGCTTCTGAGGCCAATGAGTTTTGTGACATTGTGATACCTACAGGTATGGGATTGACTCGTGATTTTCTCAATGCACTAAGTGCTGATGGTGTAATTATAGTGGGTGGTGCTTCTGGAACTTTGTCTGAGGTTTGCGCAGCATATATGAACAAAAAACCCATGGTGGCAATTAGAAATCTGAACGGTCCTGTGTCTCAATATATTGATGGATACATTGATCATAGAAAAAATGTGAAAATTATAGGTGTGGATAATGCTCAAGATGCTGTTAAGAAAATTTTGGAATTAATTATTGCATAGATATTAACAAAGGATCTGGTCTGTAAAATTCTCCATATTCATCAGCAAGTTTGTTCAGCTCATCTACAATTTTTTTAATCCCAATCTCTTTTGCGGTTTCAAATAACGGTTTTTTAAGACCTAATCCTAGCTGGGCCGCTTTTTCAATCTCTTCGATATCGCTTGCTCCATTTGTAACAAGCCATGCTGCATTGTTTAAAATATTTGCAACAAGTTGAATTGGATTGCATTTCTCAGCCAATTCTTCTGAAAGTGCAACACGTTCGTACTTGTCGTCAGAATATTTGTAATACCCTTCACCTGATTTTTGCCCTAGTTTTTTATCATCAAACATTTTCTCAACAAGTGGATGTGGATTGATTACTTTTTTGTCCCGTAAATGCATCTCTACTGTTGCTTTGTGAATTACGTCCATTCCGGTAAAATCTGCCAATTCGAATATGCCCATTGGAAATCCTAGTTTGAATTTCACAGCTGAATCAATCTCTTCAAGCGTTGCACCTGTTCGGTCTTTTACAAAACATGCCTCGTGAACCATTGGAATGAATAACCTATTAATTATAAATCCTGGAACATCCTTTCTACACAATACAGCTTGTTTGTTAACTGATTTTACATATTCTTTAGTTAAATCAGTAACCTCTTGGGATGTTTTTTCACCTGGAATAATTTCTACTAGTCTCATTAGTTGTGGTGGGTTGAAAAAATGAATTCCTATAAATTTTTCAGGGCGTGATGTTGTGTTTGCAATTTCTGTAATTGGCAATGTGCTAGTATTTGATGCAAAAATCACTTCCGGTCCTGCAACTTTATCTAATTCTGCGTATACCGTTTTCTTTAACTCCATAATTTCTGGAACTACTTCTATAACTAATTCAGCATTTTTTACTGCTTCCCCCAAATCTACAATTGGAGTTATTCTTGCAAAAATCGCATCTCCTTCTTCTTTACTTATTTTTTCTTTTGAAACTAATTTATCTAAACTCCATTTTATTTTCTCCATGGCTTTATCTAAAAATTCTTGTTTGATGTCTCGTAATACCACATTATATCCTGCAGTCGCTGAAACTTGAGCAATTCCATGACCCATTACTCCTGACCCTAAAACTGTGATGTTTTTTACTGTCATAATTTAACAAAAATCGAGTATCCTTTATAATGTATTTGAAGAATCCATGATTCTTTACGGTTCAAACTAGATGATATTTTAAAATCCCTTTAACTGTTTTAAAAATTCCTCATTGTTTATCATTAGTGTATCTTCTGGGTAGCAATTTAACATCCATCCATTTTTTATTTTGTGAAACTCCCAATCCAAACAGTCCTGATCATATTCCATTGGAGAATTATCGTACTCCCAATCAAATCCATTTCTAATGCTTGGATCTGGATAATTATGTCCTTTTTTTAATGTCATTGTATTTTTTTCATAATCTGTAACTATTTCTGCATACAATGCATTTGGATAAAGATACACTACATTAGGATGACTTGTAATTGCATCAAACTCATTCTTTGTAACATATTCGTTGTGCAATACGATAACTTTATCATATTGTTTTAGAATGTATGGGTTTTTGTCTACATCAATATCTGTTATTATTTTATATTGTAATAACTCCAATATTTTTATTCCATTGTTACTTGATGTAAATCCGGACGTTCTGTTCTGAATTGAAATTGTCAGACATTTTTCATTACATGAACCATCATAATAATTATAAAATCCAGGAACTTTGTAAGCATTGGCAGTAAATGTAGGTTCTATGACTATTGTATTTTGGGAATTGTCAAATAACCCTATTTCTTCATATGTTTTGAAGAATTCTTTTTTAAAAATAAAATTTAATATTTCGGGAGTTCCACTCCCGTCTGAATCCATTTTAAATTGTTTGTAGTATACATAAACATGAAATAGATTAAATTTATCTGGAGGGTACAAATAAACTTCATTTGAATTTTTAATTTTTAAAAATTCAGTTTGCGCTTCTTGTATTGCAAGATTAAGTCTATTGGAAGGTTCTTTTCTAAAATCTTCAATCATTTGTTTGATTTTATTTTCACAATTAAGTTCTTTTTTACATTCTTGCTCAGCTTCTAATATTTTTGAAAGATAATATGGTGACAGATCGTTATATTTTGTCAAGTCTTGTTGTTGAGTGAGATTTAATATCATTCCAAGAATAATGAATCCTACTACTGATATCCCTATTCCTAAAATAATGTAGTTCTTTTTCATTCGATGCTATATTTTCATATCTCCCTATTATCATCTTGTATCTTGATTTACAAAATTATATTTGAAATTGTAAATTAGGCCAATATTGGGTAAATGGCATTAATGTACAAACGTAATTTTGTGAAGATTATAAAGGACGGTTAGTATCATTTTTAATGTATTTCAAAATTTTATTGTTTAATGGGTTTATTCAAACGTAAGAAAGATGATGAGATTAAAACCAAATGTGATGTTTGTGGAACTGAATTGCATGATCCTGAACGATTAAAAAAACATATGAAAAAAGCACATGGAAACATACCTGCAAAAAAATTAGATCCTAATGCAGGCGATGGTGGAACTTGGTAGATGGAACTCAACTCAAGCCAGAAGACTAGTGCTGTCTTTATCGGTGCTTTTCTGACTGCTGGGATTGTATTGTCTACTATGGTATTCCCTTTTTGGAATTTGATTCGTGAAGACGTCTTTGAAGATGTGATTATCTTGACAAATGATGATGGCGTATGTTATGTTGAAACTACTGACACAATTCCTAAAATTATTGAGGATTGCACATTGGAATCTGGTGATGTTGCCACTATCAAATTTGGAGAAGGTCTTGCCTGGGCAACTATTGTTGAGCCTTAATAGATGATTTAATATTTTAAAACATTTGATGAATGTTGTGGATTGTATTTTTTGTAAAATTATTTCTGGTGAAATTAAATCAAAATTTCTAAAAGAGACTATTCATTCTGTTTCTTTCTTAGATGCATTTCCTCTTGCAGCAGGACACGTATTGGTTATCCCAAAAAACCATCACCAAAAAATTCAAGATATGAGTCTTGAAGAAAATACTGACCTATTTTCATTAGTTCATGAGATGATTTTTAATGTTGATAAAATCACTGGTTCAACTTTGATTGCAATACATGATGGAAAAGATGCCGGTCAGGAAATTCCACATGTTCATGTTCATCTGGTTCCTAGAAATAAGAACGATTCTGCAGGTCCAATTCATAGCATGTTTAATTCTAAGATTGATTTGTCTGAATCTGAAATGGACGAACTATACAATAAACTAAAAATCTAATAGGGATATAGTCTTTCTTTAGTCTCTGCATCTTCTACTATGATTGCTTTCGTTGGACATGTCTCTGCAGCATTCATTATTTTGTTAACTCCTGCGCCTTTTTGATTTATCACTGATGATTTAGGATTTGATCTGCTTTCTTTGTTAATTGAAAATACATCTGGTGCAATCATCTCACAACTACAGCATCCTATGCACAAACTTTTGTCTACATTAACAAAAAGATCTGGTTGTTTTTTTGGCTCTTGTGCTTTTTCATATTCTCCATTTCTTCCATCCGCACGTACTCGTGCATTATAATCTTCCCAGAATTTCCTCTCGTATTCTTTCCAAAAGTCAGGATCTCCCTCTTCAAATTCACGTGTATATTTGCCCCAATCTTGTTCTGGTATGCTGCCATCATCTGGTGCGCCCCATTGCCGTTTTCTTTTAAAATCATTTTTTGGTTTGTTTTGGGTTGTATTTTCATGTCTCGAATCTGTTCTCTGATTGTGGTTTTTCTTTAGATGATTATATGCTTCAGTGATTTTTTTAAATTCACTATCTTCTGTCTTGTCTTTGTTTTTATCTGGATGCACTTCTAATACGAGCTTTCTGTATGCTGCCTTGATCTCAGTTTGCGATGAACTGGAATCTACATTCAATACTCTAAGTGCTTGATATGTATTCACTAGAAATACAGATTTGTCATATGTTAAAAATAATTGCCTATCATTTAGAGTTAATTTTGTCTATTCCAACAACATTTCATTATCTGCCTTCCATGCAGGTTCAACAATACATAAAAATTTTAAATCACCAGTTCCTGAATTTTCAATAAATTGTTTTGTATTAGGTAGTACGTATACTGAATCATCTTTTTCTAGATCGTATTTTTCTTCATTTACGTATAAAGTTCCTGAACCTTCCAAAATATAGTATACCTCAGAGGAACTTATTTTATGCAGTTTTGATCTTTTTCCTGACTCAAGTATGAATTGAGCCAAACTGTAGTTGATTCCATTTAATGTGTTATGTGGATGAAAATATTGTTTAATTTTGGTTCCTTCGTTCCCTTGAATTGAATCTATTTCAGAATTTTTACGTAATGACATTTCATTTAGATGATTTTTGAAACTTTGGTTTTAAAATCTGATTCATACCATTCTGTTTTGTATGCTGTATTTTTTTTTGGCAAGATGTTGATGGCGATGTGCGAAAATTCTTTTTTCTTATCAATTGAGCCATGTGTGTGGAGTGTTTTTGCTGGAATGTGAACAATGTCCCCTTCATTAAGGCTAACTCTCTCCATCTTTTTTATTTTAAAGTTGGATTTGCTTGTGCCATATTTTTTAAAAATCTCAAGACTGCCTTTTCCTTTTATTCCGATTAATACTTGGTTCCCATTATGCTGGTGAAGTTTTGTTCTTGAGCCTTTTTCAAAATGAACATGGTAGATATCTTGATCTTTTGCTTTAATTTTTTCGGAAAGAACCTTCATCCATGTTTTATTGGTAAACCATTCTGGGTTTACATTTCTTTTATCTCCTGTGCCTGAAATATTTGTTTTTTTCATTTTAAATCCTAGAAAGTATTTTCTTCTTCTTCTCTTGGAATTCTTTTTCAGTTAAAACACCTGCCTTTCTTAATTTTCCAAGTTTTTCAAGCATTTTCAAATCTTCTTCCGAATTTGATGTCATTTTTTTTGCAGACGAAACCCCTTGGTTGATTTTTTTAATTCCTTCTGATTTTATTTTTTCTTTTTCTTTTAATGCTCTTTTACTTAGTTCTGCACTAGTTTTTTTTGCTTGAGATGCTGCCATTTCACCAAATTCTACAGCATCTTCTAGTGCTTCATCTGCTCTCTTGATTCCATCATCTATTGCTTTATCTGCTTTTTTTAGAAATCTTTCAATGTATCCTGTTTTCTTTTTCACTGTCATACTATCTTGTTCTAAAATCTATTATTTAATTACTAGTGGAATTGGTTTAATAGATAGAATTGTGTACTTAGAACAGTTTTGACTCCATCTCCTTATGATGTAAAGACGGTGGTATTGAGAAGAAATATTGACGAAACTGAGGCAATGGACTTTATTGATCAAAAGAAAACAGATCCTTTCAAATCATTACTTTCAAGACCTAAAAAAGAAGCCATCCATATTCATTCTTTAAAATTAAACTATGAATGTATTTTAATGGTTTCAGGAACATATGTTGCAGATTATTTTAGAAAAGCAGATCATACAATTTCTGTGGATTCCAATGTGCATGAAATTTCTTTAGGTGATGGACTGTTTCCTATTCGGTCAAAATTTGGCATTACCAAAGCATTTGTTGGAAAACATGGTAAAAATAAAATTGATTTGAAATTAGAAGAACATGTTTTTGTTGAAGATGAAGACGAATTATACTTTGATCATCATGGTCAACAAGTTAAATTTCCTTTTAAAATTAATTCTAAAACTGTAGAAAATTACCCTCAAAGAATACTGGAACAAAGTTCTTCAAATGTAAAAAAACATGAAATGACTCATGATGCGGCAATTGAGAAACTTCAATTTGAATTAAAAAAACCAATGGAGGCCGATATACGAAATCTTAATGATAAATTTGTATTGCGCGAAATAGTGGAGGTTTATGTTCCAATTTTTGAAGCTAGGTTGATTGGACCAAAAAAGAAGGTTGGAATTATCAGAATCGATGCAGTGCGAAAAAAAATCCTATGATTAATTATTCTACTATGAAATATGGGGTGCTTTGAATTTGGATGTAGAAATGATTAATCGTGTTTGCAAATCATCTGTGATTTTACCACTATGATTGCAAACGCGACTTTATGTCGCATGAAAATTAATATGAAAGTATTAACTAATGACTCCTATGACTGAAATTGATACTTTTTTTGCAGCATCTCTTGAAAAGATTATTCGTGACAATCTCGGTGAAACTACGTTTCACAGTATTCAAAATCGTCTATTTGAAAAATATGGAATTTCAATCACTGAATCGATAAAAGAATTTCAAAAATTAGATTCTGTTTTGAGAGAATTTTTTGGTGCAGGTGCATCTGGTTTAGAAAAGAAATTCTTGGATGGTGTTTGTTGTATTAAATCCAAGCAAGACAAATCTGAAAACAGATTCACAATCTCTGATCCTGCAATTAGCCAATCTATACTAAAATCATTCAGTGATGATGAAATGTCAAAAATATTAAACGCTTCAATCGGTGAACCTTGGACTATATCTGAAATCTTAGAAAAACTGGATCTTCCTATAACATCTGGATATAGAAAAATTAATTCTTTGATTGAAGACGGGTTACTAATTAAAGCGGGTTCTGATTTAACTTCCAATAATAGAGTTGTTGATAAATACAAATCCTTATTTGATAATGTGAATATTGATTTTGATAATAAAGTCACAGTACATGTCCAATTTACTCCAGAAGTTCTTGTAAAAAGTACTGTATTGAATACTATTTACGGCAAATAAAACAATCTAATTTTATCTGTAAATTATTTACAAATTCTTGAGGGATTGAAATTGATATGTTATAGTTTTACCAATTTTCTAAATTGATCATTGGAGTGTAATTTTGCAAAAACAGGTTCTTCTTTTGCCCAACTTCTGATGATTTTAGGATTTTTGGAAATTGATTGTTTTAACAATTCCAATGCCTGGGGATATTCTCCTAATGCTGCCTTGCTTCTGGATTTGGCATAAATGATATTTACATTATCTTTATGTTTTGATAATATTTTTTCAAAAATTTCAATTGCTTTTTCATGTTTATTTAATTCTGCAAGTTCTATCCCTTTATGAAAAAATGCATCCATATGATTTGGATTGTTCTTGTGTACTGTATCAAAACAATTCAATGATTCTTCATGTTTTTTCATTTTTCCTAAAATGATCCCTTTGTAAAACAAGGCATTTGGTTTTCTTGGCTCTATTGAAATTGCTTTATCTAACACTTGTAATGCTTCTTCTCTTTCTTGTAGTTTGTCTAATAGCACTCCTTTGTTAAAATAAGATGATGCATTTTTTGGATCTACTTCTATTGCTTTATCATAACATTCGGCAGCAGCTTGTATGTTTCCATTTTCTGCCATTGCAATCCCTTTGTTATTCCATGCTTGAGAATCTTTGTCATTAATTTCAATTAAAACATCAAAACATGTTATTGCATCGCTGTATTTTTTTATCTGATTTAGTGCCAAGCCTTTGTTAAATAATGCTGAAATATTTTTTGAATCTTGCTTTAGAACTTTATTAAATAATGAAATGGCTCCCTTTGGTTGATTCTTCTCCATTAATGACATTGCATTGTACAGCAAATCTTCTGTGTCGTTTTTAGACCCAAACAGCCCCATGATTTCTAAAAAATGATATTGCTAATGAAAGTTTGGCTTAACTTGATGATTTAAATTTCTTTATTGCCTCTTTTGCCATCTTTTCTTGCTCTTCGGAAGTAGTTTTGGTTGGAACCTGTGTGGCATAGGTTTCTTTTCTCTCTTTTTTCTTTTCCATGCTGTTTAGATTTAATTATTTTATAAAAATCTGCCATGCCTATGAAAATTTTGTTTTAAGATACGCTTAATTTTAATCAAAAATAATTTGTTACATTGTCTGATTTTGAATTAGACTATTTTGCAGACAAAGTCCATGTTCATAGATGGCCTCAAGATTCTCCACTTTGGAATGATTTTATTAGAAACCAGTTTGATGAATTTATCAATAAAAATCCTCAGAAAAAACAAATCGCCATTAGAGACAATTATTTGAAAATTGAAAATTTTGAATTTCATTCGTTAAAGAAAATTGGTGTATCTGTACCTTTTTTCAAAGATGAATGTACGATGATTTTGGAGGCACAATATGGTGAATTATTTGCACATGTTCATATCACTACAAAGTCTGAAAATTATCTTGAAATTTTTAACAAATTGGCATTGTGGTGCAAGTCTACCTTAAAATCTTTAAAATAATTATTTTATCATTTTTTTAATATCTTCTTTTGTGTGTGTATTAGATATGGCGCCTAGTTTGCCTGGTAAAAAGAAAATCCCATCATGTGCTATCATTTTAAAATGATAATTGCGCAGAGCTGTGGTATCGCACATTGAGGCTTGAGTGGCATTGGTTACTTCTGTAATTCCATTTTTGACAAAATGTGTCATGAATAGAGATCCTTTACCAGTTACCACGACTTTACCATCGAAAAATTTACTTAATTCTTTTCTGGCATATTCTCCCAAATCGTTGATTTTGGAATAAATAGAATTATTATTTTTCAACACTGATAGTGTTGCATAACCTGAAGTCATAGATGTGGGATTTGCAGAAAATGTCCCTCCTCCTACATAACTCCTCTCTGTTTTTTTCTTACCTGTAGTGTCTGCATGTTCCATGATTTCTTTTTTGCCACACATTACTCCGATGGCCATTCCACCTCCTACAATTTTTCCCAAAGTAACAATGTCAGGATCTAGTTTCATTGTGGGGTATAAGCAACCATATCTGAATCTAAACCCCGTAACAATTTCATCTAGAATAAATAATGATTTATTTTTATGAACAAATTCTTGAATCCCTTTGAGATAGTCTTGTGTAGCTGGGATACATCCTGCACCTCCTAATACTGGTTCTATGATTACACCAGCTAAATCTTTTGCATGTTTATTTAAAATTTCAAGTGATTTTTCTAAATTGTTGTAAGGGATTGAAACGATTTTCTCTTCATTTACTATTCCACTGCTTTCTGATTCTGTAAATGGCCAGTTTACACTTTTCAATAAGTCTGAAGTGTATCCGTGCCATCCTCCGTCAATCTTTGCAATTATCTTTTTCCCTGTAACTGATCTTGCTAATCTAACTGCATACATTGTAGCTTCAGTTCCTGATGTAACATAACGAATTTTCTCTGCAACTGGAACTACTTTGGAAATCAATTCTGATAATTTTATTGTCTGTTCATTTACTGTTCCATACATCCAACTTTTTTCAATTTGTTTTTTCAATGAATTTTTGACATCTTTTTGACCATGACCTAAAATTAAACTCCAATGCCCCATCCAATAATCTGTGTACTTGTTGTCATCCACATCTATGAGGTTTTTGCCTGAAGATGATTTTACAACAAATGGATATGGTTCATAAAATCTTATATTATGAGAAACACCATTTACGTGAAGTTTTAAAGACTTTGCAAATATTTTTGCAGAATTTTTTGTCTTTTTTTTATACTCTGTAATGTAACTCAAAAGCAATTTTCAAAATGAGATCTATCATTTTAACTATCCATATTTCTTCGATTAGGCTGTTTTTTGCTCTCTATCTTGGTCTTTGAGGGTGATCTCAAAAATAAAATATGTAATTTTTACAATTTTTTAGCCCGATCAGGCATAATTTCACGTATGGTTTATATGGATTCTGGCTTTGTTGGCTTCTGCATACGTAACGCAATAGGCGGCGCTCGTGATGAAGTATGGCAAGATGCCACTTTGTGATTCATGGGCCTCCAGTTACGCATACAAGAATGAGGATTTGATTGCAAGATCAATATCTGAAATGTGAAGATTATGTGCATCCGTCAATTCCAAATTAAAGTACAAGAGTACTTCAATAATCAAAATACAAAATATAATTCAGAATCCGGTTGATCCTGCCGGACCTGACTGCTATCGGATTGATACTAAGCCATGCGAGTCATTGTAGCAATACAAGGCATACGGCTCAGTAACGCGTAGTCAACCTAACCTATGGACGGGAATAACCTCGGGAAACTGAGAATAATGCCCGATAGAACACTATACCTGGAATGGTTTGTGTTCCAAATGATTTATCGCCGTAGGATGGGACTGCGGCCTATCAGTTTGTTGGTGAGGTAATGGCCCACCAAGACTATTACAGGTACGGGCTCTGAGAGGAGTAGCCCGGAGATGGGTACTGAGACACGGACCCAGGCCCTATGGGGCGCAGCAGGCGAGAAAACTTTGCAATGTGCGAAAGCACGACAAGGTTAATCCGAGTGATTTGTGCTAAACGAATCTTTTGTTAGTCCTAGAAACACTAACGAATAAGGGGTGGGCAAGTTCTGGTGTCAGCCGCCGCGGTAAAACCAGCACCTCAAGTGGTCAGGATGATTATTGGGCCTAAAGCATCCGTAGCCGGCTCTGTAAGTTTTCGGTTAAATCTGTACGCTCAACGTACAGGCTGCCGGGAATACTGCAGAGCTAGGGAGTGGGAGAGGTAGACGGTACTCGGTAGGAAGGGGTAAAATCCTTTGATCTATTGATGACCACCTGTGGCGAAGGCGGTCTACCAGAACACGTCCGACGGTGAGGGATGAAAGCTGGGGGAGCAAACCGGATTAGATACCCGGGTAGTCCCAGCTGTAAACTATGCAAACTCAGTGATGCATTGACTTGTGGTCAATGCAGTGCTGCAGGGAAGCCGTTAAGTTTGCCGCCTGGGAAGTACGTACGCAAGTATGAAACTTAAAGGAATTGGCGGGGGAGCACCACAAGGGGTGAAGCCTGCGGTTCAATTGGAGTCAACGCCAGAAATCTTACCCGGAGAGACAGCAGAATGAAGGTCAAGCTGAAGACTTTACCAGACAAGCTGAGAGGTGGTGCATGGCCGTCGCCAGCTCGTGCCGTGAGATGTCCTGTTAAGTCAGGTAACGAGCGAGATCCCTGCCTCTAGTTGCCACCATTACTCTCAGGAGTAGTGGGGCGAATTAGCGGGACCGCCGCAGTTAATGCGGAGGAAGGAAGGGGCCACGGCAGGTCAGTATGCCCCGAAACTCTGGGGCCACACGCGGGCTGCAATGGTAACGACAATTGGTTTCGAATCCGAAAGGATGAGGTAATCCTCAAACGTTACCACAGTTATGACTGAGGGCTGCAACTCGCCCTCACGAATATGGAATCCCTAGTAACTGCGTGTCATTATCGCGCGGTGAATACGTCCCTGCTCCTTGCACACACCGCCCGTCGTTTCATTGAAGTGAGCTCTTAGCGAGGTGACGTCTGATTGGCGTTATCGAACTTGGGGTTCGTGACAAGGGAAAAGTCGTAACAAGGTGACCGTAGGGGAACCTGCGGTCGGATCACCTCCTTAGACATGGATAGTGTACGGGTGTACATAATCTTCACATTGAAATCATCGATGCAATGCATCACGAAAGTGATGTATGAAGGATGTAGTGGGCCACTTACCGGTGGCTTGCAATGATCGTCGTGCATAGTCGTGTAATATGTGGCTGAATATACCGGTGTAAAGACGGTAATAGGTGGATTGCTAGGCTTGAGGAGAGATGAAGGACGTGGCAAGCTGCGATAAGCTCGGGGTAGGCGCACGCATCCTATGATCCCGAGATGTCCGAATGAGAATCTTGTGCTTATGCACATTCCAGTACACTAGTATTGGAAGTCGAACCGTGGGAATTGAAGCATCTTAGTACCACGTGGAAAAGAAATCAATTGAGATTTCCCAAGTAGTGGCGAACGAAAAGGAAAGAGCCCAAACTGAATCCTTCGGGAGATGTGGTGTTTTGGTATGATAATATGGAATCTTGGAACACAGCTGAAATGATCTGAAAAGTTCTGGCAAAGAGGGTGATACCCCCTTAGGCGAAGTGGGAAGAGTCCTATTCATACCCGAGTAGTTGTCCTTGGTAGTGGGCAATGAATATGGGTGAAAGTAGCATCCGAGGCTAAATATTTCTCAAGACCGATAGTGGACTAGTACCGTGAGGGAAAGCTGAAAAGTACCCCGGAAGGGGGGCGAAAAGTGCATGAAACCTATTACTTACAGACGTGCGTGGCATGGAAGGTGATTTTTTCAGATTAGAGATTCTAGCAATAGAGTTGAAGATTTGATGTTCAAATCATCAGTGTTACGCGTTCCGTCTCGAAACACGGACCAAGGAGCTAACTGTCATGGCAAGCTTAAACCTGTAAAGGTGTAGGCGAAGGGAAACCAAGTTCTCGCAGCTTCGCAAGAAGTCAGGGGAAGCGTGTGAAAGTGCGTTGAGTCATGGCGGCTAGGCTAGAAGCCAGTCGATCTATTCCTGAGCTAGATGAAGGCGGGCGAAAGCCCGCTGGAGGTCTTAAGACGTTCTGACGTGCAAATCGTTGTTGTGACTTGGGAATAGGGGTCAAAAACCAATCTAGACTGGCGCTCGCTAGTTCCAACCGAAGCGTCTCGCAGGGCGTGGTTTGTGGAGATAGCGTTTCCGGTAGAGCACTGATAGAGGGGCGCGGGGGAGAAATCCCTCACCCCTCATTCAAACTCCGAACGGATACGCATCGCAGAAGCAAGCACACGGGCTCGTGTGGCGTAAGGCTCACGGCCGAAAGGGGTTTAACCCAGACTAAAGTTAAGGTCCCCAAATTTTTGCTAAGTGTCAAGCTAAAGAGCGTGTTCTCGCCAAGACAGCAGGGAGGTAAGCTCAGAAGCAGCTATCCTTTAAAAAGTGTGTAACAACTTACCTGCCGAGGGGGGATGCCTCAAAAACGGACGGGGCTAAAGCAAAATACCGATACTTTGGATAATCATCAGTGGATGATTCGTGGTAGGTTGGCGTAGTGATTGGGTCGAAGCAGGGCGATGACGTCCTGTGGACCGATTTCTATTGCAGATCTTGGTGGTAGTAACAGCATAGTATAGTGAGAATCTATACCACCGTAAGCGCAAGGGTTTCCAGGCAATGCGTTATCAGCCTGGAGGTAGTCGATCCTAAGATGTACCTCAACAGAGTACACCGAATGGGAAACTAGTTAATATTCTAGTACCTTGCATCAAGCGTTTGAGCTATATGGTTCGCTTCCGGATAGGGGTTGTACAACCATCGTTGTATCTAACTATTCGAGGGTGGAGGAGTGTCGTAATGACGAGAACTCACCCGAGGTAGGAATGGCTTCGCGTTAGCGAAGTTTTCTCGAATCCAGGAGACCATGAAAGATTGTGTAGTGAGTGAGATGCAAGTTCGTACCCAGAACCGACACAGGTGCGCTGGCTTAGAAAGCTAAGGTGCTACGGGTATACCGTATGGCGAGGGAATTCGGCAAATTAGTCCTGTAGCTTAGGTATAAGGGATGCCTGCGGTCTTCATGAGGAATGGGGATCGCAGGTTGCAATGACAAGGGGGTTTCGACTGTTTAATAAAAACACAGGCGACTGCTAGTCCGAAAGGATTTGTATAGTCGCTGAATCCTGGCCGGTGCCGGTACCTAAAACTTGGGTTCAACCGAGCTAAGGGCCGGTTAACGCCGGGAGTAACTCTGACTCTCTTAAGGTAGCCAAATGCCTTGTCGGGTAAGTTCCGACGCGCATGAATGGAACAACGAGAGCCCCACTGTCCCCGCCTACAACCCGGTGAAGCCACATAAGGTGGACGAACAGTCCATCAACTTCCATCGGGGAGAGAAGACCCCGTGGAGTTTTACTGCAGCTTGTGCTTGTGGTATAGTAAGAATTGCACAGGGTATCTGGGAGCTATGCCTAACATTCCCCGGGATGTTAGTGAAGCAACGATGTAACACCAGACTCTTCTTGCAGTACCACTTATCCAGTGAAGACCGGAGACACGTGCAGGTGGGCAGTTCGGCTGGGGCGGCACCCCTTTGAAAAGATATCAAAGGGGCCCAAAGTTGAGTTCAAACGGGGCAGAAATCCGTTGAAGAGGGCAAAGCCAAAAACTCGACTGAATGGATTTCCAAACGCACGGAATTCATAGACGAAAGTCTGGCTTAGCGATCCTTCGTGTGCCCACTATTGGGGCCCGGAGGTGACAGAAAAATTACCCCAGGGATAACAGGCTCGTCGCGGGCGAGAGCTCCTATCGACCCCGCGGTTTGGTACCTCGATGTCGGCTTTTCCTATCCTGGTCCTGCAGCAGGGGCCAAGGGTGAGGCTGCTCGCCTATTAAAAGGGAACATGAGCTGGGTTTAGACCGTCGTGAGACAGGTCGGTCTCTGCCTGATGGAAGCGCGAATAACTGAGGGGAAGTTGCTCCGAGTACGAGAGGAACAGAGCAGCGTGGCCACTGGTTTACCGGTTGTCTGATAAGGCAGGCCGGGCAGCTAAGCCATTTAGGCTAAGTGCTGAAAGCATCTAAGCACGAATCCTATCCCGAGACAAGTTATTCTTTCGTAAGATGAAGGTCGGCAGCAAAATACTGCGTTGATAGGAAGGTGGTGTAGATCACAAGCTTCGGCGAGTGGTGAGCCAGCCTTTACTAATAGACCAACACATCGGTTCAGCCACTTACATAGAGACTATGCGCGATGATCATATTTCATATCATCAAGTGGATAACACAATACACGACTTGTACGATGATTTCATTTCAAATCATACATAGCGTAAGCTATGTGTTTTTTATTTTGTAATTCACTCCTATCTTGAGATATGGTGTGAAATTATTTGAAATCTGCCTAGTGAAAACCATGCACGGCTATTTACTCTGTTATTGAAAATAACATACAACCGCTTGTATTATATCAAATAAAAAATTAATTATAATGATGGGATTTTCTGCATCTTTTAAAAAATTAAATTTAGATATTGAGAATTTCGATAAAATTTTTTCTGATCATTCTATAATTACAATTACTGATCTTAATGGTGTGATTGTATATATGAACGACAAATTCTGTGAATTATCAAAATATTCTGAAGATGAATTGATTGGACAAAACCATAGAATTTTAAAATCAGATGAACATTCTGATGAATTTTTTACAACTATGTGGGATACAATTACATCCGGACAAATTTGGAAAGGTGAAATAAAGAATCGTGCAAAAGACGGTTCATACTATTGGCTAAAATCTACTATTATCCCTGTCACTGATTCTAAAGATAATGTTACGCATTTTATAGCTATTCGAACAGACATTACAAAAGAAAAAGAAATTGAATCAAAACTTTTGAAAACAGAAGCAAAACTAGTAAAACAAAATGAAGATTTAACATCCCAAGTTGAAATAAAAAGTAGTAATTTAGTAAGATCTGAAAGATTGGCTACTATTGGAACTATGGCAAGTAGAATTGCGCATGATTTGAAAAATCCCTTAACACTTTTACATACTTATGCTGAAATGTTATCTCCTGAAATACTTTCAAAATTGGATTCTAAAGACAAAGAGAAATGGTTTAGAATGCAAAACTCTATTTTTGATATGAATAGAATTATTGAAGATGTTTTAGATTTTGCAAGAACTACTGAAATTAAAAAGAAACCTGCTTACATTCAGAGAATTCTTAAATTGGCTATGAATCACGTAAAATCTTCTTACGGTGTCACGATTAATTTATCTGAAAAGGATCTAAAAATTAATTGTGATGAACGAAAAATTGAGGGGGTACTATCAAATATTATCAATAATGCTGTTCAAGCTATAGATGGTACGGGGGAGATTGATGTTGAAATTGAATCTGATTCTGAATTTCTAAATATTCTGATCAAAGATTCTGGTCCTGGTATTTCTGATGAAAATTTATCTAAAATATTTGAGCCTATGTTTACTACTAAAACAACAGGAACTGGTTTGGGATTGGTAATTTGCAAAAGTATTGTGGAACAACATGGCGGGTCTATTTCTGTTTCAAACAAACCTACTACGTTTACTATCCGATTGCCTCTTTGAGCCTTATTTAGTCAAATGTAGTGGGGATTGAAAAATTACTGACAAAATTACAACTATCTCCTTCATTGGTTGGCTCAGTTAATGGGAGCCAGAAATGAAGTGAATAGTCTCCTGGCTCTCCATCAAATGTGAATTTACCTGTCCATCCACTTTGATCCCCTATTTCGGTAATTGGATTGGATGTGAAATCAAATGATCTTTTTCCAGTTTCTTCATTTATTTGAATTAAATCATCCCCGCTTTCAGGAAATGAAAAATATTCTGCCACTGTTGTAATTATAACTGGGTTGATTCTTTCATCAGGATCATTTTCTTTAAACCATTTGTTAGTTGCTTCAAATCCTTCATCAAAAAATTCTGTTGATAGATTTTCAGGGGTAGATAGTCCTATTTTCATCCTAGCATCATTGTGATTAATCCCATTTACACATTCTGCAGTAATCTTCATTTCTAACAATTTTGGTTTATTCTCTTTTGTCGATTTACTGACTTTTAGATATACATCTGGTATGTTGTCAAAATTCATATCTGCAACTCCTTCCAATTCTATAATTTTCATTTTCTTAAAATGTGGATCTTTTAGAGATTTTTTAATTTGATCCCATGCTTTGGCATAATTTTTCAAAGCTTGGGAATACTTTTCATCTTCTAACAACTCATTTCCTTTATCTAATTTCTCAATAGCTTTTTCTATTTTTTTAATTCCTTTTTCACTCATGATAATTTCTTTTAGTTCATTCATTGCATTTTCTACAAGTGATTTGTCTAAGTGTATAATCATGATGTTGATATTTTTAAGTTCTTCTTTAATTTCACTGGATGTCTTTTTATCTTTTAAAATATTCTCTAATTTCTTTACTGCCTGTTGATCTGCATTTAGAACTTTTTCACCGTGCTTGAAATTAATTATAGATTCATCTTTCCAGTATTCTGAATTAAGACTTTTTTCAAGTTTCTTTATTGCTAATTCTAAATCCTTTTTTGATTTTTTATTTAATTCATCAATATTTTTGATACTTTCTAATTGATCAATGATGTCTTGTTTTTCTTGTTGTACGGTAGAGGCAAAAATCTCAAAGTTACTTGAATATCCAATTGATAAGAGTAATACGGTGAATATTGCAGTTGCTAATTTTTTCATTTCTCTATTTTTGTTCATTTTAGCAGTTCATTAACACGTATCTGTAATTGGTATTACAAGTTTTTCCGTTCTTCCCTGAACTGGGAATTAATTTGAAAGGTTTACTCTTCAAATTCTATATCTTTTTGAAGTTCTTCTGGTAACCCTAGCCACCATTGTTTGTTTTCATCAGACATAATTTCTTCAAGATCTGATCTTGCTAATAGATCTGTTGGTAAAATCTTCATAGTAATTGTTTAACAAAATATGACCCACTCTAGTCTTTTGTATATTCTAAATCTGAATTGGCCTCGTCTTCTTTTAATTTGACAACAATTGTATCTCCTAACTTATTGAATATTCTTTGACGTTTTTCGTTTGTTAGAATCCATCCTAGAATAATGTCTATTGGAAGTAGAAATGATTTTCCAAAACTACTGATCAAAATCCCTTTGAGGTCGACCCTTTGCTCTGTAATTTTGACTACCTTCAAATTAAGGATTTTTTTACCAATTGTTTGCCCTGTTTTGTATTCTAAAATTGCCCAATATGCAAAGAAGATGCTACTTGTGGGGATGTATTGCATGCTTTCTGCCCAAAATTCTAAATTCTCAAATTCATAGTACATTGTTCCAAATAATACAAACATAATTGATGTAGATATAATTGAAATTATGACAAAGTCAATTAACCATGCAGCAAATCTATCTGTCCATTTAGCTAGAATTATTTTTGATGGGGGGTTCTCTTGTGGATCCGACATGTAACTTCATTTTCTGAATCCCTAAAATGTGTTCATCTTTAGTTAATACTTGACGTATGATCTATCTCTCTGATCTATTTTACATACATGAAAGCAAAATTTGGTACATTTTGTATCTCTTGTGGTGATAAAATTCAACCTGGAAAAGAGATTTTAAAAAATCAAGATGATCAGTGGGTGCACAAACACTGCTGAAGATTCTGACGGGTTACCTTAGGAATTAATAGTCTATAGGTGACATAAAATTTGAAAATATTTTTGACTTCTATTAACCCTCTTGATCTTTTCTTATGGACTTTTCGTAGAAATGAAAATGATGTTGTAAATCTTTACAATGCTTTATCACCTGTTATGCAACTTGCAACTGGTGGTGATATGCTAAATTTTGGATATTGGGATGCTAAAAATAACGATCCTATTTCTGCGCAAGAACATCTATGTTTTGTTTTTGCAAACATGGCAGAATTAAATTCTTGTAAAAATATTGTGGATGTTGGCAGTGGTTTATCTGCACCTGCTATTTATTGGAGAAATAATTTTGAAAATTTATCTATTTTTTGTATTAATATTAATTATAATCAACTTCGTCATTCAGGCCCTCAACAAAAAATAACTTTTTTAAATTCTTCATCTACAAAATTACCTTTTACAGATAAATCCGTAGAACGTGTGCTTGCATTGGAATCTTCACAGCATTTCAAACCCTTCTCTGATTTTATTTTAGAGTCTAAAAGAATTTTATCCGATTCTGGATTGTTGATTTTGGCAATACCTGTCACTCTTACATCCTCATCTATTTCAAAACTAGGAATTTTGAAATTCACTTGGTCATCAGAACATTATAGTTTAGATGAAATAAGAAAAATTATCGTTTCTGGCGGATTCATAATTTCTGAAGAAAAATTAATTGGTTCATCCGTTTATGATCCCTTGGCTGATTATTATGTTGAAAACAGAAATGAGTTAAAAAAATCTATTTTAAAACAATATTCTCCATTTGTTGAAAAAATATTATTTAGATCTATTCAAAAAATGAAAAAAGCATCCCAAGAAGGGATTATTGATTATGTGTTATTAAAATGCCATTTGTAGTTAAATTTTGAAAAAGCATAGGCTAGGTTTTTATTTTTGATATTTTATCTGAAAAGTATGTCTAATATTTTATATGCTGAAAAATGTGCTAAATTGTTAGAAGAATCTGAAATTCGTTTTGCTGGGATTGTTGATAAAGATGGTAAATTAATCGCTGGCGGTTTTAAAAAAGGACTTGTTCCTTATGAGGGGGATGAGACAAAGTTACAATCCTTTTTTGATTTTGTTTCAAAAGCATCTATACGAAAAGAATTTGATGAAAGCCTAGGACCAATAAATTATCTTGCTGCAAGACGTGATAAGGCTGTTTTAGTAAGTTTCCCATTCCCTATAACTCAAATCTTACTGTTAATTTCTGCAGAACCTTCTGTCAATATTGAAAGTTTGGCAAAAAAAGTTGTAGAAATCTTCACTGATGTTAATTAAGTCTGATTGAATAATCTGGCGAATTCTTTAATTATCTGAGTAAAAAATTAGCTATTAGTTATGAATAGAATAATTATTTTTTCAATCTTGTTGGCATATCCTTTATTTTTTACCTCTTCTTTTGCTACTGTTACTGATTTTACCACTGACAAATCATTATACCATACTGATGATCTTATCATGATCTCTGGAAATGTTGATTATGATCCTGATTTTTTTTCTATAATCATTCAAATCATTACTCCTAGTGGCTCTGGTTTGGCTCATATTGATAGTGTTATCCCTAACCATGATGGAACATTTACAAAATTCATTAATGCCGGTGGTCCAACTTGGTCTGAAAATGGTAAGTACATAATCAAAATTTCTTATGATGGAAATCTTGAAAAATCTATAGAATATGAAAAATCGTCTGAATATATTCCTCCAACTTCAACGCCAAACACTTCAACGCCAAATACTTCAACGCCAAACACTTCAACGCCAAATACTTCAACGCCGAATACTTCAACGCCAAATACTCCAATCCTGGATACTGAGCACTTATTTACTGAGAATCCAAAAATGCGAATTTTAGGTTTCCCTGCTTTTGATAAATCTCCACAATATTATATTGATAGATACAATACTGAATCTCAATACAAATCTTGGTTTGATTCACAATTTCCATTATATGGAATTGCCGACGTTGTTGGATATTCATCAACTCGTGTTGAAAATTTCCCTGCTTTTGATAAATCTCCACAATATTATATTGATAGATACAATACTGAATCTCAATACAAATCTTGGTTTGATTCACAATTTCCTGATAGAACCATTTATGATGTTTTAGGATTTTACACTTACATTCCTGATTGGATTAAAGATTATGCCCAAAATTGGGCTACTGGAAAAATTTCTGATGCTGAATTTATGTCTGGGTTGAATTTTATGATTCAAAATAAAATCATAGTGATTCCGAATCTTGACAATAATTCATTTTCAACTGATGATGTACCTTCTTGGTTTAGAAATACTGCTCATTGGTGGTCCAATGGTTTGATTTCTCAACAAGAATTTATCAACTCTATAAAATATCTTATTCAAGAAGATATCATATTAATTGAATAGTTTAGAATCATTTTAATTCTGTGTCTGATTATTCGATTTATGAAAGCAACATTTGGTGCAGGGTGTTTTTGGCATGTTGAGGATTTACTAAATAAAACCAAAGGTGTTACATCCACTGCCGTAGGATACATTGGAGGTCAACTTCAAAATCCTACATATGAAGAAGTTTGTACTGACAAAACTGGACATGCGGAAGCAGTGGAGGTTGAATATGATCCTGATGAAATTTCTTTTGAAGAACTATTGGATGTGTTTTGGTCCAATCATAATCCTACAACCTTAAATCGTCAAGGTCCTGACATTGGAAATCAATACCGCTCGGCAATTTTTTATCATGATGAAAAACAAAAAGAAATTGCTCAAAACTCTAAACAACTCTTAGAAAAATCTGGCAAATTTGATGACCCTATTGTTACTGAAATTATTCCCGCTCCAACATTCTACAAAGCAGAAGAATATCACCAAAAATATTTCAAAAAACACGGGTTTTCTTAAATCATTTTACGACTACTACTGGAATCTTTGATGTATGGATTACATAATTTGAAACACTGCCAAAGAACATCTCTTTAGTGGAACTCCTTCCGCGTGAACCAATTACAATCATATCAAAATTACTTTTCCCATGTGCAACTTTGATGATGTTATATCCAATTTCACCTCTAATTATTTTCTCATTAAACACAATCCCATTTTTAGCAGCTAACACTTTAGCTTCTCCCATGAATTTCTTTACTTGTACATTTAGGGCTTTTTCTACTGAACCTACACCCCTAAATTCTGAGTGCGGAGGTGCATAAATTGAATAAATCCCTGTAATTATGGCTCCACAACATCTAGCTAATGTGATGGCCGTTTCTAACCCTTTAATCGAACTTTTAGACCCGTCTAACGGAACTAGAATTTTTGAAATTTTCTTTTTTAACACAATTCATGTCTATTTTTGATACTAAAAAACATACTTCTTGTTTTCATTATTGTATCTGTTTCAATATTTTGATCGATTATTTTGCTAAAACTTATCTAGTTATGGCAATTCTTGCTAAAACAATGGAAGAGAAATTCCTTAAAATTGATGGGAATAAAATTCGATATTTGGAATCTGGTAATTCAAAACATACTCTTGTTCTACTTCATGGATTGGGTGCATCATCTGAAAGATGGCTGAATGTACTTCCTTATTTTTCAAAGAACTATAGCGTGATTGTTCCTGATCTGATAGGGTTTGGATTGAGCGATAAACCTCAAATTGATTATACCCTTGATTTTTTTTCAGAATTTCTAGAAAAATTTTTTGCGCAAACTGGAATTGCACGTTTAAACCTAATTGGTTCTTCATTAGGTGGACAAATTGCAGCAAACTACACTTCAACACATGCTGATGAAATTGAAAAACTAATCCTTGTTTCTCCTGCAGGGGTTATGCAACAATCTACTCCTGCACTTGATGCATATGTCATGGCAGCATTATATCCTAATGAAATAACTGCTAAGAATGCATTTGAATTAATGGAAGGTTCTGGGGAGGAGATTCCACAAGAAACTATTGCTGGCTTTATTGAGCGAATGCAACTTCCTAATGCAAAATTAGCATTCATGTCTACTGTTTTGGGATTAAAAAATTCTAAACCAATTACTACAAAACTTGATTCTATTAAAACTCCAACTTTGGTTATTTGGGGCAGTGATGATCCTGTTATCCCAATTAGTTATGCCGATGATTTTGTTTCTGCAATAAACAATTGTAAATTTTTTAGAATGGATGGATGTGGCCATACTCCTTATGTTCAAGATCCTAGTACATTTGCCTCCGGAGTCTTGGAATTTTTAAACCATTAAGATGATTTAAATACTGATTATTGTAACTATTACCTATGAGTGGTAATCAAAACCTATATGATCCATCTGAGATGTTTAAATCTTGGATTCAAAAAAGTGGACGTGCTCAAGCAGAATTTATGAAAAATTTTGGCTCTTTGATGACAAATCAATCTAGTCAAACATTCGATCCTTTGGAAACGCTGAAAGGAGTTTCTGACACTGCACGACAAACTCAATCTAACCTGATGGATAACATGTCTACCATGCAAAGTAAAAGTATGGATACTATGTTTTCTATTGGTCAAATGCTTCCTTCTTTCATGAATTGGGGTGCTTACAAAACTACTATTAGTAGTAATGGCAGAATCTCTATTCCTGAAGCTGAACGTAATGCCCTTGGTTTAGGGGATGGTGATTTAGTACAAGTCATTATCTTGCCAATCGCAAAAAAATCAAAAAATAAGGAGGTGAAAAAATGAGTAAGACCGAAACAACAACAAATCCAAAAAATGTATTTTCTGCATATCAAGAAAATGTTGACAAACTTTTCAACGGTATTAAACAATCAGTACCACAATATCATCAATCAATTACTAATGTACAACAGGAGTACCTGCAAGCATATGAGAACATAGTGGATTCAACTATCGCACTACAAAAAGAATATGCACAAAAAACAGGTATTGCAGCAAATATTCCTGAAGCAACATTAAAAGTAATCCGTGATACTACTGAAGAATTTGTAAAGGCAGCTTCAATACAGAATCAAGTGACTCTTGCAACTATCGATGCAACGCAACAGAATATTAAAACATTCAACGATAATGCAAAATCATTTGTTGAACTAAACAGAAACATTCTGCACTCTTGGATTTCTGCTTTCACTACAAAAACAAACTAGTGGAAAATTAATTTTTTAATTTTTTCCTTTTTTATGATCTTTCAGCTAACCATTTTCCTAATTCTGGTAGAACCTTTTTTTGTGATAGAGAACTAGCTATCATGCCCACATGACCTGTTGGATACATTCTCAATGTTTTATCTTCACTTCCTATGGCATAATGTAATGGCATACTGCATTCGGGGGAAACTAGATGATCTCCTACTGCAATTTGAGTAAATGTGGGCATGTCTATTTTTTTCAAATCAATGTGCTCTCCTCCAACATACATCTTATTTTGAATAAGCAAATTATCTTGATAGATGTCTTTAATCCATTGTTTGAATAGCTCTCCTGGGATTGGTGGGGTGTCGCCTAGCCATTTTTCTACTCTGAGGAAACTATCTACGTATTTTTTATTATCAATATTTTTGAAAAATTTCACATATTTTTCAATTCCTTGTTCGAATGGTTTGAGAACTGAGAAACAATAGTACATGAATTCTGGAGGCATATTGCCTATGGTGTCTACCATTTTATCCACATCCATATGTTTTGCAAGATTGCTGATTACAGTTGTATCTCTCCATCCGTCAATCACCGGAGCTGTGGCAATGTAATTTTTTACACTTTCTGGATGCAATGCTGTATATGCTGTAGCAATTGTTCCGCCTGTACAATATCCTTGAAGTGAAATTTTTTCTGTAGATGATTCATTTTTAATATGTTCTACGGAAGAATCCAAATATCCATTCACATAATCATCAAAATCTAAATATTTGTCCATACTTGTTGGCGTTCCCCAATCTAACATGTATACATCGAATCCTTGTAGGAGTAGATTTCTTACCCAGCTCTTTTCTGGTTGAATATCTAATATGTGATACCTGTTGATTAATGCATATGAAATCAATAATGGTGTTTTGTGTTGTTTATCTGTAAGTGGTCTATAATGTAACAATCTAGTTTTATCTAACTCCTGGACTGTATCGTGCGGTGTAACTTCCAAACTAATTTCATCAGGGGCTGATACTAATTTTGGTGCATCCATCACATTTTTACTAAATTTTAAAACTTCTTCAATTATTTTTGGATCTATTCTTGATTCATTATTCATTTTTAGTCATCTCTTTTTTCTTTAATGCTAATTCTAGTTTCCCTACTCTTTTTTTAAGTGAATGAAGTTCTTTGTACACTTCATCAATCTCTTCTTTGCTTGGAAGATTAGCTGATTGTAATATCACATTTGTAATGTTGTTCCAATGTTTAGTTAATTCTAGTTCTTTTGAAACTAGCTTTCCATAATTTTCTCCAAATTTTTTAGAATCAAATAATTCAGTAAAATCATTATCAAAAATGTCTATCCAAATTCTTTTGAAAGCTTCGATTTGTTCTACATCTTGTGGTACTTCAGGTGCTTTGAGATTGACTTTTTTTTGAGCATCTTCCCATGCCTCTGATAGCTGTTTGTAATATTCTGTAAGGTATTGATTAAATCCGATTAAATCTTCATTGATTTCAATTAATTCTGTAGTTACCTTCTTTGAATTAGATGCAAATGCCCTCATAGGTCCTGTGGATGTTAATGCCTGTGGTTTACTTGACATCAAATGCATGATGTCTGTCCAAAATAATGATAGATGCTTATAGTAATCAGTAATGTTTTTCGAGGAATCTTCTTGCATAGATGTCTCTAGTTTCAGATCGCAATAAATAGTTCGATTACTAAATTAGACTGACGGATAATGTCGATGATCTTGAAAAATCCGTCAAAAAATTGTGGCTTTAGGCCCAAAAATGCTTTCATTTGGGCTCATCCATAGTAGAGGCCATCTTACATCTGGTGGAATGAAGGGTATTACTGTCTCTTGAAGATCAAAAACAAGATGAATTGATGTTCATGGAACTTGCATTACGCGTTAGAATGAGGCATGAATTCGCTGATGAATTTGGCAAGGTGTATTTTTCAATGCCTCATCGAGATAAAGCCATTGTAATGAGTTTCCCACTGAGTAACGATGATGTATTGTTATTACCTTGTAAAAAGATGTCAATTTTGGTAGACCATCTTTCAAAGTTCTCAAAATTATAGAATATCTAAAAACATCTCCGATGAAAACTTTCTAATCATAACGATTTAATTGATTCTTTAAAATTTCTAATTATGGCTTTGGAACAATATGTTAGTTGGTTAGAAATTGATTCTTTAATTGACCGACTTTCTAATTTCATTTTAAATTCTAAAAGGACATTTTCTAGTATCTCTACCATAAGTCGAGGTGGACTGATCCCCTCTCGTTTATTGGCAGACCATTTGGGTATAGAAAAAATATTTGTTGATGAAGAAAATATTTCTTCTAATTCGATATTTGTTGATGATATTTTTGATTCTGGTAAGACTTTTGATAAAATTATTTCAAAATCTGATGATTCTTCAAAATTACTTTATGTTACATTATTTGCAAGACGGGGAAAAAAATTCCCGACTCAATTAATTTATGGTAAACAAACAGATGATGATGGATATGTTGTGTTTCCTTGGGATAAATTAGAGTTTGAAATGTCTAAAAAATAATTTATTTATTCGTCTACCTTTAGCATTTGTCTCAACCCTGCACATCTATTCCTAATCGTCACTTCTGTAATTCCTGATGCAATTGAGATGTCTTTTTGAGATTTGACTTCTCCTGTACTAATACATGCCAGGTAAAGTGCGGCCGCAGCTATTCCCATTGGGTCCTTTCCTGCCACTATGCCCATTTTTTTTGCTTGATTCAAAATTGCGATTGCTTTACGTTTGCTTTTCTCACCAAGCTGAGCAACACTTGCAATTCTAGAAACTCCTTTTACTGGATCAACTACGGGCATTTTCAATTCAAGTTCTCTAAAAATTAATCGATAACATCTTGCTACATCCTTTCTTCTAATGTTTATTCCCTTGGCGATATCATCTAATGTTCTAGGGGTTTCAGTATTCCTACATGATGCATAAAGACATGCTGCTACTAGTCCTTGAATGGAGCGACCTCTTACAAGTTTTTTTTCCATAGCTTTTCTGTAAATGTAAGCTGCTTTCTCAATTACTGCATCAGTTAATGCAAGTTTATCTTTTAATTTGTCCATTTCATTTAGTGCTTGTCTCAAATTTCTATCTGCAGAAGAATGTGCTTGACTTCTACTATCCCAAGTTCTCAGTCTTTCAATTGAACTTTTAACGCTTGCAGATAGTGGTTTTCCTGTTGCATCTTTATTTGCAGCACCGATCACTGTAGACAATCCCATATCGTGCATTGTCAATGATGTGCCAGCTCCTGTTCTGGCTTTACTCCCTTCATCGTTTGAGAATGAACGCCATTCAGCACCTGTATCTAAAATTTTATCTGTAATTACTAAACCACATTTACTGCAACATAATTCTCCCGTGTTTTGATCCGTGACCATTTTTTTATCTCCGCAAGATGGGCATTTTGGAGCACTCATCATTGTATTTTTAAGCATAATGTTAACAATTATCAAAATACCTTATTATCCATTTTACCAAATGTCTGAAGGTTAATTGTGTGTAGGTTGAGCTAACTCTTGTTCTACTATTATAGAATATGATCTGTTTTTTGAATTTAGCTTAGCAAACAATATGCATATGATGGTGTAAATGACGGATACATTATGTTGCTTTTTTCACTAACATGAGTCAATCCAACAGTGTGACCTAACTCATGAGTCATAATTGTTTCAACACTATTTACATCGTATAATTGAAAACTACCGTCGCAATTATAATCTCCTAATGTGACTTCTACCACTCCTTTTCCTAAATGTGCATGTCCTAACACTCCGTCTCCTATATTGCGAACTACCCATGTCACCCAAACATTTGCTTCATGTTTGAAATTGGTCACTTCAAATTTTATTTTTGCACTCTGATCGGATGTTGTCAATTCTTGTTTTTCCCAAAAATTAAAAGAATTTTTTAGTGTACTTACATGATCTAGCGGAAGCCCAGTTGGTTGTTCGTTAATGTATACTTTGTAATTAATTATGTAGACTCCATCTTCAATTTGATAAGTTGGGTCTGGAAATTTTCCCGAAGCTTGCTTTACTTCTTCTTCAAAATTCCATTTGATATAATCTCTGAGGAATTTTTTTATGACATCTTGACTTGGATTGGGAAATTCTATGTATCTTTTCTCTTTTGAAATATTATTTGAAATGTTTCTGAGATATTTTTCAAACAAGTAAAATTCATGATCTAATTCTTCTTGAGATTTTTGAGGCTGATTTTCAATATTGATTTCGATTATTCCATTTTCAATTAGATATTGAATGCCTGACACAAATGCCTCATCATCTAATTGTTTGTCTGCCCACCACCCTGCATTGTTTTTTACCCAATCTGGAATTTTTTCATTTGATTGATTAATCTTATCTACTGGTGGAATTTTGATGATTTTATTTTCTATTAAATATTTCAAGGCTGAATTGAACTCTGATTTTTCAATAATTCCTTCTGACCACCATTTTGCAATTGGTCTCACCCAATCTGGAATTGACGTTATTTCCGTTGTTTTTACTTGTTCGGGTTTTTCAGTTGGTGTGTATGGATATTTTGAGATTACTTTGTTGATGAATTTTTTATAGTTATTTATCACAACACTGTCTGGTTTTTCAATTAATGCTTTTTCAAAATATCTGATTGATTCTTGATATTCTCCTAAATTTCCAAAACCTACCCCCATACCTGTTAAAGAAATTACATCGTTTGGTTTGTATTGTAATACTTTGAAAAATTGTTTAAGTGAATTGGGGTGTTCATCAAGATTACTTTGAGCAATCCCCTTCATTTTTAGAGTTGAAATATTATTTGGAGCGATCTCTAATATGCTATCATAGATTGTAACAGCTTCTTTGTATTCTCCATTAACAAAATGCTCTTTAGCTAGATTGAACATCACTTCAGGATTATTTTCTGTTTGAGCAAATGCTGATTCACTGACAACTGCTAAACTAAATACAATTACAAATAAAAAATATAATATTTTCATCATTCCTTTTCATATGTTTATTTTGTTTATACTTTATTTCTAAATTATACTTTGTTTAGGCTCATTTTCTCATGAATGTTTTTGGTTGTTTGTATAATTTAGAAAATCTTTAATTCATTAATAATCACGTATTTTGTATTGACGACTATTGGTGCTGGAGAAATTATCTACGATTTACGGAAAAAAATTCAAGAAATCCAGGCAGATTTAAAACAATTGGGGGATCCCATATCTGATATTCCTGAAATGATTGATTCTGCAAATTTATTGCGCTCAAATGAATATCTTCTAAAATTAAATAAAAAGAAAACTGATTTGTTAGATGTTTATGCTCAATATTCTAAAGCCCTCGAAGAATTGCTGTCAACAGTATTTGATATACAAAAAGATCTCAAAGAAATTCTAAAAGAGCAATCTGCTCTAATTTCAAACTCACCAAGAAAACCATTAAAATCAAAATCTAAGAAAAAATAATGCTATTTTGACAAATGAATGATGTCTCCTGCAATAACTTTGTGAATTTTACTGTTGTCTGAGACAATCAGTGCACCATCCTCATCAATTTTTACTGCTTTTCCTTTAATTTTGGCATCTGTTGTATTCAATTCAACATTTTTCCCTATGGTTGATGATCTTAATGTCCATTCTGAAATTATTTTTTTTGTCTGTTTTGCATTAAGGGAATTGTAAATTTTTTCTAATTCTATCAAAAATGTTTGTACTAGTTGAATTGGTTTGATGCCTTGTTTCTGATCACTTAGGGATGACACTCCGTAAAAATTTGGTGTCCCTTTAAGTGATTTTTCAATTTGTTTTGCATTAACATTGAAATTTATCCCAACGCCTAAGACTAAATTTTCGATTCTGTTTGATTCTAATGATGCATCTACTAACATCCCAGCTACTTTCTTACCGTTAATTGTCAAATCATTTGGCCATTTTAATTCTGGTTTAATTGAAAATACTTTCTCAATTGCTATGGATAATGCAAGTGATGCTGCAATTGGAAATAATGTTGTAATTGAAATATCAAATTTTGGATGTAAAATTATTGAAAACCATATGCCTCCTTGAGGTGATAGCCATTTTCTTCCCTCTCTGCCCCGACCTCCTGTTTGTTTTGCTGCTATTATTATTGCTCCGTCATTTATAATATCTTCAGCCATTTTTAATGCTTGATTTTGGGTAGATTCAATCGAATCAAAATAATATGCCTGTCTTCCAATGATTTTTGTTTTTAAATTTGAAGTAATTTCCCAAGGGAGTAATAATTCTGAATTTGAAATTAATTTGTATCCTAATTTCTGTTTTGATTCTACATTATATCCTAATTCTTGAATTTTTTTTATGTGTTTCCAAACTGCAACTCTGCTGATTCTTAACACGTCACTCAAATCTTGACCTGACAGATATTCTGTATTATGAGTTTGTAAAAATGTCAACACTTTGACTAGTCCCGGATTGTCAAATGAATTATAAATCAACTATGGATTGTTCTTATCTCAAGTATAAAATACACACTAGAAACCAATATCAAAATCAAAACCACCATCATCCATACTCCCATCATCCATACTCCCATCACCCGTATCTGGCATGTTTTCTGGAGTCACATAATCTGACATTGCCATTCCCATCATGCTGAACATCATTGAAAACATCAGCATATCCATAATTCCAAAAAACATCATTGATGGAATGATTGACTTGTTATTTTCCATTTCTTGTTTTAATTTATCCCTGTCTCCTGTTTTGTATAATAATGACATTTGATTCCACTTTGTTTGTAATTCGTGAACTCTTTGATCTACTTCATTGGAGCCGTTATCTGTTACTGTAATTTCAATTTTTATTCCAAATAATCCTTTTTTTTCTTTCACTTGAATAAATCCCCGTTTTTCTAATTGTTCTAAAATTAAATTCAATTCCTCAGGCTCAATTTTTGTCATTTTTTGAATTTTTTCAAATTTTTTTATTCCATGTTTTATTGCTCCTAACACAATGAGATCTTTGGGCTCTGTCTCCATGCTCTTTATTTCATACAGCCTCTAAAAAATTCTTTGGGTTCTTTTGGAATTCAAAAATTATATTCTTCCTGAAATGATTATGTTTATGGAGCGAGACTCTTCTTCAGATCAGCAAATTCGTGAAATTCTTTCATTAAACAAAATAGCGGTAGTGGGCATGTCTAAAAATTCTTCTAAAGCTGCCCATTATGTCCCAAAATATCTCCTTGATAATGGATATGATGTCACCCCTGTGAACCCAACAACTGATGAAATATTGGGAAAAAAATGTTACAGCTCAATTTCTGAAATTAATGAAGAAATTGACATCATTGATGTTTTTAGACCCTCTGATCAAGCCATGTCTGTAATTCAAGAAGCAATTAAAAAAAAGCCTAAAGTGATTTGGCTCCAAGAGGGAATTCACAATTCTGAAGCTGAAGAATTAGCAAGACAATCGGGAATCAGAGTAGTTTTTAATCGATGCATGTTGGCAGAACACCAGAGATTGTCTCGATGACTGATTTTGAAAATTTTTATCATGATTTGTTGGAATTTGTTAAAAAATATGAAAATCAAACTGTTCCATTAAAAATAGAAAAAGATCTCGATAATGATGTTGTCAAAATATTTGGAGAAAAAATCACTTCTTTATCTAGGGCACAAAATGGTCTCAATGATGTGATTGAGCTAGCATATACGACTGCTGAACATCATCCATATTGGAATCTTCTATACAATTGCTCTGATATTGCAAATACTGTTTTAGAAAAATGGAAAGAGTCTCTTTCCGAAGAAGATTTCTCTGATATTGAATGGGCTATCAGAGAACTACGTGAAACATTGGAAAAAATAAAAAATAAAAAATCTCATAATTCCTAGGCAGAGATAAATATTCTGAATTGTTTATTATTACATGCCAATCAAGATTGGATTAATTGGTAAAACCAATACTGGAAAGACCACTTTTTTCAATTCTGCCACTCTGTCTTCTGAAGAAATTTCATCATACCCGTTTACCACGAAATCCCCTATATCTGGAGTTGCACATGCAATTACATTATGTGTTCATCCAGAATTTCAAATTCAGGACAATCCAAATAATTCAAAATGTCTTGATGGCTGGAGATACATTCCAATTGAGTTAATTGATTTACCTGGTCTGATCAAGGATGCTTGGAAGGGCAAAGGTCTTGGAAATCAGTTTTTATCAATAGCTGCACAATCTGATGTTCTTCTCCATGTAGTTGATGCATCCGGAGGAATTGACTCTACTGGTAGAATCACTGAAGTTGGATCTGGAGATCCTATATCTGATTTTGCAGATATTGAAGAAGAACTAATCATGTGGTATCATAAAATTCTAGAAGGTAATAGGGATAAAGTTTCTAAATTAATTAAAACTGGTACTGATGTTTCAGATGCTATAACTGATCTATATCGTGGAATTGGTGTAACTAAAATCCATGTTAAAGAAACGTTTCATGCTACTAATCTTGAAGAAAAAGAATTTGATGATTTTGATATGATTGATAGTAAAAAATTTGCGTCACATTTACGAAAAATTTCAAAGCCTACATTAATTGTTGCAAATAAAGTTGATGTTGAGGGTGCCGATAAGAATTTTGCACGCTTAAGAGAAAGATACAATGATTCTATAGTAATTCCAGTTAGTGGTGACAGTGAATTTGTTCTAAGACGTGCAGAACAAAAAGGATTGATAAAATACTCTCCTGGTTCTGAAACATTTGAAATTATAAAATCTGATGAACTAAATGAAAAACAAATCCACGCATTAAATTTTATCAAAAAAGGTATAATGGGAGAATACATGCGAACCGGCGTGCAATTTGCAATCAATGTTGCTGTTTTTAAACTGCTTAAAATGAATTCTATTTACCCTGTGGCTGATGAAAAGAATCTTGCTGATAAAAAAGGTAGGGTATTGCCAGATTTAATTTTACTAAAAGATGGAGCAACTATCAATGATCTTGCTAAAGAGATTCATTCTGATTTAACAAAAGGACTTCTTTATGGAAAAGATTTGAGATATAATTTGAGATTGCCTGTTGATTATCAATTGAGAGATAGAGATGTGGTGTCTCTAGTTAGTGCTGCAAAAAAGTGATTTAATCATTGAATTTCTTTCTTTAGTTTAGCCAAAACATTATTTGTCATTTTTAACAAACCATCTATTTTTGGGTCTCCTGCAAATGTTCTTGTCATGTATGCTGATTCCCAAAAGTGGACATAACCACTAGTATGTTATATTGTGTAACAACCAGTTAGTTGAGCCTAATACTGATCCTCAATATGGATAAATGATCTATCTGAAACCTTGAGATTTTTGAATATGTCTGGGTGTATGATTTTTGCCAAAATTTCAATACCTTCAACTGTTCGTATACTTGGTTTGCTGAAAAATGAATTTGCGTCTACTGCAAAAATTTGATTATTTTTAACTGCTTTGAGATTCTTCCACGAATTCTTATTTTTTAGAAATTTATCATACTCTCTGATGGTTCTCTGAGTATCAAAACCGCATGGCATCATGATGATTATGTCTGGGTTTGATTTGACAATCTCATTGATATTTAATCTTCTAGAGCGTTCTCCTGTTTTACTTATCATGTTTATTCCTCCTGCAATTTCAACCATTTCTGGAATCCAATGACCTGCAGTAAAAAATGGTTCAATCCATTCTATTGCAAGAACTTTGAGGTTGACACATTCGTTATTTTCTCTAATGTTTTCAATTCTTTTTGATAATGCATCTGTTATTTCTTTAGCCTTTTCTTCTTTTTCTAATATTTTACCTAGATCCACCACTGATTTAATAATCTCATTCATGTTGTGAGGATCCATCGAAAACAATATTGGTTTCTTTTGAAGGATCTGAACTGCTTTGTTGACCTGATTAGTGTATGCTGCACACACTTCACATGTTTCTTGCGAAATAATTAGATCTGGATTTGCATTTTTTAAATTTTTTTCATTTAATGTAAAAATATCTTTTCCTTTATTTAACAACTGACAAGTCATTGTATCGATTTCTTTGCTGGTTAGTTCTTCTGAATTTATCACTGAATTAATTACATGTGGCTTTAATGTTGCATCTTTTGGATATTTGCATTCATAAGTAACACCATATAGATTATCCTGCATTTCAAATTCATACAATAATTCAGTCGCACTAGGTAAAAAAGAGACAATTCTCTTCACTGTCATATTTTCAATTAGAAATTATCCCTTAAACATTATCCGTTGACAAATCATCAATTTTTATAATTAGGCAACTTAATAGGCATATTTTGGGCATGATTTTGTATGTCGTTTGACTCTCAAGACATTAGGCGTTCAATTTTGGCCAAATGGCATGAAACTCTTTCAAAACATGGGAATTTGTTCTCATCTGATTCTATTAGTGGTAGTAGCCCTCCATCTGTTTTTGTTGGTTCTCATAATTATCCTAAAGTGTTTGTGGGTCCGATGGTTCCTCCTGTCCATGGTGATACTAGTTTACTTGATAGCCCTGAACAATGGACAGGAAAATCATTAGAAGACATTGTAAATTTTAGATTAAACTTGGTTCGAGGAATTCAAAAAATTGCCGTTGATAAAACAGATGGACGTTATATTGAGAGTCTTCAAGAAGTGGCAATGTCTTCAAAACCTATTGATTCTGACTTGATATTTCAAACATCTACATCTTCGAATATCTCTTTAGATGGAGAAAGTGCACCATTTGGACCAACCGGAGAAATAAAATCTGCAAAATTTTATGGAAGCACTTCCGTAAAACCAATTGAAAAAATTTACTATGATAAAGATTTGAAAGCACAAGATGCTGTTTTAAATTTATATAATTCTGGAATCGAAATTTCAAAAATTCAAAAATGTTTTAGCATTGGGATGTTGGGACAAAAAAGAAAACTAGTTCCTACCAAATGGAGTATCACTGCAACTGACGATATTATTTGTAAATCCTTGACCGAAGAAGTTTTAGATTATGGCTTAATTGATTCTTGTAGGGTTTTCTCACACGAGCATTTAGGAAATATTTTCACTATAGTTCTATTTCCACATAGATGGATTTACGAAATGATTGAAGCTTGGTACTCTGATGGTGTATTGGGGTTTGGTTCTGATTACGAGGATGCACGTGGAATTGATCATCCGCCTGCAATAGCCGGTGCATATTTTGCAGCAAAATTAGGAGTTTTGGAATATTTGGTTAAAATGAAAATTCAGGCAGGAGTTATCATTCTACGAGAAATTAGACCAGAATACGCAATTCCAGTTGGCGTCTGGCAAGTTCGTGAAGGAATCCGTGAGGCTATGGAAAAAATGCCTTTGTTTGCCGATGATTTTAGTAATGCATTGTCTCTAGCATCTCAAAAAATGAGTATCAGCAAATCTGAATGGCTTGCTCATGGTAATATTTTAGGCTTGATCAGACAAAAAGTTCTGTCTGATTTTTTTTAATATGTTGCTTTTTTATAATACAAGAGATTAAATTCGTGATTTTATTGTTGACATTGAAAAGATGAGTGAAGAAACTACTGAAGACACTTTTTCAAAATATGGGTTTTATGATATTAGTGAATCTCTTGAATTAAACCTGCCAAATACTGAGATTAGAATTAAAAAAATTAGTGAAAATGTGTTTTCATATTCTAGAATAAATTCTGATGGCGACTCTGTTGAAAAAATAATTCCTACCAAGTCCTCTAAATTTCAAATTGAACTGTGTCCTATAAGGCCATTAAATTTTCCTGCAAAGCGAACAACTCATATGTATTTGGACCTTGACACATCTATCTTTTTATCTGATAATTCATCTGCTGATTTTTTCCTACGCTGTCCAATTGAAATAGGTGTATTTTTTGTACATGATGGCCATAAGGATTCTCTGGATTGTTTTACATGTGATCCTATAAATTCTAGATTTTGTCTTTACGGTTCTCCTGAATCTGGCACTTTGTGCAAATATGCAAAAAGCGACATAGTTGAATCATATGATGACTCTATTCCATTTGTTAATGCTGTTTTGAAGGTAAATCTACAAAATGAATTATTCAAAGGTCTCAGTGTTAGCAAAATTGTTTTTCCAATATCCGATAATTCTATTTACTACAAAGACTCAAAAGCAATAATTGATTCAATACGTGCCGTTATGAAGAAAAAACTCACCCTTGAAATAATTGATGTTACTTCTGAAAAAATTCAAACTGATTTTACGTTGTCTCCAATATATGAGAAAATTGAATCAGTAAAACATGTGGATATGGGTGTTGAATAATGGCCTTGGAATTTTTATCAAGTTTATCTGAGATTGAAATTACTGGCGGATTGACTCTTCTCTCCTTACTCATTGGGGGATTAATCATGGCAGTCGGTGTGATTGTTGCACGAACTGTTCGAGTTTTATTTACAAAATACTATGCCCCCAAATTGCCTCAGGATTCTGCAAAAAACTTTGGTAAACTTATTTATTTTGGAATCATAATTTTATCCTTTTTGATTTTTACATCTACTACTGGTGTTGATCTCTCTGGATTACTTGTTGCAGGAGGAATATTTGGCATTGTAATTGGGTTTGCAACTCAATCTGTCATATCTAATTTAATTTCAGGCATCTTCTTGATGATTGAAAAACCTGTAAAACAAGGTGATAAAATTGAGATTCTAGGTTCTGATGTTGCTGGAACTTTGCTTGATATTAGCACTTTTTCTGTTCGTGTTCAAAAATTTGATGGAACTATAATTCGAATTCCAAACGAATCTTTTTTCACATCTAATATTCGCTCATTGACCTCTACCCCAATAAGAAGATCTGAGGCTATGATTGGAATTGCATACAAAGAAGACATTGATGGTGCAATATCTGTTATGGATAAAGAAATTCGTAAATCTATGAAATTTGTTTTGATGTTACCTGCACCTGAATTCAGAATTAATGAGTTGGCTGATTCAAGCGTGAATATTGAAATTTTAGTTTGGCATCCTAGAGATGATTGGGGTCAAGTCGGTCCTGTTTTACTCAAAGTTGCTAAAAAGGCATTAGATGATAATGGAATCGAAATTCCATTCCCTCAACGTGTAATTTGGAATGCAAAAGAGTAAATTCTTTATTTTTTGATTTCAATATCTGAATTTATTTTAGATTCTCTTTTTTTCTTAATTAGACTAAACATAATCATTCCAACATTGATAATTGAAATGATTTCAATTAGATCAACCCCGTACAAGAACCAATCAATTACAGGGTGAACTCTGGAAACAATTCCTGCTTCCAACATGATATCTGCATTCCATATCATATGTGGAACTTGAATGAATTGTATAATTGCAATTAAAACTACACTCCCTAATATTTTATTTTCATACCATTGCCAAAATTTATTCCATGCATTCATGTCTTGAGTTATTTTTTTGTTCTATTAAACACCTTGAAAATTAGATTCACCTAATTAGACTGTCCTAATTATTTTAGGCGTGAGTTATGTTGGTATGAACTAATTAGTGTTGACTAAGTTTTATTTTTCAGCTTTAATGTTTTCTTTGCGCACCCAAATTGTTTTTCCTTTATGATCAATTAACTCAATATTCATTTCATTTAGTTTATCTCTTATTTTATCTGCATTTTCAAATTGCTTTTCTTTTCTTGCTTTTTCTCTATCGATGATCAATTTGTCAATTTCTTCTTTTTGACTATTTGTTATTTCTGGAATTTGCAATCCTAGGACTTCTAACATTCTTTTTAATTCTGTTCTTATTGTATCACTGTTGTCTTTTCCAAGTCTTTCTTCTGCAGCTAATCTGTTTGTTTCTTTTACTATTTGGAAAAATGCCGATAATGCTAGGTGCGTGTTAAAGTCACTATCTAATGCAGCGTCAAATTCCCTGCCTAGTTTGTTGACTAGATCATCGATTTCTTCACTGTTTTGATTATTTGCATGAATCAACTCATAATGACAAGTCTCTACCTGCCTCCATTTTATGAGATTCTCTTTTAGCATCTCTTCGGAATAATCAATAGGTTTGGAGTAATGTCCTGACAAACAGAATAATCTGATGACATTTGGCCCCCAGTTTTCTAAGACGTGTTTGATTGATTTTACATTTCCGATGGATTTTGACATTTTTTCACCATCTATTGTGACCATTCCAACATGCATCCAAATTTTAGCAAATTGAACACCTGTACAAGATTCGGATTGTGCGATTTCATTCTCGTGGTGTGGAAAAATAAGATCTCGCCCTCCTCCATGGATATCAAAATTCTCTCCTAGGTATTTTATGCTCATAGCTGAGCACTCTATGTGCCATCCTGGTCTCCCTTTGCCCCATGGACTATCCCATGTAGGTTCTGTGTCTGATAATTTCCAAACTGCAAAATCCAAAGGATCTTTTTTTTCTTCATCTATTTCAATTCTTGAACCTGATTGAAGCTCGTCTATTTTCTTTTTAGATAACTTCCCATATCCTGAAAATTTTGAAACTGAAAAATACACTCCGTTTTTTGAAGTGTATGCAATGTTTTTTTTAATTAATTTTCCAATAAATTTGATAATCTCCTCAATATGCTCAGTTGCTTTTGGATAGTTTGTTGCACGTTTAACGTTTAATCCATCAAAATCTACAAAGTAATTTTTAATATATTTACTACTAATTTCATCAGCTGTTTTATTCTCGGCATTTGCCCGATTTATGATTTTATCATCTACATCTGTAAAATTTTGAATAAACTCAATTTTAATTCCTTTATTTTCTAGATATTTTCTCAGTACGTCAAAAACTATGATTGTTCTTGCATGACCTATATGTGATTCATCATAAACTGTGACTCCACAAAGATAAATTTTGACCTTTTTTGAGATATCTACCTCTTGTTCTACTTTGGATAATGTGTCTAATAGTTTCATCTTATTCTCTATATGGTTTCTGAGGCAATGATCTTTTATGTTCGCTGTTTATGTGTAATTGCTGAATCTTTTCTATTGTAATTTTATCTATTTTAGTTGTTTTTTCTATTTCTTCTATTGATTGTTTTTTTTCAATCATGCAATATAGAATGGAATCTATCTCTTCATACGATGTGCCTAACTCCTCTTCTGCCTCATGATCTTTCCAAAGATGAGGACTACTCTTCTTGGCAATGATGTTATCTGGAACTCCTAAATATTTTGCAATTTCTCTTACTTGTAGTTTATAGAGAGAAATAATCGGAGTAATATCTGATGCCCCATCTCCAAATTTTGTGAAATACCCTACGTTGTATTCACTTTTATCACTTGATCCTAAAACAAGATAATTTTTGGCATTTGCATAATAGTACAGCATATTTGTTCTAACTCTAGCTCGAAGATTACCTTTAGCTTTTTGATTTGGTTCTAAATACATTGAATATTCATTTATGATTGGTTTGATGTCAATTAACTTGTATTCTATCCCAGTTAATGCAATCATTTTGAGTCCATCTTCTGTTTCTGATTTTGGCGTAATTGATGTATCTGGCATAATTAATGCAAGTGTTTTGTCTTTTAGTTTTCTTTTACAAATGTAAGCTATCACTGCTGAGTCTATCCCCCCACTTAATCCAAAAATGACTCCATTAGTATGATTTTTTTCTATCTGATCGGATACAAATTTCTCAATTGTTTCAGTAATTGCAGAGTAATCTTGGTCTGTGATTTCGTTTACGATGTCTTGATTCAACAACTAGTTTGCAGAATACATGTGAATAAAACTTATTCCCAATACTAAATCTAGATTAGTTCATTTTGAACACACAAACTACGCATATTTTAAACAATTTTTTTTACAACGACTAATTTTTAAAAGCCCTCAGGTGACTTGTCGAATTAGTTCAGGACTCCTGAAAATTTAACAATGAAACTTTATTCTATACTTGAAATTTAACCCTAAAATATAATTTCTCATAAATCCCTGCTGAGATCAATCACTTGAACTCATTTTAGTTGTGTAACTAGGATCGTCTTTTACTGCTTCTCTGGTTCTTTTATCTATTGCAATAATGTATGAATATCTACAACCTTGAGAACAAAACTTTGTATCTCCTCGTCAAATGATTTGCCACAATGAGCACAAATTGATCTCAGATTGACATATGACCACAAATAGCCATAATTAAAATATTGGATAGTCACAAACTGGGAAATCTGTTGTAATCATCAATCTATTGATTGCAGAATTGTCTGCGGTTGGATTGATTTTTTACTTGACTTTGTCTTTTTTGGATTGCTCTTTGAATTTTTTCATCAACTTGTCTGTCTTGATTTTTAATTCAAGTAACATTTCTTGCATTGTTTCCTTGTAATCTTGTCCAGAATCTTTCGTCAAAATACACTCATTCCAAATTATTTTCTAGTACAACTGTTCGCCTTTTTCCCATGACAAATCAAATAAAGAATCCATCATGTCAACTAATGTTTCAGAATCAGACCACCAAGCAAAAACCTGTCTTGTTGGATGATTTGCATTTCTCATAAAAATTAACACTTCTTTTTTGTCATTTATTACAAAACATTTGTTTTCAGAGTTTGAGGATATTGCTTTGATTGAATTAGAATTTATCTCAGATAGAAATTCAGGAGTTTTATTTAATGGTGAAACTACAATGTGGCATTCTGATGGTGATGTTTCAATCCAATCAAATACGTCTGAATGATACATTCGAAGTAAATCTGAAACACTGCCATAGATTTTGATTTCTTCAGAACTAGTTCCAACCATGTCTTTGATTTTGTTTGTAATCGGACCTGTTCCATGAAGCAATTGCATTTTTTCTGATTTTGATTCATCCGTTTCTACTGCAAAAAATGGAATTTCTTTCCACATCTCTGAAAGTGATTCTTCCTTGTTTGCAAGAACATCTATTCTCTCTTGTTCTTGTTTGACTAGTGTAGAGACTGCCTTTTTCATATCCATTGCAGTGTATCTTGTAGGGTGTACCAATTCTGCAACAACCAACCCCAAGTTTTGAAGAGAATTAACTAGATGATATGTTTCAGTTCTAGGCAATTGCAGTGCTTTTGATATGTCAGATGCAGTCTTTGATCCATACTTTCCAAGATAGATGAACACCTTTGCTTGACTTTTAGTTAGACCAAAATTAATTAGTTCATCGCGGATTTTCTCAAGAGTAAGTTTATGCTTGTACATTGCAGTATCTGATTCATTATCAAATAGGGATATGGATTGTACTTCAGTCATTGCTAATTACCGTAGTTTGTTGATAGTTATAGGAAGAAAGGAAATTTTTGTTGTAAATTGGTTCTGTTTTGGAAAAAATGTATCAAAATCGCTGTTAAAAATAACCCTTTGAAAAGAGGGGTTTTGATAAAAGAACAATATTGCGATCAAAAATTGATCGTATTTAACTCTTAACTATTGATAAAAAAAACTGTAACAAAATGAAATTACATATTGTTATTTACAAATTATTTCTATTTGATTTATGTACAGACAGTTAGAAACTAGCCTCGAAATAGAAGATTTACAAAAGATGACTATAGAAATTTTGTTAAAAATCAAACATAGTTCAATAAGATAAAAATTTCACATATTGTTTGTTCATTTGAACAAACATTTCTAGAATCTCAAATTTCAGTTAAATATAGTATGAAAATAATATTTTTCATGTCATTTAAAATAAAATACAAATTCAAAAATGATAAAAAATATCATATTTGCATTCTTACATACGAGCAATACAAAAATTTCAAAATATTGCCAATAGTCAATGAATGTGATATAATTAAGAAAACTCAGAAAAACACTGAAGCATACAAAAAAGAAATGCAAAAAGCATTAAATTTGGCATCTCAGGAATCCCTCAAATCACATATTCGTAAATTATCTGAAAACGCATAGTTGTTGTATTAAAAGCCATAATTTTGTGATGTGTTTTTTGCCATAAACTGCTTATTGTTGAATTGAAATTCCCCTTCAAGATTCTTGTAAATTACGAACAAAAAACTAGCTTTTGTATAATATAAAGCGGTGTGAACATTAGTTGAACACACAATATTCCTTATACTGATTCTGTATAGTAATATTACAGATAAAATCTGTGCCCAACATAACCCATACCTAGCAGGAGGAGGAACTTTGTCCCTTCTCCTTGCATTTAATTTTCTAAGATCTTAAACAATGTGAATGCTATGTCTTCCTCATGATAATTCAAAATTAATTCATGAATGCCAATTTGGGAATCTTCTGTAATCTGAATCAATGTTTGAAAATTACCTTTCTTTGTGGCAAATATGTTGATTTCTTCTTGAACTCCGTTTGGTTTTATCATTGTGATGTTTACATTTTCTCCTCTAGAATAATCTGCAATATGGCCGACAATTCTGATTTGTTGAGGATCATATTTTGATTTGGGTTGTTGAAATTCTTCTGTATCTACTGCAATGTGTGATGTTTCTTTAGATTCTTCTGATAGTGAAGACTGTGTGATGCCTATCGCTAAGATTCCTACTAAAATTGAGAATATTATTTTCTTTTTCAACGTTATAGATTGTTTTTTAACAATAAAAGATGGGTGCGAATATCCAATTTTTAGAAATTAGTCTTTTTTGTATTCTCAAAATATTACGCAGTCAACGCCTGATATTGTGTGGTATTTTTTCAAATTTACAGGTCTTTTTCTAACTAAATGTCAATGTAGATTCCGTCATCTCTGGCTTGTACTGGATATGTTTCAAGTTTCACATCTTTGAGATAGTCTGTCAGTTCTCCTGTCTTGATGTTGTAATGCCAAAAATGCAGTGGACATTCTACAATGTCTCCATCTAATTTACCTGGTGCAATTGATCCGTCTTGGTGAACACAAAGATCATCCATTGCATGGTATCCTCCTTGGTTGAAAACTGCAATTTGTTTACCGTCTATTTTGAAAGCTTTGCCTTTGCCTGCCTCTACTGCTCCTTTGTCTGCAATTTTCTTCCAAGTCAATAAATTTCTGATATCTTTGTCATTTATTTACATTCGCATGATAGAGTCATATATCCCTCAAGTTGAGTGTGTTTGTTGAGTAAAGTAAAATCCAGTCCAAAATTAATCAAAGAAGGTAAACTATCTTATGAATGGGCTCGATCTCATATGCAAATTCTTGATAATACAATTAATCGATATAAAAAATTAAAACCTCTAAAGGGAATCACACTTGGGTTCTGTCTTCACATTACCAAAGAGACATCTGTTTTATTGATGGGTGCTAAAGAATTGGGAGCTACAGTTGCATGTTGTGGTGGAAACCCTCTCACTACTCAAGACAACATTGCTGCATTTTTGGCATCTCAGGGAATTCACGTTTATTCATGGCATGGGCAATCAGTCAAAGACTATGATTGGTGTATTGATCAAGTCCTAAAACACAAACCAACTATTCTTACCGATGATGGTGCTGATATGAACATCAAAGCACATTTTGATAAACGATTTAAAGACTTGGAAATACTTGGAGCGACTGAAGAAACAACAGCTGGTGTTACTAGAATTAGAGCTGTGGAAAATCAAGGGAAATTACGTTATCCTGTAATCTTAGTTAATGAGGCATACACAAAACATATGTTTGATAATCGATATGGGACTGGCCAAAGTACCATCGATGGGTATCTTCGTGCAATGAATCTTCTGATGGCCTCAAAACGTGTTGTAGTTGTTGGTTATGGATGGGTAGGTCGTGGTGTCGCATCTAGATTTAATGGAATGGGCTCTAAAGTTATTGTAACTGAAGTTGATCCTATTAAAGCTCTTGAAGCTCACATGGATGGATTTGAAGTAATGCCTATGAGTGAAGCTGCAAAGATTGGTGATATGTTTGTCACATGTACTGGTATGACTAGTGTGATTAGAAAAGAACACATTCTGAAAATGAAATCAGGTGCAATTATGGGTAATGTTGGTCACTTTGATGTTGAAATTGACAGTAAATTTTTGTTAAAATCTTCCAAATCTGTTAAAGAGGTGCGACCAAATCTTGATGAATGCACTTTGAGTAATGGAAAAATAGTATATCTTATTGGGCAAGGTCGTCTTGCAAACTTGGTTGCAGCGGAAGGACATCCTCCTGAAGTTATGGCGCAATCGTTTTCAAATCAAATACTTTCTGTTTTGTATATTCTTAAAAATCATAAAAAGATGGAAAACAAAATTATCGATGTCCCTGAGGAAATTGATCAACAAATTGCAGTTGATGCACTAAGTGCAATGGATGTTAAAATTGATAAATTAACTCCTGAACAAGTAAAGTATGCAAACAACTGGTAAACTTCTTAACCTCAATCACGCCACTGACTAATATTACATGAACAAAAAAGCTATCATTACAAGTGCATTGCCTTATGCAAATGGGGAAATTCATTTAGGACATGTTGCATCCACCTACCTTCCAGCAGATGTAACTAACAGATTCTTGAAAATGAATGGAGTAGAGTCATACTATGTTTGCGCGTCCGATGATTTTGGGACTCCAATTCTAATTCAATCTGAAAAAGAAGGTAAAACCCCTGCCGAATATGTGGCTCATTGGAATAAGCGAGATTATGATGATTTTACAGCATTTAATATTAAATTTGATTATTTTTACAAAACTAGTTCTTCTGAAAATATTGCCTTTGTTCAAGATGTCTTTAAAAAATTAAATGATTCTGGGCATATTTACGAGAAAGAAATCATCCAATTCTATTGTACTAATGATAAAAAATTTCTGCCTGACCGATATGTGAAAGGAATATGTCCCTATTGTAAGGCCGAGGATCAATATTCTGATCTTTGTGAAAGTTGTGGACGTGTACCTGATGAAATCACTGATCCAAAATGTTCTCTTTGTGGACAACCTCCAACTAAAGAAAAAACAAAACATTATTTTTTTAAACTCACGAACTTTGGTGATTCTTTAACAAAATGGTTGGAAGAAAATCAAAATCTACAAAAAGATGTTAAAAAATATGTTCAGAATTGGATCAAATCTGGATTGATTGATTGGGATATTACAAGAGATATCCCTTGGGGGGTTCCGGTACCTCTTGATGGTGCAGAAGGTAAGGTCTTCTACGGTTGGTTTGATAACCATCTTGCTTACATTTCTACTGCAATGAAATTCCTTAATGATAAAGGGATGGATGGAAAAGAGTTTTGGAATTCTGCTGATATTTACCATTTCATTGGAAAAGATATTGTGTATCATCATTATCTTTTCTTACCTGCAATGAGACTGGGGCTTGATTTGGAATACAAGCTTCCTGATTACATCCCGACTAGAGGGCATCTGACTTTACAATCTAAGAAAATTTCAAAAAGCAGGAATTGGTATATCGGATTAAAACAATTTTTAGAATATTACCCCTCTGACTATCTTCGATTCTATCTTGTTTCTATCAATCCCTATTCTCAGGATGACTTGAATTTTGATTGGGATGACTTTACAACTAGAATTAATTCTGAATTGATTGGGAATCTTGGAAATTTTGTTAATAGGGCACTTGGATTCACCAAAAAAGCATTTGATGGAAAAGTTCCAGAACCTGATTCATTTGATGAAAAAGATTCTGAAGCAGAAGAAAAAATAAAAAATCTTGCTTCCAGTGTAGGCTCACTCATGGAACAAAATCATCTTGACAGGGCTTTGAAAAAAATCATGGAATTTTCCTCTTTTTTTAATCAATATTTTCAACACAAAGAGCCATGGAAAAAAGGTCCTGGAACTGCAAACTGTGTGTATCTTTCAGTAAATGCTGCACGCGCATTATCTATTGCCCTATTTTCTTTTCTACCTGAATCTTCACAAAAAATTTGGGAACAACTTGGATTGGAAGGAGAAATAAGCAAATCTTCGTGGAGTGACATGTCCTTATTGGGAATTTCAGCTAATCATATGTTGGGTGATGCATCGCCAATATTTGCCAAAGTGGAAGAATCTGATATTGAAAAACACAAAAGTCAATTAGGTCCATCTGAGTAACTATGAAACCAATACCGAGAATTTCTACCAGGGGGTACTATGATCTTTCTAATGGAAATACATTGAAAAACAATCCATATCATACATATCCAAAAAATGATTTTAAAAAATTAATTAATTCACAAGAAATTACAATTATGATACATGGATTAAGAAATGATAATGCGGGAGCTATTGCTAAAGTTATTTTGGCTCAAAAACAATTACGAAAATTGGGATATGCTCATCCTGTAATTGGATTTAGTTATGATTCAAACACTACTGGTGCTCATTTAATAAAACATGCAAAACATGCTCTTGCAGTAGGTCAAAAAATTGCAATAAAAAATGGAAAAAATCTTGGAACATTCATTGAAGATTTCAAAACAACCAGTCCTAAAACAAGGATAAGGTTAATGGGACATTCTTTAGGCTCCCAGGTAATTTTGAGTGCTTTGGAATATCTTGCAAAAAAGAAAAAAAATATTGGAATTGTAGAATCTGTATATCTATTCGGTGCATCAATAACTGGGGATGTTCCATCTTCTAAAAAATATGGAAAAATCCTAAAATCTACAATTAATTCAAAAATAATAAATCATTATGCTCCTAAAGATGAAGTCCTTTTATGGGCAAACAACGAAAAGTATGTTCGTGGCCCACTGGGTCTAAACGGTGCAACTGGCAAGCCCATCCAAAAATATCATCAAAAATTAGTCAAGCCCAAAAATCATCGTTTTGCCAGTTATGCTCAAGTTTTGAATTCATACCCTTAACTCTTAACCTGTTGGTTTAGTATGATTCGTACGTTAGTTTTTTATATAAAAAATGAAATTCATACTTTATTATGAAAATAAGTTCGGGCTCTTCTAACAATAAATCTATTTTATATCATCTTCATATTTTGGATGAACAACATGATCTCTCTCTAGATCTTTCAGAGTATCCTTGTTAGTTCCTCGATTTTTTTAGGTGATGTATTCAAAACTTCATAAGCTCGATTTTTTATTTACAAATCATGGTTAGATCTGTAAATTTTGTGGTTTTAGGAAAACAAGATATTGCATCAGAATTTGGAAAGAAAGGAACCGAAACTGATCTTACTCTTTATGATCGAAAAGAGGCAGATGTTATCAAAACTTGGGTTGTTCCTAGTGGATTTCCAGACAAAATACAGCCTTTGTTTCAGGCAATCAATCTTGCAGAATACGTCATTTTACATGTTGACAAATTAGATAAATTCACAGGTGAGCAAATAATTGCTCTTGATTCATTGAAAAAAGAAAATGGAATTCTGTCTCACACTTTTGATGTTGATGAATCAAAGTTAGATGCCATGATCAAGGGAACTGTGGTTGAAAATTATGAAAAAGTTGATCAAGATAAAATTAAAGAAGCGATGGATAAATTGGAACCTATCACAAATGGGGATCCATCAGAAATGGTGATTGATCATTGTTTTGATGTAAAGGGAGTTGGAACCGTAATTCTAGGTAAGGTGACAAACGGCACTGTAAAACAATATGATAACTTGAAATTATATCCTGCAGGAATCGATGTTTTGATTAAATCAATTCAGATGCATGATGATCCTGTAAGTGAGTCTGTATGTCCGGCACGAGTTGGATTGGCCGTTAAAGGTGCAAAACCTGATGAGGTTAGTCGTGGAGATATAATTTCCACAGAAGGTGCAGTTGATGTTAAAACTGAGATTGAACTTGATTTTCAAAAGAGTCCTTTTTACAAAAATGATATTGCAGAAAATCAAGGATGTCTAGTTAGTATAGGGTTGCAAATTAAAGCTGCAAAATTCTTGTCAATATCGCCCCTAAAACTTGCATTTGAAAAACCAATTGTTTGTAAAAAAGGCCAAATTGCTGTTATTTTAAAACCTGAATCTGCAACCATTAGAATTCTTGGCAGCGGTCCAATCCAATAGTGCAATTTAATTGAATCCTAAGATATCTTAGAATATGGGGGAACCATTACGTGCTTGTCCTGTTTGTACTGAATGTGGATCAAAACGATTCATTAGACTTCCAGGTGAAAAGGTCATTGTCAAATGTATCTCCTGTGATAAAATAATTGAAATTTAATTGATTGAAGGTTTTTCTTTCCGTATGAATTTATTCAATTGGGTTTTACCTACAAACCTTGTAACGGCAAATGTGAGTTAAAATTCTATAATATAAACAAGATGAACAATTTCTTCTACGCTCTGACATCCTGTGTTTGTATTTGTTGACACTAACATATGGGATCAATACATATTTTTCATTCTTTTTCTCTTTCTAGTATCTTTTTCATTATGTGATGATTCTAATGAATAGTCGTAATTGGGATACAAACTCTCGAATCTTTGCTCAATTGTATCTTCAACATTGTCTGGATTGTTTTTTGTCATGGGATTAATCACATTTAGTTTTTTGGCTTTATAGAATCTGGATTGTTTGAAATGTAATGAAACAGACATAGCTTATCTGTGTTACATTGGCATTTCATATTTAGTCCTCAAAATCATATTCAGATTCCGAATCAATGTCTTCATCGTCGAAACCATCGTAATCCTCTTGAACTTTTTGAGAGTAGCTCATAGCAAATGTGAGTTATAATTCTAGGATATAAACATGATGAACAATTTATTCTAAATTTCAACATGATTGAATAGTATTGCTCAATCTATTCTAAAAGCTGGAATTCTGATAACTTCCATTTCTATGTTTTTTTTCTTTTTTAGACGAAACATATCTCAGTTATTCATATTTTAGATATAAACTTCAGGAAGGAATTATCCATTAAAGGTAATTTTTTGATTCTGAACTTTTAAAATAAAAAAAGAGGATTGTTATTCCTCCAATTAAAAACACTATTTCTTTTTTGAAGCTTTTTTAGCTGTAGTTTTAGCTGCTGCTTTTTTCTTTGCTGCCATACATGCTCATTAGTTTACTTGAATTTCTATAGATGAAATTAAAAAAAGTACACAAAACAAGTATTATTGTGAATATTATTTTAAACTCAAAAATGACTCGAGAATCTCTGTTGTGGCTAATTCTAGGATCAAAGCACGAATATCTGGAATTATTGTATGATGATGCACTCTGATTTGATTTAGTTAATATTTGCAATATTCTTGTCAGAATCATGGCAAAAACATGGAAAGATGCCGATATCAGTCTTGATCCAATTAAAGATCAAACAATTGCTGTAATTGGTTATGGAATTCAAGGTGATGCACAAGCTAACAACATGAAGGACTCTGGTCTTAATGTTATAATTGGTCTTAAAGAAGGCGGTAACAGCTGGAAAAAAGCAAAAGCTGACGGTCACAAAGTGATGTCTGTTGCAGATGCAACAAAACAAGCAGATATTGTTCACATATTGATTCCTGACATGATTCAAGGTCAAGTATACAAAGATGAAATCGGACCAAATCTTTCAGACGGAAAAGCATTGTCATTTTCTCATGCAGCTGCAATCTATTGGAAATGGATTGAAGCGCCAAGCAACGTTGATTTAATCATGGTTGCACCAAAGGGACCTGGTTCTAAAGTTCGAGAAACATATCTTGATAATTTTGGAACTCCTGCAATTGTTGCAGTTGAACAAGATTTTACAGGAAAAGCTTGGGATAGAACATTGGGAATTGCAAAAGCGATTGGAAGTGCAAGAGCCGGATTAATCAAAACTGCTTTCAAAGAAGAAGTGGAAACTGATTGGTTTGGTGAACAAGCTGACCTTTGTGGCGGAGCAGCTTCTATGGTTACAAATGCATTTGAAACTCTTGTTGAAGCAGGATACCAACCAGAAATTGCATACTTTGAAGTTTTACATGAGCTCAAACTCATTGTAGATATGATTCAAAGATATGGAATTAATGGAATGTGGAGACGTGTAAGTGAAACTGCCAGATATGGTGGATTAACGCGTGGACCGATGGTTATGGATTCTGCAAACAAAGAGAACATGAAAAAAGTTCTCACCATGATTCAAGATGGAACATTCAATAGCGAATGGATTTCGGAATATCAGAAAAATGGTAAAGATGCATTTGATAAACACATGAAAGTATATGACGAACACCAAATTGAAAAAGTTGGTAAAGAAATGCGCAAAATGATGTGGCCTGATTCCACAGAATAATCTTTTTTCTTATATTTTTCTTAATTTAGATACTCCAGTTGTAATATGATCAATGATTGTTGATAATGGTGTACCTGGACCAAATACGTGATCAACCCCTGCTTTTACAAGTTCATCATGATCAATTTCTGGAATTACTCCACCTCCGACTATTAGCACATCTTTGATTCCTTTCTTTTTTAGTGCCTTGACTACTCTTGGAAAGAGTGTTCCGTGTGCTCCATTTAGCAAACTCATTGCTATTGCATCCACATCTTCATCTTCTGCAATTTGTGCAACTCTGTCTGGGGTGGCAAAAAGACCTGAATAGATTACTTCCATTCCTGCATCTCTGAATGCTCTACATAACACAAGAGCCCCTCTATCATGACCGTCTAGTCCTAACTTGGCTACCAATATTTTGATGCTTCTTGATGCTGCTTTTTGCTTCATGATGATAGTTGTATTTTGGGATATTTTAAAAGGTTTATTTGATTTCCATCTATTTCCCTCTCCAAATATATTGATTCAACTCCCAACAGTGACAGTAAGATATGACTGAGGATGTATGTGATTTTTGTAAGGGTGCAGGTTCTTCTTCTACGAACATTTGTGTATATTGTAATGGTACTGGAGAATGGAATCAAGCGGCCCAAGCCTATGTGAAAAATCATATTTGTCAATGCATTGTGCTTGATAGAAAATTTTGTCCTGTTTGTAACAAGGCCTGTCATCATGATACCACTTTGAATCCTAAACAAACTATTGATTCTGGTTATGGTGGTATGTCTCAACCTGAAATCACTGTTAGTGTATAATTTGTAAAAATACTTTGCACTAATTCTGTGAAAATACTCATCCTTCATATAGCTGAGAAATGCTTCCAAATTATGTCAAAATGTACTAACACTTCTAATGTTTCATTTATGAATTTTCAAAAAAATGGGGTGGCTTTCTAAATGGACACTCCATCTTGTGCTAGATGTGGGAAGAACTCTCTTCTGACTGACGAAGTTACAGGCGAACAGTTTTGTGGAAAATGTGGATATGTGCTTGATGGAAAATCTCAGGAATCTGGTCCTGAATGGAGATCATTTCAAAAAGACGGCGGTGCAGACCCTGCAAGAACTGGTGCTCCATCTTCTCTCATGATACATGATATGGGGTTATCGACTGTAATTAATCCCCTCAACAAAGATGCATCTGGAAAACCTCTTTCAACATCTATGAAAAGTACCATTGAGAGACTAAGAACTTGGGATAGCCGAAGTCAAGTTCATGCACCTGTTGATAGAAACTTGAGACAAGCTCTAAGTGATTTGAATAAATTAAAAGATAAAGTTTCAGTTCCTGCCAATGTTTTAGAAAAAGCTGCATACATTTACAGAAAAGCATTGGAAAAAAAATTAGTTCGTGGAAGATCTATCTCCGCAATGATTGCAGCATCCCTTTATGCTGCATGTAGAGATACTGAAACGCCCAGAACTTTAAAAGATGTTTCAGATGCTGCAAATGTTAAACGAAAAGATATTGCACGATGTTATCGATTATTACATCATGAATTAGAATTAAAAATGCCTGTTGTGGATTCTATTCAATGTATTGCTAGAATATCTAGCAAACTTGAGATATCTGAAAAAACTAAACGCTATGCAGTAAAGGTACTCAAAGAGGCACAAGAACGTAAAGAATCTGCAGGAAAAGATCCTATGGGTCTTGCTGCAACTGCACTTTATCTGTCATGTGTAAAGAATGGGGTCTCAATTACTCAGAGAGATCTTGCTGAAGCAGCTGGAGTTACCGAGGTAACCATCCGAAATCGTTACAAGGGATTGAAAGCAGATCAAGCAACAAAATAATGCTTTTTTCCTAGTGCAATGCACACATGTGTCTTCTTAGTTGTTATATCTTAATTTCACATAGTTAAATCATGCAAGTAATCAATCAACTAAAAATTGAAGAGCCAGAAAGAAAAGAATCTTTTCTTGAAATTCTTTCTGATAAATATTGTAGATCTATATTGGAATCAATAATGGATGTGCCCAAATCTGCAATTGAAGTATCTAGAGAAAAAAAGATTCCTCTAAGTACTGTTTACAGACGAATTCAACAATTACATGATTCAAAAATGATTCGAACTTCTGGTGTAATAACTGATGAGGGAAAGCGATTATTTTTGTATAAGAGCAAAATCAAAGAAGTAAACACTAGTTTCCATGATGGGAAAATTGACGTGGATGTGGTTTTCAATCACAATTAGTTGATTTTTTCTCTAATAGTTATGTTCACTAAAATCCGCACCCAATGCAATCGTTGCAATTACTGTTGATTCTGTTGTTTGACATTTCATATTTGAATCTGGCAAAAATTCTTTGAATATCTCTTGTAGTAATTGTTCTGTGAATATTGACCAGTTGCCTCCTAATTCATGCTGGATGATGAAATGATGCAATTCTCCTTCGATTCTATGATCTGATTTCATCCCTGATGCTCGCATATAGTCCTCAAGTGTTTCAATGCATCTTTTTAAATCATATTTTCCTTTGACAAATAATACCGTATCCTTGATTATCGGTTTTATTACGTTGATGATTTCATTAATCTCTTTGGCATCCATCTCGATTCCAAATACGTCTAGAATTTTCTTTGGTACTGGAATCATTCCGATTTTGGATGCAAATCTATCCCATTCGACATATTTTTCTAAAATTTGTCTTGCCATAACATTGTGAGAAATATTGTTATTCATTGCCTCTGCTTCTATCTCTTCGACTAGTTTCACAGGTAGACGATAAGTTACACTACGTGTTTTTTCTTTTTTTGGAGGATGTTGTTGACGTTTTATTGTGGGTGGCAATTACATCAACTCGGAATTTGATTGAATATAAAGTTGGTATGCTGATGACTGTAAATTCATTCTCAAATTTGATAATCGTATTTTATTTTAAAATGAATTAAATTCGTTAACTTGAGATATGGGCAAATATTGTGAAAATTGTGAAAAATTCATGAAAAATTCAAACATGACTCATTGTTCTGATGAATGTTTATTGGCCTCTGTTAAAAGCAGTGACACTTTAACTGATAATGGAATTAGTGCAATTACTTGGGATGAAAAATCTGATCCGTGGATATAGTCAAAAATAGAAAATCTACTTAAAGTGTAACCAAAGCACCAGAATCATGGATGTAAATCCAATAAATTACAAATTAACTTTTGAACCTGATCTTAAAAAATTCACATTTAATGGAATAGAGTCTATCTCTGCTGATTGTAAAAAGCCTACTCACTTCATTACAATGCATTGTGCAGAATTAAAAATCATCTCATGCCAAGTACGATCAAATGGTAAAACCATCAAGTCTTCTCCAAAAATTAATGAGAAAAAAGAAGAATTGGAAATCAAATTATCTGAAAAAGTTAAAGGTGAAATTACTATTGATTTAGAATTTCAAGGAATTCTAAATGATCGATTGTTGGGGTTTTATCGTAGCCAATATGTTCAAAATGGGAAAACAAAATATCTTGCGACTACTCAATTTGAAGCAGCAGATGCGAGACGTGCATTTCCTTGTTGGGATGAGCCTGAAGCCAAAGCAACTTTTGAAATTTCTATAATTGCAGATAACAAATTCACTGCAATTTCAAATATGCCAATTAAATCTAAGAAAAAAATCGGAAGTAAAACGCTTTACAATTTTTCAAAAACACCCCTTGTTTCTACATACTTAATCTATCTTGGAGTTGGAGAATTTGAATATCTTACAGGTAAAGTTGGAAAAATTCAGATTAGAGTAATTACGACAAAGGGTAACAAATCAAAAGGAGCATTCTCATTAGATTTGGGAAAGAAACTTCTTACTTCTTATGAAAAATATTTCGGAATAAAATACCCCTTACCAAAACTAGACTTGATTGCAGTTCCAGACTTTGCGGCAGGGGCAATGGAGAACTGGGGAGCAATTACATTCAGAGAGACTATTTTGCTATATGATCCTAAAACATCTTCCACCCGAACTAAACAATTCATAGCTGAAGTAATTTCACATGAGATTGCACATCAATGGTTTGGAAATCTTGTCACGATGAAGTGGTGGAATGATTTGTGGCTAAATGAAAGCTTTGCAACTTTCATGGCAACAAAATTTGTTGACAAATTCTATCCTGAATGGGATTTGTGGAACCAGTTTGTTGAAGATGCCATGAATGTTGCAATGGGTCTTGATTCTCTTAAAACAACTCATCCAATTGATGTACAAGTAAATTCACCTGCTGAAATTCGTGAAATCTTTGATGCCATTTCTTATGACAAAGGTGGATGCGTGTTACGAATGCTTGAGAATTATGTTGGTGAACCAAACTTTCAAAAAGGTTTGAAAAAATATTTGTCTGATTTCAAATATAAAAATGCCCGTGGACAAGATTTGTGGGATGCAATTGGCAAGGCATCTAAAATGCCTGTCTCTTCAATGGTAAATACTTGGTTAAAGCAACCTGGATTCCCCCTAGTTGAAATAAATCAAGATGGAAATACTCTAAAATTAAAACAGAAAAGATATCTTCTTGAATCTGATAAAAAATTCAGTAAGGGGTTGTGGTCTATCCCTATGTCTCTGGGATTGGAATGTGAGATCTCTCAAAAACTATTCACTACAAAATCAATGTCTGTAAAATTACCTAAGAATACTCTGGGCTTTGTCGCAAATTATGGGCGTAAAGGATTCTATCGTGTAAAATATGATGAAGGCATTTTACTTGATTTGAAAATGCTAGTAGACGAAAAACGTCTCCCAGCAATTGATCGATGGGCAATCCAAAACGATTTGTTTTCCCTATGTGTTTCAGGAGATGAACAAGTCAGAAATTATCTTGATTTTTCAGATGCATATTTTGATGAAGATAGTTATCTTGCATCTGTTAATGTTGCACATAACTTGGCATCCTTGTATTTCCGTGCATTCGATGAACCCTTTATAGAAGAAATTCGCGGATATGCTGTAAATTACTTTAGAAAAATTCTGTCTAATCTGGGATGGGTGCCACAATCATCTGACAAACACACAGATGCATTACTGCGTGGATTTGCAATTTCAGTCTTGGGTAAAATGAATGATGATGATGTTACTGATGAGGCATTAAGACGATATAAAAAATTCTTAAAATCTCCAGGTTCCATTCATCCTGATTTGATAGAACCAATTTGCTCTGTTGCTGCATGGAATGGAAATTCAAAAACTCATGCTGAACTAACCAAACTATACAAGAATGCCAAAACGATGGAGGAAAAACTTCGATTCTTGGGTGCATTATGTGGATTCCAAGATAAAAAATTACTATTAAAATCACTTGACTTCTCCCAAACCCCTCACGTTCGTTCTCAAAACATGCAATTGCCAATCATGAAAGTTGCTGCTAATCCGTATGGCGATAAAGTTCTGTGGCCTTGGCTCAAGAAAAATTGGAAAAATATCAACAAAAAAGTTGGACATGGAAATCCTCTTTTTAATAGAATTGTAGCAAGTATTACCTCTATTGCAGATGACTCTATGGAGAATGAAATTAAAACATTTTTCAAAAAGAATCCTACTCCTGGAACTGAACGCACTCAATCGCAAACTCTAGAAAGGATTAGAATAAATTCAAAATTCCTCAGACGTATGAGAAAAGAATTCAAAGATGGCTAAAAAACTTGGACCTCCAATATTTCTTGGAGTTTTCACTGTACTGGCAATTGTATTTTTAACTGGTGGCGCATCTGATGATAAAGATATTCTTCGTCAAACATTTCAGGTAGATGCAATTTATTATGATGCTGGATATGTGGAGATTTCTTATCTTGACACTTCTGGTAAGACTGCCACCGTTGTAATGGAGATTCTTGGCATGGATGAATCTTTTCAAAAAAAATTTTCAGATTCAGAGTTTATTGAAATAGTTCCATTCTCTCATGAGCCAAAATATGGTTGGGCAATTCATCCAATTGTTTTAGAAATTGATCATGAAGAATTAGGGCACATTCAATTAAAAACTGAAATTCATCCTTTAGGTGATTCTATTCCCCCCGTAATCTATTCTATACCTTAGATCGAACACAAGATTTTATTGCACCTCTAAATCATTTAATATATCTTGGATTTGCTTGTTGATCTAAAAAAAGGAAAGCGTGGAGCCATTGCTAAAGCAATATCTATTGTTGAAAATGATCAAACTGAAGCAAAAAAATTACTAAAGAAAATTTTCAAATCTAGTGGAAATTCGATAATAATTGGAATTACAGGTCCTGCAGGAGCTGGAAAAAGTTCACTAATCAACAAAACTGCAATGGTCATGAAAAAATTAGGTACCAAACCTGCAGTACTTGCCGTTGACCCTACAAGTCACGTTACTGGTGGGGCAATTTTGGGTGATAGAGTTAGAATGAGTGAGTCCACTGATTCTGGAACATATATTCGAAGTATTGCATCAAGAGGTGCAACTGGGGCTGTATCTCGCTCTTTACGTAACAGTATCCGAGTTTTAGAATTTGCAGGATTTAATCCGATAATCATTGAAAGCGTAGGGGCTGGACAAACTGAAGTTGAAATTTCAAATATTGCCGATATTACAGTTGTTGTGTTTAATCCAAATACTGGGGACAGCATTCAAACAATCAAAGCAGGCTTGACTGAAATTGGGGATATTTATCTAGTTAACAAAAGTGATCTGAGCGGAACGAATCAACTATTTGATGCGGTTCGTGATTTTATTGGAGATTCTGATAGAAAGCCCGTAATTCTAAAAACATCTGTAAAAAACAATTCAGGCATAACTGTATTTGCTAAAACTTTGAAGGATATGATGAAATCTAAAAAGGAATTCAAAGATGAAAAGGATAAGGAACGACTAGAAGCAGAACTAAAGGATATTGTTTTAAATAACATCAAAGAAAAGATTGATGACTTGCTAGTTTCTGATAAAACATTTTCCAAATATCTTAAAAAATTACAATCTAAAGACATAGACCCATTCGTAGCTGGGGATAAAATTACAAAATCATTGGTAAAGTGATAAAATGGCTGCAAAAAAACTTACAAAATCTAAAACTCCTGAAAAGAAAGTCTTTACTGACTCTGAATATCTCGTAAAACGAATTTATCAAAAATCTTCAAAAACAAGGACTGCTGAAGATGCAGGGACATATCCTTTCACTAGGGGAATTCATCCTGAAATGTTCCGTGAACGATTTTGGACGATGAGACAGTATTCTGGATTTGGAGATGCAAAATTAACCAACGAGCGATTCAAATTCATGCTTGATAAGGGTCAAACTGGTCTCAGTATGGCATTTGATTTGCCAACTCAGATTGGATATGATTCAGATTCTCCACAAGCTGAAGGTGAAGTTGGTAAAGTCGGTGTATCGATTACATCGATTAAAGATATGATGATTGCATTTGATGGTATTCCTTTGGGAAAAGTAAGTTCTTCTATGACAATTAATTCAACAGCGTCCACACTTTTGGCATATTACATTGCAGTTGGAGAATCACAAGGATTCAAAAGTCATGAACTTCGTGGAACTACTCAAAATGACATTCTCAAAGAATACATTGCAAGAAACACCTACATTTATCCTCCTCAGCCTTCTATGCGATTAATTGGTGACATGATAGAATATTGTGCAGAAAAGGTTCCTTCATGGTATCCTGTATCTATTTCTGGGTATCATATGAGAGAAGCTGGTTGTACTGCAACACAAGAAGTTGCATTTACATTGGCTAATGCAATTGCATACATTCAAACTTGTATTGACAAGGGATTAAAAATTGATGACTTTGCACCACGTTTGTCGTTTTTCTTTTGCTGTACGATAGAGTTCTTTGAAGAAGTTGCAAAATTCAGAGTTGCAAGAAAAGTTTACGCTAAAATATTAAAAGAAATGTTTCATGCAAAAAACCCTCGTTCATTACAACTAAAATTTCATACTCAAACTAGTGGTGAATCATTAACTGCTCAACAACCTAACAACAACATCATTCGTGTTGCAATCCAGACAATGGCTGCAGTTGCTGGCGGTACTCAATCACTTCATACTAATTCCCGTGATGAAGCATTAGCATTACCTACCCAGGAATCTGCAAAAATAGCATTGAGAACTCAACAAATTGTAGCCCATGAAAGTGGAATTACAAAGACTGCTGATCCTTTGGCTGGCTCATACTATCTTGAGGAATTATGTGACCAAATCGAGGCTGATGTATGGAAATATCTCAAAAAAATCCAAAAAATGGGAGGCTCTGTAAAAGCAATTGAGAAAGGATTCTTCCAATCTGAAATTCGTGCAAATGCATATCGTTTGAAAAAAGAAACTGATGATGGTGAAAGGGTTATTGTTGGTGTAAACAAGTATGCTGAGGATGAAGAGCAACCAGAACTACTAAGAATTGATGGTAGAATTGAAATTCAACAAAAGAAAGCACTCAAAAAACTGCGTGCTGATCGGGATTCTAAAAAATTAGAAAAAGCATTGTCTGCAATGCAAAATGCTGCTGATACTGAAGAAAATCTGATGCCTTATATTGTCACTGCAGCTAAAGCATTTGCTACAACTGGTGAAATTAGCAATACGTTCAGAGAAGTGTTTGGCGAATATCGTCCGAAAGAGGTCTTTTAGATGAAAATTGATCATATTGCAATTGCAGTAAATGATGTTGAAGAATCTGCTAAAATTTATCAGCAAGCTTTAGGTGTTGATAATGTTGAATTTGAAACAGTAGAATCTGAAGGTGTTAAAGTTGCTATTTTACATTTAGAAAATGCACGTATAGAATTAATGCAACCCACAAATGATTCTAGTCCAATAAAGAAATTCTTGGATAAAAAAGGTCAAGGATTACATCATATGGCATTAGACACTGATAACATTGAAGGTGAGGTTGAGAGAATGGATGGGTGTGGAATTCAATTTTTAGGTGATATTAGGCCTGGATCTGCTGGAACTAAAGTTACTTTCATTCATCCAAAATCATTACAAGGGGTATTGACAGAACTGTGCTCTCATCCTAATTAGTTAACTTAGTGTTTTTCTATATTCATATGCTTTAGTGTGATTTTGAAAATATTCTTGTATTGCAATTTGGGTGTTCTTCTCTTTGTATTTGTTCAAAATGATGGACATGATTTTCTCAATGTACTTGTCTAGCATTTTTTTTCTTTCTTTGGCTATTGGAATGGGCATAATTGATGATTTAACTTGATTATCTATTCTAATGATGGCCATGTGGGCTCTATCGACTTCTTCTTGAATATGTTCTAGCAGGTCTAGCCCTTTTTTTCTAAATCTCTTTCCATCTTCCATCATGATTGTGGGAATTTGTTTAATGACATTTAGTTCTGTTTTTTGATTATCTTCTAAAGTCTCCATCATTTTTAGAAAATCAAATTCGCTTTGCATAGTATCCTTTCTTTTGTATAAAATTTTGTTTTTGTCCTTGCTAATTTGAAGATAATCTATTTCCTCCAGTCTGTGAATGGCTGCAACTATGGATGTTTTGTCTCCTCCCACCTTCCGAACTATTGAATTAACATTTCTCCAGTTGGATGTATTTTCTAATATTTTATCATCATAAATAGTTGTCAATATGGATTTGATTTGGAAAACCATAAGTTAAATGATCTTACTCGTAAACTTTCTATGTCTCAACAAATGCTGAAAATCCTCATGAAAATTCGAATAAAAAATAAACCTCTTTTATTTTGCTACTAAAGTGATCTGTCTGAACAGATACTTGTCTATTCAATACGCTTAAGTTAACAGGAAACTTAGTCCTGTATGAACTGCCATAAAATAAGCGAACCTCATGTTTGGAGGTATTCAAAGCACAATAAATTTCGCAGATGTGTTAAATGCAAATCCAAACTCAAAATGACTCAAGAAGAATTTGATAGTAAATGGGGCAAAACACAAATCCTAGTCCAATAATTATTCTTTTTTCTCTAATTCTTTTATTTTTAGTTCCAATTTTTTTATCTTATTCCTTAGTTCGATATTTTCATCTCTTAGAGAATCTCTTTCTTTAGTGAGTATTTCATTAAGATCCATAAATTTTCTTTAAAGTTTGCAAACTTAAGCATATTGGAGTCCTGATATTTGCCTGCCTTAAGTATGATGAACTGCCTAATCGAGTATGATAACAAAAAAACAAAAAATAGAAATTTTTGAAAATACTATTTCAAATCTTAGAAAAAAATTTGTTCCTTCTGACAAGAATGCCTTGCATGTGCCGAGACTAGATAAAATGACTGAAAAGTTTAGAAAATTACCTTTAGACTAGGTTACTTTTTTACAATAATGATTTGGAGTTCAATTTTTTATTCCATCATTTTCAAAGTATCTGATGCTGTTATGATTCCAACTATTTTTGATTTTTTTGAAACTAGAATGCATTTGGAATATCTTATCAAAGGAACTAATACGTTTGCAGGGGTGTCAAAATCTACAATTGGTGGAACTGAGTCCATCGTATCTGCTAACTTTGCTTTTTTTAATTCTGTTTCTCCCAAATCTGCAAGATGTTTGATAATCCCGTCTTCGGAGACCACTCCTACTGCCTCTGAATTATTAAACACAGGAATTTGACTAATTGACAATTCGTGCATTTTTTTAATTGCATCGTGAAGTGTATTTGTTGGTTTTAGCTTTACAATATCCTTGCTGCAAAAATCTCCTGCTGTATGTGATGATGATTCTCCTTCTAGTTTTGCAAGATTTTCAAAGATTTTTTTAGCTGTATCGTAACTTGGTTGACTCCTGCCTGATTCAATTTGATTGATCATTGAAGTACTTACCCCTGTCATGGCTGCAAGTTTTTTTTGAGTGATGCCAATTTTTTGCCTAATTTGCTTTATTGAATCAATTCTCGGTAACAATCCACTTAGAGATGCTTTTGATTGCCTTAAAAATTTATTTTCAGAAATCATTATGTGTCAGTCATCATTTCTGAATGTCCATTTTAATTCTCCTTCTTTTTTTACAAATGACTCTGGATGTTCTTTACTGTGGTTGTTTTTGATATGAGACATGTATGTGACAAGTGAAGAATAATTTTGATTACAAATTGGACATGCTTTGTTAAATGTCATGCACTGCTATCTAATATCTACAATATTAGCAAAGATGTAATTTCCAAGTTTGATATTGTTGTATATTTTAAAAATTAAATTGTATTTTTTGCATTTAGATGTCTTTAATGAGCGATTTGATGCTTGATATTGATTCTGAATTCAGTTTAATTTCTTTGTGTTCTTCTTGAACATGCTGAGTAACTTTTTCCATCAATTCTTCTTCAGTGGATGCTGATGCAGACCATTCACAATCTTTACCTGCGTCTGAACAACTAATGCTTTTTGTCATGTCTATTTTAGATTAAAGTAATTATTTATTTTTTCTTTGACTTTGGTTTTGACTTTGGTTTTGACTTTGGTTTTGACTTTGGTTTTGACTTTGGTTTTGACTTTGGTTTTGACTTTGGTTTTGACTTTGGTTTTGACTTTGGTTTTGACTTTGGTTTTGACT